>CAXMPK010000099.1:0-2625 GCA_964195405.1 uncultured Acidimicrobiia bacterium
AGGTCGAGCGAGGGAGCAAAGGTGCCGATTGCGTTGGGATCCGGCCACCACAAGTCGGCCGTGGCACCACCGCCATCGCATCCCGACAAGACGATATCCGTAGCCCGAGCAATATTGGCCGATTCTCAGATGAGGCCGATATGGGCGGGTGCTGATGCGTGAGGATGGGACCCATGAGACCTCCGCCGCCTTCGACCTTCGTTGTTGTGTGTAAGCGAGCGTTTGTGTCGAGGGCGCGAAAGAATTGTTCGCAGCGTGGTTGTTGAGTGCCGCGCTGGCGCCATTGCTCGTATAGCTTTGATGACAGGCGCTCGATGCGCCGTACGGGTCTGTGTGGCCATGCGTGGCCGAGGGGAGATGTGGCAACTATGAGGAATAGAGCACGTGCGTTTTGGGCTTTGTTTGGGGCTCTGGGCTTGCTCCTAGCGATGGTTGCGCCGGCGGCGCTGGCGCATCCGGATCCGGATGACGGCGTCGTCGATGGCGGTTCCGACCATCCGCACCCGGCAGGCGACCTGAGCGATCTTCTGGCAGCCCACGACGTGGCGACTGCGGATGTGGTCAGTGCTGGCCCGTTTGCGAAGACTACGAAGAACATCGATGCCCGCGGTATTGGGGCGCGTGATGTTGCTGGGTCCACGACGGACGTCTGGGCACTGGGCGGCTATGCCTATACGGGGACCTTCAACAGCCCGTGCGGCGGCGACCCGGACGCGGGCGTGTGGGTGTGGGACGTCGGGAACAAGAACAAGGCGAATTTCGTCACCGTCATTCAATCTCCGACCGGTAGCCGCGCCAACGACGTCAGAGCGGCATCGATGAACTCGGGCGATATCCTGGTGCACTCTAATGAGGCGTGCGCTGGAGGACCTGGCGGTTTCGAGGTCTACAACGTCGATGACCCGACTGCGCCGGTGCATCTGGCTCATGTACAGACGGACGACGTAAATGCCTTCCTGAGGGACAACCTTGGATTCCTCGACTTCGGTGTTCACAACCTGTTCCTGTTCACCCAGGGCGGCTCCGACTACGTAGCGGCCACGGTCGAATCGGAGTTCGGGAATTTCCAGATCTTCGATCTGGCCAACCTTGGTGCCGGCCCCGTCGGGTTCTGGGGCGCGGAGTCGATTGGACCGGCTTTCTCTGCGTTCCCGTCTCCGCACCCGAACGAGGACTACGCGACGCTGGCCGACTTCGGCAAGATCCTCGATGTGGATGCTTACCTGTTCGATGGCTTCGGCGCATCGCGAAACAGGTTCCTGCACGACGTCACGATTTCGGCAGATGGCACCAGCGCCTATTTGGCGAACTGGGATGCAGGTCTGGTGTTGCTGGACATCAGCGACGTGACCGACCCAACCCTGGTGTCAGTGGCACTTGAGCCGGATGACGGATCGATCGACGGCGAGGTCAACAGCCACTCGGTATGGCCCAGCGAGGACGGCACGATTGTTGTCGAGGGAGAAGAGGACTTCTCCGTCTTTGAGGGCGACACACCGTTCTTGGGTTCGTTGCAGTTCTTGAATACGATTCCCGGCGTCGGCACCTCGACCAACTCTGGGAACACACTCGAAGCCAACCCGACCGGCAACGCTGGGACGTTGACTGCCAGCGCTCTCACGGTGACCAGTGGCACATTGAACGGGAGCGTGTTCCCCGTCATCGATATGGTGAACAACAACCACCCGCTCGGTGCCGGCTCAGTTAGCGGCGATATCGTCTGGATTGGCAGAGCCTGTAATGGCGACCCCTTGGAGAACCCGATCTCGGCTGGCGATATTGCCATTGCGCGGCGTGGAGATTGTTTCTTCTCCGACAAGGCAGCGAACGCGGCAGCGGCTGGTGCTGCGGCCATCGTGGTCGCTAACAATCAGGCCGACAGCGTGTGGAGTGGTCTACGGATCTGGGACTATTCCGACCCGACCAACCCGACGCTGGAGAGCACGTTCAACACCACGTGCAGCGCCGATCCGTCGGCTTCTGTGTGCGACCCGGCGGGGACGTACTCGTCTCATAACGTGATCGTGGAGACCACAGGGAACAAGGTGAAGGCCTACGTCTCTTGGTACTCCGACGGCATGCTGATACTCGATGTCAGCGATCCTAAGAACCCGAAGGAGGTCGGGCGTTACACGGAGTCGGGCACCGACTTCTGGGGCGTGTACAAGGAGACGAACTCGCCGTTCCTGTACGGATCGGACCGCAACGGCGGCCTTTACGTATTCAAAGAGCAAGGCTCAGGTTCAGGGAAGTAGCCTCCTTAGCCACGCATGAACACTCGGGGGGCGGCCTGCAGGCCGCCCCCCTGGCGAGCCACGCGAACCTCCGTGCTGACGAATCCGGCTACAACGCATACATGTCCGAACCCGCACGCCTCCGGACAAATTTGACACGGCACCGAGACGAAAGCGGACCACGATAGCGCGGTCTGTAGCGGTCGTATGGCGCTCGGCCGCTCCCGCCAGAGGTAGCGCATATCTGGCAATATGCGCTCCCTGATGGTCGATGTGAGCCGACCGCGGATGGGGCCGTCGTCCTGCCGGAACTCGCCAACTAGGGCAACGTCAGCGACATTGGTGGATGATGCAAAGTGGGTACATAGTGGAGTGTCGTTGGGTGGGGTGT
>CAXMPK010000100.1:0-3673 GCA_964195405.1 uncultured Acidimicrobiia bacterium
GAACAGCGCGACCGGGGCTGCACATGGGACGGATGTGACGCACCGACATCGTGGTGCGACGCCCACCACCTGATCCACTGGGCCAACGGAGGCGACACCAGCCTCGGCAACCTCACACTCCTCTGCCGACCACACCACACCGCCACCCACAACACTTCCGACCACGATGGGCACAACCATCCGAACCAACCGAGGCCACCACCAGATCCCTGATCGGGTCGGTGCTCGCTACATGGTGTAGACCAGAGTGTCCTCTCCGTGTCCGACGAGGAGGTCGACTGACGCGTCCAGAAGCTTCGCGCTGCGCCGGCTTTGAGCGGGAAGTCTTCTTGCTCGGTGGTCATACAGTTGCGGGGTTGGGTGGACTTATAGGGTGTGAGCCGAGGAGGGCTTGTTGCCACCTGAACAGACCGTTGCCGACACTTTCACGGAGTTCGCTCGTCGTTTGGAACCTGGTCTTCGTCGTGGCCTGACGGCTGGGTTCGGGTCTGAGGTGGGTCGTGAAGCTGCTGCCGACGCCTTGGTATACGGCTGGGAGCATTGGGACCGTGTCGAGAACATGGACAATCCGTCGGGGTATCTGTTTCGGGTCGGCCAGAACAAGGCTCGGCGTATGGCCGGTAGGCGTCGTTGGTTGAGTCGGGATGAAGTCGTGTTCACCGAGCCCTGGGCTGAACCCGGGTTCGGTCCGGCATGGACTTCGCTTTCTGATCGTCAGAGGACGGTGGTCGGGTTGGTCCATGGCTTTGACTGGTCGCTAGGCGAGGTGGCCGACCTGTTGGGACTGTCACGGGCTTCGGTGCAAACCCATGAACAGCGAGGGCTAAGAAAGCTCCGTTCTGACCTAGGAGTGGACCAATGAGCACACATGTGGAGACAACCATTCGCACTCACTTACAAGCGAACGATGCGGCCCAAGAAATGATCGAATGGGCCGAGATAGTTGCTCGCCTCGACGCCGACGTCCCGCTCATGGCGCCACGTCGCAGATCCAAACCGTCCCGCATCTGGGTGGTGGTCGCCGCCGCTGTGGTAACAGTTGTGCTGGTCGCGGCCCTCCCTCTTCTGGTCAGAAACCCAGAGACACCCCCATCAGACACGGTTGTGACGACGACGCCTGTAGGTCCAGTTCTGTCCAGTGCAGGAGTCATCGGCCCAGGATCGTGGAGCGTGGTGGCAACTTTCCCAGGCGAACCGTTGCCGCCGGAACGGTTGGCGGAGATGGTGACGGGGGTGGAGACCTGGCCAGGTGTGCTTGATGTGTCAGCGGTGCCGGACCAGGCGGCTTGGCGGCAGTTCACCGGAGTCGTGTCTGAATGTGGTGACGGAGCAAGACTTTCACCCTGCGGGGCTGGAATCGTTGTGCTCGCCACGACTCCGTGGACGAGACACACCGCAGAACGCCTCGAAACGGAGCACGGGATGGAGACTCTCACCGCCCTCGAAGTCGAAACGGCCTTCGTTGAGGGGTACATCGCCGCTGCGCTCGAGCGTACATCGCCTCCAGCCCTGGAATTCGACCCAAATGCCCTAGGAGTGGAGCAATCCTTGATCGGCCCAGTCACCGAGGTTGATGGCGGTACATGCGACCGCGACACATGCGTCGTGGTCGTCGAAACCGAAGTGGACGGCAACGTCGTCGTAGCGGGGCTGTCAGACGGCCTAGTACTCGACGTGTCCGGCGGTGGCACTGGCTTTTCGGCTACACATCTCATGATCGACGGCTTCGGTCGTGGCGGTGCCATTGCTGAGCTAGACGCATATACAGAATTGAACGCACCGATCGGTCCTCGGAGGCTGTATGTGGCCGCCGGTTTGCCTCTTGACGCCGCTGTGGTCACGCTCGAACTCGCCGATGGCACCCGTGTCTGGCAGAGACCGGTGGGCGGAATGGCGCTCTTTGTTGACAAGTTCGGCAGCATGCCGGAACGGTTCCGGGACTACTACGACGACGGCGGGGCGGTCGATCCGGACGAACTGGACGAGTTAGGTCCTGCTAAGCCGCTCATCGTCCTCGACCGAAACGGCGCTGAGATCATGCGTATCGAGGACGCCGGGCACGGCGAGAGTGTGGTCACTGATCTTCGATTTGACCCAGAGGCCATTTTGAGGTCCATCGAGACACCACTTCCGCCCACTGTGGGAGCCGGGCCGGTCGTGATCCCTGGTCTTGGAACACTGTCATGGACCGAATCGCTTGCGGTCCCTCCCGGTTTCTCTCAAGCACTTGAACCTGGGCCGCTCAAGCTGCGCAAGGCACAGGTGGGTGACACGATCTTGATGTTCGAGGATTCACCCCTCGATTTCGACGACCTAGATAAGGGGGTTGAAGGAGACAACGAGAATCGACTGCTAGCGAGCAGCGACAACGTCAACTGGGCCCACGTGGCAACGATTCAATCAGGCCCCAGGCTCCAGATCGCAGCAGGAGACTCATTCTGGGTGTACGGCCCCGGGGGTCGCGGAGGTCCGAACATTGAACGCTTCCGCGACTCGGCAACGATCTGGATCTCCAGCGACGCTGATGAATGGGTGCCAGTAGACATCTCCTTTAGCCAGTGGCACAGCATTGTCTTCGTCGGCGCTGACGCCATCTACATCAGAGGAGCCGGAGCGGGCACAGACACCAACCACTACTGGATCGGCACCATCGAACGCTGATTGCATCTCGACCCGCCCGTAACGGCTCAGTGTCATGCTGGTGGTGCGGGAGGCATGCACAATGCCGGTTATGCACTCCCGAGTTCGGTGTGGCGTGGAAGGTGGAGTAGCCGATCGGCTCTGTGAGGTCACCAGCGTCGGGTTAACCTGATGTGCAGCACCGGCGGTGACACGGGTGGACACTGTGCGTCGCGCTTGGGTAGGTATCTGTGTGGCTGTCATCGTCGTTGCGAGTGGTTGTGGCGGTGGCGACATGTCGTTGAGCGAGTACGTCGATGAGATGAACACCATTGGGGCCCGCGTAGCCCAACAATCTGACGTGGTCTTCACTGAGGCCGAACAGATCGCCACGCCGAGTGACGTGAACGCATGGATGGAACGGGTTCGGCCTTTACGGATCGAGGTCTTGGAGGGCTTTGAGGGACTCGATCCGCCTGAGGAGGTTGCCGATCTGCACCGCCTCATCTCGGACTGGATGGCCAAGATCATCGTGGTCGAAGAGGCTCTGGGCACCAAAGCGAGTGCCGTTGTGGGCTGGCAGGAGTTCTCCCAGAGCAGCGAGATGACGGCCTACCGGGCTGCGCTCGCCGAAGGCAAGACGGTGTGTACCAACTTTCAGGCCAAGCTCGACGCTACCGCGGCGCGGGGCGTGTTTGCCGATACGCCGTGGATTCCCGGTGAGTTGAAAGAGGTCGTCGATGCCGCGCTCGGATGCGAGAGTTTCCCCGAGAACCCCGAGGTTGTGTTCTTGCACCCACCCGCTACTCCTGCGCCCTAGCCCTACCCCCTGACATCGCAGCACACATGCGCAGGTGCTGTCGGAGCTAGTCCTCGCCAGAAATTGCCGGGGCTAGGCCGTGTCTGACAGTGCAGCGACGCGCTCGTCGACGTCCTTCATGCCGAGTCCGATCAGTCCGAACAGCACGCCAATCAGCATCGCCATGCCCGCCACGCCAAACGCGACAACCGACGTGAACAGCGAGGCCTGCAGATAGGCCGCATTCGCAGCGAC
>CAXMPK010000101.1:0-5886 GCA_964195405.1 uncultured Acidimicrobiia bacterium
AATACGTTCCGATCCCCGGCGACGCCTTCATCATGGCGACATCCAAAGCCGAGTAGGGCAAATACAAGTTCACTGGTACCGGACACATAGGCTACGTGCTCCGTGTTGAGATGTCGCGAGGCAAGGCGGTGACGATCAACACCGTGGAGGGGAACTCCGGCAACCGTGTCAAACTCGGCAAACGTAATCTCTCGGACAGTTCCATCGTCGGGTTCATAAACAACTACGGAACAGACGAGCAACCGACCAGCTGGGAAAAGGGTCTCGTGTCAGCGACCGACACGTCGGGCACGGCCACGAGATAAAGACTCGGATCGAGACCCATTGGCAAAGGGAGTGGCTGGATGCTCATCCCATACAGTGATGGAGTATGCGAAGGAGCACCGGCTGATGCGATGCCTGGTCATGTGAGTTCACCCGCGTGACCGACCCCGACCGACTGAGAGTCTTAGATGTCTCGCACGGCACCTCGACAGAACCGACCCCTCCCCGAGAATAGCCGCGGGGAGACTTGAAAGGAGTCATATGGATCTCTCCGGAACACTCGACGTTGTCATCGGTTTGCTCTTCATCTTCATGGTTTTCAGCCTGGTAGTTTCGGGTATCTACGAGAGCGGAGCCCGTCTGCTCGAAAGTCGATCGCGATTGCTTTGGAGGTCCCTCCGCCAGTTGTTGGACGGTGATACCGCCGGTGGATTCGACAGACGACCAGATCTGGGAACGGAGGCAGGAACCGAACTCACCGACAAACTTTATGCCCATCCGATCATCCAATCACTCGAAGAGCCTCGCAAGACCGGGGATCTCTTCACGAAGACCCGGCTCAGCCACATCCCACCGACTGACTTCGGACGGGCACTCATAGACGTCTTGTTGCCTGCTGGAACAAACGCCACGAGCGTTGACGCCGTACGCGCAGCCGTCAACGACTCAGAAATCGACGACTCGGTCAAGCGATCGATCTTGCCGATTGCCAGCGACGCCGCCGCGAGCCTTGACAATGTGCGCGAAGAAGTCGGGAAGTGGTTTGACAGCCGGATGGCTTTCGCTTCCCAGATCTACAAGCGGAATACTCGCTGGATAATGGTCGTTCTCGGCTTCGCCGTCGCGGCCGGGTTCAATGTCAGTGTGATTGACGCAGCCGAAGAGCTCTACCGAGATGACGCTTTGCGGGCCGTCGTTGCGGAACAGGCGGTCTCAGTGGTTGAGGCCTGTTCACCTGAAAAGGACCAGCCCGTGGATCAAGATGCTGTTTCGGAATGTGCACGCGCGGAAGTCGACAAGATCGACCAGGGATTGATCCTCCCTATCGGATGGACCGAGGGTCGGAACGACATCGATGGTTGGCACATCTTGGGGTGGTTCGTCGCCGCCATCGCTCTCGCACAGGGAGCGCCCTTTTGGTTCGACCTCCTACGAAAGACGAGCAGCGTTCGCAAGTAAAGGTTGGAGCCTGAGCTGTGCTCCCGTCAGGTCTTGGGGCGGGAAGCTGAGCGGCTCGCTTCCGCCTGACTGGTCAGCGGACTAGCAGCAAAGAGGTCAGCCGGCAAAGTGCGCCTATGCGGCCCAGGTCAACCGGGATTGGGGTCGATCGTGAGGGCGAGCCAGATCGATGCGACCAGAAGTGTTGGGCCGATCAGGTAGAGCATTACCGTTGCCGCCACCCGTCGCGCGTCTCGTCGTGCACGTAACGCCCTACGAATCATCACGATCAGCAAGAAAGCCACCACAAAGACAACGACGACGACCGCCAGCCCAAGAGGGCGCGTCGGGTTCTCGGTCGGCTCGCCTTCGGCCGGGAATAGAACACAGCTCTGGATCGACATGAGAATCGTGAAGGCCAAAAATCCGAAGAAGGCGGTCCACGTGTAGAGCAGGGCGCCACCAGTTCTGGCCGTAACTGTTCGCACGGTCAAGTCATCCTTGAGAGCCCGGGCGAGCCGATCGAGTTCATCACCCAGGTCCTCTGAGCTGGCGACCAAAGCGTTTACCTCACACAGTGGCCTCAGATCAAGAGGCAATTCGTCCTTTCTCGGCATCGAAGCACCATCAACGAGCACCGGGATCACAGCCACGCCTGAAGCCAGGGCCTGGGATATTTCGCGACGGACGTTGTCGTTGTCGTTGAATAAACGCAGGTTCCCCTCACGGTCCCGAGCATCGATCCAGTCGGGTCCGATGATAGGGACGAATGCGTCGATCTTTGCCAGGCGATCGTCGATGACGTCCTTCCATCGGCCGCCAAGCTCAATGTCATCGATGTCAAGGAAGACTTGGCGGTGTCCGAACTTGCGGCCGAGCACCTCGGCGACCCGGATTGCCTCTTCTCTGCTGTCGTCGCGGCGGTAGCATATGAAGACACCGGGCATCCCACACAACCCTACCCGAAGGGCTTCGCCGATAGTGGGGCCTTCCCCCCACTCGGCGGCTGGTCGTGCCCTGGCGTTATGGCGACCAGCAGCCCTCAATCGTCACCGTCGGGCAGATGCTCGAAGGCCTCACGAACCAGTGCCCTGTCATAGGCTCCGGGTTGGAGCTTGGCCATCAGACGAAGGGCCTGGGTCCAGGTCGACGCATGGGAATCGACCGATTCCGGCGTCATCGCTACCGCTGCCTCATAGAGACGCCCGGCGTTGGTGTAGTCGCCCTGGATGAGGAAAACTTCGCCCACTGTGGCCGTTGCCCAGTAGTCACCGGGGGTTGGCTCGGTACCCACGATCTCCTGAACTCGGCGGGCGTAGTCCGAGGCCGCCTCGAGCTCTCTGGGGTCTCCCAACAAGACGCTCTTGGCGGCGGCGTTGATACCCGTGTAGTAGTCGTCTCTGGCTCCTTCGAAGGCCTCTACATAGAGGTCGCGTGAACGACGGAGATGTCTGGGATCACCCGAGTCTGCATACCGGTCCATCCAGGTGCGTCCGTAAATGCCAAGGGTCTCTGGATCCCGTTCGTTGCTGGCATAAAGCTGGCCGAGGATTGTCTGGGCATCGCCGAGATCGCCGTCCTCACCCCGTCTCGCCAGGGCAAGCGCATGTAGCTGCTTGGGGCGGATCGCACCGGGAAACTGGGTCTCCATTTCGGTCAACATCGCCATTGCTTCGTCTCGTTTGCCGATACTCACGAGACCCTCCGCAGCCTTGCTTCCCAGAGCCGACGAGGTCTGCCATGGAAGACCGCCCTCCTGAAACAGACTCACCAGTCGGTCTCCATCACCATTGAGAATGGCAGCGTCCACCGATGCCGTGGCACGACGGGACGCCTCGTCCTGCTCACTGGCGAAACGGGCAGCTTCCTCGCTCAGGGCCTCGCCGGCCACGGAGTGCAGGAGGCGAAGCAGCTCGCCTCCGTTAGGCCCGTCGGGGTATGCGCTGAAGTCGAGGAAGACACGACTTCTGGCAAACAGGGGCAGCTCGGACTCATCGAGCCGCACCGGGACAAACTGGAATCCTTGCTTGGAGGTCGCCATCGACTCCATGGCTTCGTACTCGCGACGCACCCATTCTGAATCCGCAGTTGCCGACGACCACACCAGAACGCCCGTCTGGCTCTTGGTGAGCCCCTCCTCGAGGGTTCTGGTCAGTTGATCACCGGCCTTCAACGCCACCTGGTCGAGGAACACGGTGTGGCCGTGCTGACGGAGGACGTCGTAGAGATTGAGCACCCAAGCCCGGTTCACCGACCGGTAGGAAAGAAAGACGTTCCACTCATCGTCGCCAGTGAGCTCTCGAGGTGCTGGTGCGTGAGCGCCCCAGTGGTCGATGGCGTTCATCAGCTACCCGCCGTTGATGCCATCGTGCGCCGGCCGAAAAGCTCTTCGATCGCAGAGGAGAGCTCGTCGTCGCCGAGGTGCTCGGCGATGGCCCCCGCCTGGCTGTACATAGACTCCAGCTGCCGGGGATCGGGTTTCTTGGCGATGGCGGAACGGTATGCCGCGAGAGCGGCCTCGGTGTCACCCCGGTAGAGAAGAGCCTCACCCTGGGACGCCAGATTCCACATATCCTCCGGAGCCTGGCCGGTGTGGCCCAACACAGCCTGGGCCATAGCGGTCATCTCGTCGTCCCTTTTGGTATAGACGAGATGCATGAAGGCGACGTTGACCCCCAGGTAGTAGGCCTGTGGGTGAACGCCTGCGCCATCGGCGATCTCATAGGCCTGGGCGTACAGCTCCAGAGCCCTGTCCCCGTCCGCCTGACGCCTATCCATCCGCCAACGCCTCTTGTATCTTCCTGCCAGCACTCCCATGGCGTCAGTGGACAACTCTGGTCGAGTCTCGAGGATCTCCATCGCCCTGGCCTTGTCTCCACGGAACTCGTAAGCCAGAGCCAGATCGACCAGGGCGTCCTGATCGAGCTCGTCGGCGTGGTCACCCCAAGAGTCGATCACCTCTTGGAAATCGCCTTGAGCGACTGCCACCCGAGCCGAGCTTGCCGGACCGCTGGCGGCGGCACCGCCAACGATGCCTTCGATCACGATGTCGACCGGAAGACGGCCTGTCCCCGCCTTCTGGGGTTTGACTATCTCGAGATGGTTGCCAGCCACCACACGTTTCTGGACACCGTTGCCGTCGACACATCCGCCGCCCAGCTCCGCTGTGGGGAATGGGCCCAACGACGAGTCGTCGGGAACGAACTCATCCTTGTCCCCAGCAACAACAAACAGACAGAAGCCTGGATCGGTGAGAAGCTGGTCACGGTCCTGTTTGAGAAGTCTGATGAACTCTCCGTCGTCGGCCATGTCCCTGAGCTGTCTCTTCCAGAACCTTCCCATCGAGGCTTTGCTCAGACCACCGCTCGGAGTCCCGAACAAGAAGAGATGGGTGAGGCGTCCCCTAAGAGTGACGTCGTCCAGAATCGCACGTTGGGCAACGAGACCACCCATGCTGTGAGCAACGATCACCAGGGCCCCATAGTCCTTCAGTCTCGAGGAGGACGTTTGAGCGCTCAGGAACTGCGACAGCTCTGTTATCGAAGGGTCGGCACTCCATACCCGGGCCAGGATGTCGGGGGCGAGACCGGTGTTGTATCCCAGGTTGTAGATGTCCCATTCGTTCAGCCGAGCGTCGGCGGCGAGGAAATCGGGGAATCCTCCCCAAGTGCTGTTGGCTGAACCGCCAAAGCCGTGGACAAAGACGATGGCCGCCGCAGCTCCATTGTCCCGATGGGCCACCAACTCGGTCTTGGAATTGCCCGCTCCATGGGCTTCGACGCCCCCATCACGTTCCGTCTTGCCGCCGCCAATAAGGCCACGCAACTTGTTCCAAATTCCCATGTCAAAGCTCCCTAGACAACACCCTCCAACTCAAAGCCGAGCCTACCCATCTGACCGAGGAGGGGCCTAAGAACGGACTGGCACCAGCTCTCGAATTGCTGTCCGCCGATGGTCCCGAGTCCGACTACAGAGACCGGCTGAGCAACAGCCCGGCTTTTCGGGGTTCTGCGAGCTGGAAACGCTCAAGCAACCGGCCGTCTAATGCCCTGCGGCCCTCCGAGGTCCGAGTCGATGTCCTTGCGGGCAATCAAGCGATTGACCGATATCCGACACGTCGGATTAACCCTCAGACGTGCGGTGTTGGAAAGGTGGTGAAGACTTTGCGCGGACTGTTCGCTGTCATGCTGGTTGCCGCCGTGGGCTTCTGGGTGGCCAAGACTCCACCAGATCAGACTCAGATCGGAGCGGAACCAGTGGAGCTGCCCGATGGCATCTACGATCCTGTGCGCGCGGGCGAGCCGACACCTGCTGGTTTGCGCCAGTTGTTGCCTCGTGATGCGATTCATCCCGTCTACAACCCGACGTTCCGGAGCGCCGAGTCCACAGAGTGGTCGGCCGGGACTCTGGTCATCGGGTTGGAGCTCAATGGGGAGGCGAAGGCGTATCCGGTGAGCTTTTTGA
>CAXMPK010000102.1:0-1523 GCA_964195405.1 uncultured Acidimicrobiia bacterium
GTCCGGTAGACCGGGCGAGTGTTTCACAGCTGTTCTACGATTCCCTCGCCCTGTCAGCATGGAAGGAGCTGGGCAACGCCCGCTGGTCACTGCGGGTCAACCCTGTACAGCACCTGGTTTCTTGGACAGAGTCGCGACCTAATCAGGCCGCCTTTCCACGCGTGGATTCCCGCACCTCGACCGGAGTCCGATGGCCGTGGCGTTCGAGAAGCCACTGTTCGTTGTAGCGTTGGATGAAAGCCCCGATGATCTCACGAGCTTGCTCCAACGATTCGAAGTCATGAAGG
Organism: uncultured Acidimicrobiia bacterium; assembly: GCA_964195405.1. Lineage (GTDB taxonomy): Bacteria > Actinomycetota > Acidimicrobiia > Spongiisociales > ZC4RG35 > CAXMPK01. The sequence goes on from CAXMPK010000102.1 coordinate 288, forward strand.
TACAGACACTCCTCTTTCAGCGTACGAATCCAACGCTCGATGACGCCGTTGCACTCCGGCTCGCCGACGTAGGCTGGCGTCGACCGGATCCCCAGCCAGCGTAGCTCGCCGAGAAATTGATGGGCCGTGTACTGCGGTCCCCAGTCGTGACGCAGGCCCAGTCCCAAGGCGATAGTCCGGGTGTAGCCACCGATGTGTCGACGGACACCTTGCCGAATCGGCTCCAACGCTGCCCAACGATCGCCTTTCTTCGCCACATGCCAGCCGACGATGTCCTGGCTGAAGTGATCGATCGCGCCAAAGAACCAGACCCAACCGTCCTTACGCGTGTAGAACCGCGTTGCATCGGCTCCCCATAACTCGTTCGGCTGTTCCGTCACGATCGAGCCCGCATGGGCCCGATCACCACGAGCGTGCCTTCGGCGATGCGGAGCGAGTAGGCCGTTCTCACGCATCAAGCGCAATACTCGATTCTTGCCCGCACGGATCCCCAGGGGACGAAGTCGAACACGGACCTTGCGATGGCCCTCGCTCAGGAAAGGACTCGTGCGAAGCACTTCGCGAATCGCTACCAGCAACTCCTCGTCGCTCCAACGCGTCCGCGGACCGCGCTTGCGCAGCGGTCGAGACGGCGTGTTACGAGTCCTCTGCCACGCGTAGACCGTCGATCGCGGCACCCGGTACGCCTCGCATGCCAAGGTCAGTGGGTACGCCTTGCCGGTCGTGGGACTCACCCGCGTCCCTGCTTCAACAGCTTCCTCAGCTCGTCCCCGTACCCCCTTTTTTCGAGCAGATCTTCGATCAACTCCATCTTCATCATCGTTTCTCCGAGTTTTGCTCGGGTACGGTTGAGCTCCTTGTCAGCTGGGTCACCGCCTCGCCGCTTCAGGCCTTGGGTGCCATGCTCGAGAAACACTCGACGCCACTCCTCGAGTTCGTGCGCCGGCACTTGGGTCTCGCGACTGACTTCGCCCAGATCCTCGCCGCGCAGCAATCGCAGGATGACTTCTGTCTTCTGCTGCGCGCTCCACCGCTCAGGCCGCGGGGCCTCTCTAGGTTTGCTCTCTCCCAACTTCCCCATGCTTCCTCCGATCCCTTGGACCCCTAAACTCTAAGCCAAACCACTGTCCAAGAAAATCGGGGGCTCTATACAGCCAGCGAGTGCGGTCACACCTGCCAAGGTTGCAGAACCCGCGTCATCCGCCAAATCGTAGCCAAGCAGATGGCTGATCGACA
>CAXMPK010000103.1:0-5456 GCA_964195405.1 uncultured Acidimicrobiia bacterium
GGCGGCATGTTTTGGAATTGCCGGACCGGGATCAACCAACCTGCTGACCGGCCTTTACGATGCCAAAGCCGACCGTGCACCGGTTCTAGCCCTGTCTGGCCAGGTGGCGTCGAGTGTCAAAGGTCGTGGCGCATTCCAGGACATGGATCTCGAGGCGGCTTTCGCCGACGTTGCCAGATTCAGCGAGACAGTTCACGCCGGCAGTGACGCTGCCGAGTTGATGACCCTGGCGTGCAAGACAGCTTTGGTCGAACATGACGTTGCCCATCTGATGCTTCCAGATGAGGTGCAAGTGATTGAGAGCCGGCGGCCGGCCGGAACAGCAACGGGACGCACCGGGTCCCGGGAGATTGCACCGCCGGCCGCATCTCTCGAAGCCGCGTTGACCATGATTTCTGAGGCCGAGAGGCCGTTGTTCATTGTTGGTGCCGGGGCTCGCCGGCATATGGCCCCCATCGTCGAGTGCGCCGTCACTATGGGAATTCCGATAGTCACCACCTTCAAGGCCAAGGGTCAGATAGGAGACTCACACCCCCTGGGGTGTGGTGTTCTCGGTCGGAGTGGCACTCCCGTTGCCTCGTGGTTCATGAATGAGAGTGACGTGCTCGTGGTGTTTGGAGCATCGTTTTCCAATCACACCGGGATTGCCGAGTACAAACCCATTGTCCAGATTGACAATGATCCGATGGCACTGGGCCGCTTCCATTCTGTGGATGTGCCTGTTCTGGGCGACGTAGGAGTCACGGCACGTCTCCTTCAGGACCGCATGCCTTCGGAGCACATGTTTTCGGATCGAACGGAGGAGGTGGCGGAGAGGTGGGGGATCTGGCGCGAGGAGAAAGCCAGTCGGCGTGGCGATGACTCCGGGGCGGGCGTCAACTCAGCGGCAATCTTCGATTCGCTGTCGCGGCTGGTGGACACCGACGCGGCCATTGCCGTCGACGTGGGCAACAACACGTATTCGTTCGGGCGCTATTTCGAGGTGAGCGAGCAATCGGTGGTGATGTCCGGCTATCTCGGGTCGATCGGGTTTGCGTTTCCTGCCGCCATGGGGCTGTGGGCCGCCGTCGGAGGCAAGCGCCAGGTCATAGCCATTGCCGGTGACGGCGGTTTTGGGCAGTACGCGATGGAGTTCACCACCGCGGTGAAGCACGAGATGGATATCACCCTGATTCTCCTGGTCAACGATGAGCTAGGGAAGATCAGCAAGGAGCAGCGTGGCGCAAGGTATGACGTCTGGCAGACCAGTCTCCACAACCCTGACTTTGCGGAGTTTGCCGAGCTGAGTGGTGGTCGCGGGGTCAGGGTGGGAAACGCGTCGGAGCTCGATTCTGCCATCAGATTCGCCCTCGACCACAGGGGGCCGTCATTGGTCCAGATAGACGCCGACCCGCTTTTGGTCTAGCAGTCGGCGAGCACCTCGAGGCCACGGCAAATCTGAAGGAGGGCTGGGAGAAACCCGATCGTGTTGCTGGTTCTTTGGAAAATATCGGGCTTTCGATGGTTGGGAAAAGCCAGGTACCATGCCTTCTCGGACCACATATCTGCTCCGGAGGCATTCTGTCATGAACATCGTCCACATCGTGGGTACCGGCACCATCGGTGAGCCACTGATCGGCCTGCTGGCGGATAACAAAGAGCACTTCGGTATCGAAGAAGTCACCTTCCACAAGCGAACCCCACTGGTGACCGAACAGGCCAAGGTCTCCGACCTGGTTCGACGTGGCGCCGTTCTGTGTGTCGACGACAATCGTAAGGCCACTTTCGAAGAGTTGGGTCACTCCCCAAAGTATGAAACCCGCGAGGCTATCGATCGGGCCACCGTGGTTGTCGATTGCACACCGGTGGGTAATCAGAACAAGGATGAGTTCTACAGCGAGTCCACCGGTCCAATTGGCTACATGGCCCAGGGCTCGGAATATGGCTTCGGCAAGATGTACGCACGAGGCATCAATGACGCAGCCCTCATCCCCGATGAGGACAAATTCATCCAGATCGTCAGTTGCAACACTCACAACATCTCGGTGTTGGTCAAGGCGGTGGGCATGGACCTCGATGGGACGAATCACCTCGAGGATGGCCGGTTCCTCTGTATGAGACGGGCCAACGACATCTCTCAGGACAGCGGGTTCATCGCCAGCCCCACGGTCGGCGGTCACCCTGAGGAGCGTTTTGGCACACACCATGCCCGAGACTCCCATGCCTTGTTCAGCACTCTCGGCTACGACCTCAACCTCTATTCGAGTGCGATCAAACTGAACACTCAGTACATGCATTCGCTTCATTTCTCGCTGACCCTCGACCAGGAGATGACCGTCGACGAGGTCAAGGACCGTTTGATGGAGAACACTCGGATAGCACTGACCCACAAGACATCAGCCAATCAGGTCTTCTCCTTCGGGCGCGACCACGGCTATTACGGGCGGCTCATGAGTCAGGCTGTGATCCCCTTGGACACCCTTGCGGTCCGCAACGGCAATGAGGTCATCGGGTTCTCATTTACACCCCAGGATGGAAATCCCCTGCTTTCGACCGTTGCCGCACTGCTTTGGTATTTGCATCCCGAATCACGGGAAGATCGGCTCGACATTCTCCGCCGATACCTGTTCGCCGAGATCTAGGAAAATGGACTCCAAGGCCACGGCCTTCGCCGAGGAGGCGATAGGTGCTGTCGGCCGGTTGGACGTGGCGCTGGCCCGCACCTCCGTTGCCCAGGCCTTTGAGGTCGATCAAGACATCGGACCCCTTGCCGACGCCGTCTATCTGGCGTGTGCGGAGATCGAGGAGGAGAACATCGTTAGCACCGCGACCTGGAACACTCTCGCCGACGCAGTTGACTCGGCCGAGCTCCTCTCAGTGGTAGAAGCGACGCGCACCCATTGAGCTTGGGTTGCCGACGCATTTAGTGTCGTTCAGATGACAGGTCCCTCCCTCTGGCTGACAACCCTCGGCTGCGCCAAGAATCAGGTCGATTCGGAGAAGGTGACTGCCATGCTTTCCGAGGCCGGCTACACCTGGGCGGACTCTCCAGAGACGGCTGATGTCGTTATGACCAACACCTGCGCCTTCATCGAGGAGGCCAGGGCAGAGTCGGTCGACACCATTCTGGAATTGGAGGATCGCAAGAGTGCTGGCGCACACTCGATCGTCATCGGATGCATGGCGCAACGTTTCGGTACCGAAGTCGCAGACGCTCTTCCTGAGGTCGACGCCGTGCTGGGTCTCGACCGATACGCAGAACTGGTTGGGGTTCTCGATGACCTGACGAAGTGGCATCCGGTAGAACTGAAGCGGCGTCCGGCAATGGACATTCTGCACGCCACGGGTCGACCGTCCACCGGTCTTCCATATGCGTATTTGAAAGTCGCCGAAGGCTGTAACAAACCATGCACGTTCTGTGCCATTCCCCTGATTCGAGGCAAGCAACGCTCGCGTCGGCCCACCGAGATACGCGAGGAGCTCATCTCATTAACGGACGCCGGAGTGACCGAGGTGATCCTCGTCGCCCAGGATCTCGCGGCATACGGCCGTGACATAGACGCACCAGGTGGTCTCCCGGATCTGCTCACTTTCCTTTCGGACGTGGACGGGCTTCGCCGAATGCGACTTCTCTATCTTCATCCACGCGAGATAAGGGAGCGTCTTCTCGTCGAGATGACATCCAATATCAAGGTGGCCCCCTACTTTGATCTATCACTTCAACATGTTGCTCAACCTCTGCTCCGGGGGATGAAGCGCCCCGGTAACGCCGAGAAGCACCTGGCCCTGATTCACAGGATTAGAGAGCTGGCACCGGACGCAGCGTTGAGGTCTTCGTTCATCGTGGGGTTTCCGGGTGAGACCGAGGCACAAACGGACGAGCTGGAGGAGTTTCTGGAGCAGGCGCGCCTCGACTGGGCCGGTTTCTTCCCCTATTCGGCCGAGCCGGGTACACCCGCTGCCGACATGGACGACCAGATCCCCCGCGAGCTGATCATGACCCGTCTCAGGAGACTCACGTCGATCCAGGAGGAGGTTACGGCTGCCGCCAACGCAGCTTGGCTCGGTCTGGAAGGCGAGGTGCTCGTGGACCAGGTTGAAGATGGGGTTCCCATTGCTCGTTCCTACCGACATGCCCCCGAAATCGACGGTGTCGTCCGTCTCGACGTCGGGAAGCCGGGGGAGTGGCTGAGGGTGGAATATGTGGGGGCCTACGGTCCCGACATGGAGGGAATGGTCCTGTGATCGTCGAGGTCGTCGCGGTAGGTACAGAATTGCTGCTTGGTCAGATCGTGAACACCAATGCTTCTCACATAGCGGCTGCCTTGGCGGAGCGTGGATTCGACTCCAATTACCAACAAGTTGTGGGGGACAACCACGACCGTCTCACCAAGGCCATCGAATTGGCGGTTGGTCGATCAGACGCAGTCATTATCACCGGCGGGATTGGTCCCACCCAGGACGATCTAACCCGCGAGGCGGTGTGTGCGGCTACCGGCCTCGAGATGGAGTACAGCGAGTCTTATGGGGACCACTTGCGACGGTGGTGGGAGAGTCGGGGGCGGGTGATGCCGGAGTCGAATCTTCGTCAGGCCCAGCACCCTGCGGGAGCAGAGCTCCTGATGAACCCAAAAGGTACCGCACCCGGTTTGATGATCAATCATGACGACACCTTGATCTTCTGTGTGCCTGGTGTGCCCGCCGAGATGGAATATCTGCTCGGGGAGGAGGTGCTTCCCCGGCTGGCCGCTGCTGCCGGCAAAGCCTCAGTCCTGTCCAGCCGACTCTTGCGGACATGGGGTCAATCTGAGTCTGCCGTGGCCGAGATGCTCGACGATGTCTATCGAAGCTCCACCAACCCTTCACTGGCCTTTCTCGCTTCGGGTGGCGAGATCAAGATCCGGATCACCGCCAAAGCCGACGATCAGGTTTCGGCTGATGCCCTGATCGCCCCGATGGAAAGTGAGGTGCGAACTCGCCTTGGTGACGCGGTGTTTGGTGTCGACGATGACACGATCGAGCGGGTTTTGCTGCGGCTGCTGGCCGATCTCGATTACACGATTGCCAGCGCCGAGTCGATGACGGGCGGGTTGGTGGCTGCCGCGCTCACCTCTCTGCCGGGCTCGTCGACCGTAGTGAGGGGTGGTTTGGTTGCTTACCACTCTGAGCTCAAGCAGACGTTGCTCGGTGTTGCCGACACCTCCACGGTGGTGACCACTGAAACGGCGGAGGCCATGGCGGACGGTGGTCGACGACTCCTCGGTGCGGACGTGGTGGTGTCAGTGACCGGATCGGCCGGACCTGAGCCTTTGGAGAAGCCGCCCGGGACGATGGTTATTGGTGTTGCCACCCCGGACCACACTCAAGCCAAGGAGTTGAGAATGGTTGGAGACCGGGAGCGTATCCGGACCTATGCAGCCACCAGTGCTCTACATTTCACCCGTTTGGCGTTGATCGGAAAGTGGTGGAAGCCATAG
>CAXMPK010000104.1:0-1885 GCA_964195405.1 uncultured Acidimicrobiia bacterium
GCTGTGGCTCTTCGCTAGAGCCCGACGCGGCCGCGGAAGCGTCCCAGGACGACCTGTCTAGGTACCTGCCCGAAGAGCTTCTCACCAAGATGAGATCGGCCCGCGCCGGGCACGCGATGCAAGGCGAGCGACGCACAGTGACGATGCTCTTCGCCGACGTCACCGGCTCGACAGCCGCCGCCGAGCAGTTCGACCCGGAAGATTGGGTTGAGATCATGAATGGGGCATTCGAGCACCTGATAGCTCCCATCTATCGATATGAGGGGACGCTCGCCCAGCTCCGGGGCGATGCGATCCTGGCTTTCTTCGGGGCCCCGATTGCGCACGAGGACGACCCGGTGAGGGCGTTGCGAGCCGGACTGGAGATGCTCGAAGCGATCACCGGCTACTCGACGCAGGTTCAAGCCGAATGGGGGATTCCCCTCCAGATTCGGGTGGGTGTCAACACCGGGCTGGTAGTCGTTGGTGAGGTGGGCTCCGACCTTCGGGTCGAGTACACCGCCCTGGGCGACGCCATCAATGTGGCGGCACGGATGGAACAAACCGCCCAACCGGGGACCGTCCAGATCACTGACGAAACCCTGTTGAGAACGGGCGGTGCTTTCGCCACTGAGGAGATAGGCCCGGTCGAGGTGAAGGGAAAGTCCCTGCCGGTGACATCACATCGTGTGGTCCGATATGTCGGCGAGGTCGAAGATGCTGTGGACTCCCCCATCTTGGGCCGGGAGGCAGAGCTCGACTCGTTGAACTCCTTGTTGACGACCCTTACCGGTGGCTCCGGGTGGATCTCCACTCTCATTGCTGAGGCCGGCGTCGGCAAGACGCGACTCCTCCAGGAGTGGCGGGTCCTCGCCGGGCTTTCCTATGAGATCGCCGACACCTATGACAGCGACGGTGACGTGGTGTGGCTTTCGGAGGCATGTCGCTCCTACGACTCCAATGATCCGCTCTCCACTGTGCGCAATTTGCTGAGAAGATTCTGGGGCGTCTCCGAAGGACCACCCGACTTCGATCTCGTGACCAGGGCAGCAGATGCCACAGAAATCGACAACCCAGACACTGTCGCTGCCCTTTCTCATATCGGTGGGGTGACGCTGTCGGAGCCCGCCGAGGCGTTCATAAACGCCCTGGAAACCCCTGTCCTCAACGCCAAGGTTGGAGAGGCGTTCATGGAGTACATCTCTGCGTTGGCCGGGCAGCGTCCTGTTCTGATCGTCCTTGAAGACCTTCACTGGGCTGACGACGTCTCTCTCGCCCTCATCGAACAATGCATGAAACTCACCGAAGGGACCGACGTCGGGATCATGGCCTCGATGCGGCCCTACCGCGACGAGCCCACCTGGCGCTTTCATGAGGTCGCCGAGCGAAACCACCATCATCGATACCACCCGCTCGAGCTGAGTGCCCTGCCGGCCGACGATGGATCACACTTGCTCGATTCCTTGACCGACACCAGTTCGCTCTCCAAAGATGAGAGAGCCAACATTCTCGAACGTGCCGACGGGAACCCACTCTTCATCGAGGAGATCGCCAAGTCGCTTGCGGAGGTCGACGCCGGGTCAACCTTGCCATCGAGCCTGACCGGCACACTTACGGCCCGGCTCGACCGTCTCGACGATCAGTCCAAATACTTGATCCAGGTCGCCTCGGTTCTCGGCACGGAGTTCGATCGTGAGACCCTCAAAGTGGTTCTGGAGAACCAGTCGTTCCAGGACCAGATGACCGACCTTCTCCGAAGGGGAATCCTGGTCGAGGGGGCCGAAACGCCCGGCACTGTTCGATTCCGCCACGCCCTATTTCAGGAAGCGGCGTACGAGACCATCCTCAAGCGGACTCGACGCCAACTCCATCAGCGGTTGGCGGACTATCTAGTCGAGGAGCATCC
>CAXMPK010000105.1:0-33671 GCA_964195405.1 uncultured Acidimicrobiia bacterium
GAGGATGGCGATGTCCTGAAGCATTGCCTTGCGACGCTCACCAAAACCCGGTGCCTTGACGGCTACCGAGGCAAAGGTTCCGCGAATCTTGTTGACCACAAGGGTGGCAAGAGCCTCACCTTCGAGGTCCTCAGCGATCACGAGAACCGCTTTGCCGGTCTGCATGACCTTCTCGAGTACCGGAACCAAGTCGTTGACCGACGTGATCTTCTGGTTAGCGATCAGGATATACGGATCCTCGATCACGGCCTCTTGACGGTCGGGATCAGTGATGAAGTACGGCGAGATATAACCCTTGTCGAACTGCATTCCTTCGGTGAATTCGAGTTCCAGACCAAAGGTCTGACCCTCTTCCACCGTGATCACGCCGTCCTTGCCAACACGGTCCATGGCATCGGCGATAACCTTGCCGATAGATGGGTCGTTGTTGGCCGAGATGGACGCGACATGGGCGATCTCCTCGGCTGTCTCGATTTCGTGAGCAGAGTCACCGATGAATTTCACGGCAGCGTCCACGGCACCCTCGATGCCCCGCTTGAGCTCCATCGGGTTGGCGCCTGCGGCTACCTGACGGAGACCCTCACGGACCATGGCCTGGGCGAGAACGGTGGCAGTGGTGGTTCCGTCACCGGCAACGTTGTCTGTCTTGTTGGCGACCTCATAGGCGAGTTTGGCGCCCATGTTCTCGTACGGATCCTCGAGCTCGATCTCCTTGGCGATGGTGACACCATCGTTGGTGATGGTGGGTGAGCCCCACTTTTTCTCGAGGACTACGTTCCGGCCCTTCGGGCCGAGAGTCACCTTTACTGTGTCGGCGAGTTTGTCTACACCCGCCTGGAGCCCCTTACGGGCCTCCTCATTGAAGCGAAGATCCTTCGCTGGCATATCTAATCAGCTCCTCAGTTGACAATTGCCAGGACGTCACGCTCAGACAGGACGAGATACTCGTCCGAGTCGAGCTTGACTTCGGTGCCGGCGAATTTCGAGTAGAGAATGTTGTCGCCGACAGATACATCCATCGGGATGCGTTCGCCGTCATCGTCGCGGGAACCAGGTCCCACGGCGATAACTTCGCCTATCTGCGGCTTTTCCTTGGCGGTGTCGGGGATGACAAGACCAGACGGGGTGCGGGATTCCGCATCATCCGAGGCCGTGACAACCACACGATCACCGAGCGGCTGAAGCTTCATACGTAGCTCCTCCTTGAGCTCTTCGTGCTTACTTGTGGGCACATCGTTGGATCCAAAAGGTCAAGGATTACCAAACGATTACCCGCGTGTTAGCACTCTGTTGGTTCGAGTGCCAGAGGGACATTAGCAGTCTCCTGGGGGTGAGTGCTAATCGGATCTGAGTGTGATCGACTCAGGTTCTACAGCACCATCGACGGGTCTACGTTCTCGGCCCAGTCGGTGATTCTGCCTTCCGAAAGCCAATGGGCTCCGGCAACGCCAATCATCGCGGCGTTGTCTGTGCAAAGGACCGGTTCGGGCAGCGTGAGTGTCACTCCCCGCTTGTCCGCCTCTTCTGCAAACCGCTGACGCAACCTGCGGTTGGCGAGAACACCACCACCACCACCGACGACCCGCACACCCGTTTCGTCGACGGCCTTGAATGTCTTGTCCACCAGAACATCAACGATGGCCTCTTGGATAGATGCGGCGACATCCTCGATCGGCGGAAGATTGTCCGCCGCCGCGGCCCGGTCGATGTAGGTCATTACCGAAGTCTTGAGACCTGAAAAGGAGAAGTGGAATGGTCGATCGGGCAAGGCCCTCGGGAATTGCACTGCGCCGGGATCCCCACTCTCCGAGATGGCGTCGATCGCGGGGCCTCCGGGATAACCAAGCCCCATCATCCGGGCCAACTTGTCGAATGCCTCCCCTGCAGCGTCGTCGATTGTCGATCCAAGGGTTTCATAGTCCCCCCAGTCACGAACGTGAACAATCTGAGAATGGCCTCCTGAGGCCAAAAGCACCACCGCGGGTGGTGCGAACTGTTCGAATTGAATACGTGGGGCCATCAGGTGACCCTCCATGTGATCTATGCCGACGAAAGGAAGCTGCCGAGCCCACGCTGTCGCCTTTGCAAACGAATGACCCACCAGAAGTGCTCCAATCAGGCCCGGCCCGGCGGTAGCCGCGACGCCGTCAAGATCGGCCGGGTGCACTCCCGCGTCTGACAACGCCTTGTGGGTGAGAGAGCGTATTGATTCGACATGGGCCCTCGCCGCTACCTCGGGCACAACTCCCCCAAACTGGGCATGAAGATCCACCTGCGAAGCGAGAACATTCGACAAAGCTTCATTGCCACGGACGACGGCAACTGCTGTTTCGTCACAGCTCGTCTCAAAGGCAAGGATGATCGGCTTCATCTCAGCCCTTCCAAATAGCCGGGTTGATCGATGTCGTGAACCCACATGACCAGTGCGTCTTCATCGCCGTAGTAACCCGGGCGTGCACCAACCGGCACCAAGCCAAATCGGGAATACAGCCGACGTGCAGACGAATTTTCGGACCGAACCTCCAAAGTCAAATGCTTTGCGCCCATCCCTATCGAAATCTCAATCAGTCCTTTCACGAGTTGACTTCCAATCCCCTGTTGACGGTGGTCCGGAGCGACGAGCAAGTTGGTTATGTGGGCTTCCTCATCGATGACCATCGCTCCGGCGAACCCCACCAAACCATCGTCTTCCGCCACCAGATAGCTTCGATTCTCAGCGACGAGCTCATCGGTGAAGAAATCCCCACTCCAAGGCTGAGGCTGGTTGAGACCTTCCAATTCCGCCGCAGCCGGAATGTCGGAAAGCAGGAACGGACGAATCGTGATCATCGCGGTCCCCATGGACCCTCCGGTCGTAGCTTCTCCCAGTTGATCGTCACATCGGGCTCCCGCAGATACAGCGGACGGATGTCATCTGGTGCTGGGTATTCACCTTTGTCGTACTTACCATGACCGATCTCGGCCAACGCCACTGCATAGGGATACCGCGGCTTTCCTGTCTTAACCCGATGGAGGCCACGAAACAAACCCTCCGGCAGCGATCCGACGTCGCCGACGACCAGTGACTGGCCAGAGCTCGAGTCGACCATCGCTCGAAGCACCTCAGGTTTCACCAACTCGGTTGTACCTTCCTTAACCACTCCACCAGGAACTGGCCGATAACGGCTGACCGCAAACTCTCCGCGGCGCACATCTATCACCGCCCAAATCATGCGATGCCCGGTACGAGCCTCCAGAGCCACGGCGTCCACCGAAACGGCAGGGATCACGGGAATCCCAAAGGCTGCGGCGAGACCTTGCGCTGTCGAAAGGCCGACTCGAATTCCGGTGTAGAGCCCGGGTCCGACGTCAACCACCACTGCGTCCAAGTCCGACGGGCTCCAGCCAACCTGGTGGAAGCAGAAATCAATGGCAGGTACCAAGAACGTCGCATGGCCAACACGGTCGATGCGAGATGCGGCGGCCAGCGTCGTTCGGTCCTCGACAAGGGCTACCGAAGCCCCGGGAGTAGCCGATTCGATCGCAAGCAGTTTCATACCACTTCCTTCAGATCTCGTTGCGACCAGCTTCCCGACGGGACCAAACGAAGTGTCCTCTCGTCGAGATCGTCGACGGTGAAGACCACTCGAAGATGGTCTTCAGGCAAATTTGAATCGACTGCGTCACCCCATTCGATGACTAGCACTCCATCCACGGCCAGTTCGAAGACATCCAGATCGTCGAACTCGTTGATAGATCCAAGCCGATAGACGTCCACATGAATCAGCGGTATGAACCCGGATCGGTACTGCCGCACCAGAACGAACGATGGCGAGACCACAGGCTCTTCAACACCCAATCCGGCTGCCAGCCCGCCGGTGAACAGTGTCTTTCCAGCGCCTAGCCCTCCTGCAAGGACGATCACGTCGCCTGGGCGGACGATCGAGGCGAGACGCCCGGCAAATGCCTGAGTGTCGGCGGGTTCAGAACAAAGGACCTCAATCATCCGAACAAGTCCATTTGTTCCTGAGGTGTTTCAGACGCGGCCGGCTCGCTCGGAGCCTCGGCGAGAATCTGACTGACGATTTCAAAGTCATCACGCATCTGAGCTCTGACACGCTCGCCTCCGCGCAGCGCCGCTGCGGGATGAAACGTGGGCACCAAGACGGCACCGAGCCACCAGTCGAATCGCTGCCCGCGCAACCTGGTAATCCCGGTCTCTGTCCGTAACAAAAGCTTGGTGGCGAAATTACCCAACGTGACAACCACCTCCGGAGCAATCAACCGAATCTGCTCCCGCAAATATCCTTTGCAAGAGTCAATCTCGCCTGGTCGGGGATCACGATTCCCGGGCGGTCGGCATTTGAGGACATTGGCGATGTACACCTCGGATCTGGAGACACCGATGCCAGCCAACAACTCATCGAGCAACGCCCCCGCAGCCCCAACAAAGGGCTCGCCCTGAAGATCCTCGTTCTTGCCCGGCGCCTCACCGACGAGCATCAACCGTGCGTTTGGGTCACCGACGCCAAAAACCACCGTGTGGCGGGTGTTGGCTAGGTCACACGCCGTGCATACAAGGGCGGTATCCCGCAAGATTTCAAACTCAGGAAGGGTCGTGGTCACCGAGATCCCATTGTGGCAAAGAAGCGTCAGGTCGCGGCCGCACGAACGGCATTTTCCACTGCGGCCGCTGTCGCGCCAAAGGCCGCCTCCGACAGCGCGTCGACATCGGCCTCGACGACACCACAAGAAACGGCGAAAACGATGTCGCCGTCGAAGCCCGTGTGAGCAGGGCGGATGGCCACGGCCAACGCGTCGTGGGCTCTGATCACAAGTCTGCTCAGCTCAGAGCGCCCCAAACGCGCGTCGGTGGCGATCACGACCAAGGTGGTGTTTGTAAGTGGATCAGGCATCAGCGCTGGTGGCCCAGGTTCCGGTTCGCCACCTGTCAGAGAGTCGCCATCGATTGTGAAGACATCGCCGACCGCATTGGCGACAACTAGGGCAGCCACTGACGCATCGCCGGTTACTCGGATCGACGAACCCAACCCCCCCGGCTGAGCGTTCTCAAAACCACGCCATTTTGAGACCGTGGCTCCGACACCCGCACCGACCAGGCCTTGTGCCACCGGACCCGAATTTGCAGCCCGGTAGGCGGCTTCGCCGTCATCGGGGCCGGGTCGCACAGATGGATCGCCGGGGAACAGGTCAAAGATCACCGCGGCCGGGACAATGGGAATACGGCCAACCGGAGTTTGGTGACCACGACCGTCCGATTCGAGTCCTCTCATGACACCATCGGCTGCGGCGAGACCAAAGGCTGACCCGCCTGTCAGGAGGATCGCTTGCATTTGCTCGATGCGCATGCCTGGTTGCAAAAGGGCGTACTCGCGCGTGCCGGGTGCCGCCCCACGCGCCTCGGCGGTGACCACATTGGGCTCGGGAAGAACTACAACTGTGCAACCGGTCATCGCCTTGGCATCGGTCCAATGCCCTACCTGGATGCCCTCTATCGCAGTGATTGTCTTGTTCATCTCAGATACCGCCTTGGCACTCTTGGCCCGATCGAACAAACAACCTCGTAGGAGATCGTTCCCAATTCTTCGGCCCACTCGTCTGCGGAGATGAACTCGTCTCCTTGGCCACCGAGAAGAGTCACCTCATCGCCGACGCCGACCTCGGCGTCCCCAACATTGATCACTACTTGGTCCATCGTCACATTCCCCGCCAGCGGGAAGCGGTGCCCGCCGATCAAGGCGCAGCCGTATTGAGAGAGGCCCCGTGCAAACCCGTCGGCATATCCGACGGGTGCAGTGGCCACACTCGAGTCGGCAGCCAGTTCCTTGATTCGGCCATAGGAAGGACGAGCGCCGGCCTCGAGACGCTGCACATGCGAAACGTGGGTTACCAACCTCATCGCGGGTCGGAGGGTGATGACATCTCGTGACTCAGTATTGGGATGAAGCCCATAGATGCCGAGACCGATGCGACACAGGTCCCGTCTTGCGTCCGGGAAGTGGACCGCTCCGGCAGTATTGGCCAGATGCACCAACGGGATTTCTTCAACGCTCGCGACCGTTTCGTCAAAGACCTCGATCTGGTGCCGAGTGAAGTCACTGTCTTCGTCAGCAACCGCGAAGTGAGTCCATAGAGCTTCTACCGAGAGATTGGGAAGGGCATTGACGGCTCCCATCAGATCATGGACCGAACGAGGCGCGGCACCAACTCGATGCATGCCAGTGTCAACCTTCAGATGGACTCCAAGACTGGCGCCTGTCGTGCCAAGGGCCTCGATGAACCCGACCGAATATGCAGTGGGGGTGAGGTTCCACTTGACAAGGTCAGACACGTTGTCATGGGAAGGTTCGGAAAGAAGAAGGATCGGAGCATCGATGCCCGCCTCTCGCAATCGCACTCCCTCCTCGACCAAGGCCACCGCCAAGCGGGTGGCACCTGCGTCGACCGCCGTGGAAGCGACGGGGGCATCACCGTGCCCATAGCCATCGGCCTTTACGACGGCGCACACCTCCGACGGAGCTATCAGACCACGAAGGGCTCGCACGTTGTGCGCGATGGCCCCGAGATCGATCTCGGCGTAAGTCGGCCTTACCATGCATACCTCGAGATCGACTCGGCAAGGACGGGAGCTGTCACAGTGCCGTGTGCGAAGAGATCAGCACCTGCTCTGCCATGCCAGTAGGCAGCCGAGACAGCGGCTTCGGTTGGACCCAAACCTCTTGCCCAGAGAGCCCCGATCATGCCTGCGAGGACGTCACCGGTTCCGATGGAGGCCAACTCAGGACCGCCAGTGTCGACAAGGATTTGGGGGCACCCGTCAGTAATCATCGTCGGGTTTCCCTTGCGAACAACCGTTATCCCATGTCGGGATGCAAAGGCGCGGGTCGAGTATGTGCCCGCCCCAATGCCGGAGAGCCGCTTGAACTCGGCGTCGTGAGGTGTGACAACGACCTGCGAATCGCCTTCTGCGGCAGTTTCAAGAAGCTCGGGTTGAAGCCCACCGGCGTCGAGCAGGACCTTCGAGGCCTTGCCCAGAATCGGCACCGCCGTTTCAACATCCTCTCCGGCGAGCCCGGGTCCGGCGATGACCACGTCGAAACGGTCCAATCGTTCCTCAGCCTCCTCAATCGTCAAGGTTGGCAACTCCGGTGCAATCTGGTGAACCAGATCGGCCCTTGGCGAGGAGACCACGACCGAGCCCGCGCCGAACCTCAGCGCACTGATGCCGGCGAACACCGAAGCGCCAACAAGACCCGTTGAGCCACCAACCACGAGAACGGCTCCTGCCGACCACTTGTGAGAGTTGCGCTCACGAGCGGGAAGCGGAGCATCCGACTCCTCAGCAACAAACATCGACGGCTCACCACCGTTGATGCCTATGTCGGCAACTGTGACGTGGCCGCAGTTGTCGGGGCCCTTACCGAGAACATGGCTGGTTTTGAGGGCCGAAAATGTGACTGTCTCAACAGCTCGGAAGGCTGTTTGCTCGACAGCCCCGGTATTGGGATCAAGACCTGTGGGGTAGTCGACTGAGATGACGGGTGCCGTTGTTTCCATCCACTTAGCCAGAACATCGGGGAGACCACCCCGCACCCCACCGCCGAAAAGAGCATCGACAACGACATCGGCTTCTGTCGGCGGGCCCATCTCGACAATAGGGATGCCGGCAACTCTCGCTTTACCCTCGGCGTCGATTGCCTCCGTTGTTCGAGGAGTCGCCAACACCTGAATGGAGACATCCACTCCCCGGTGTTTCAGGTAGCGCGCAGCTACATATCCATCCCCACCGTTGTTCCCTGGCCCAACAAGAACCACAACCTTCTTCCCGTATCCCGCCCCAACCCTGATCGCGGCAAGTGCGACGGCAAACCCGGCACGATCCATGGCCTGGATCAAGTCACCCTGATACAACCTGTCAATTCGGCGATATTCCTCGGCGGTGACGACCTGTTTCACAGGCATGAGGGTAACGAAGGGTCAGGCGTGCTCGCCGACAGCCGCTGCCAGGTCTAGAACGCCGGGAGCGATGGGTAGCTATTGCTAGTACCCAGATCGAGATTGGTCACCATGCCACTCATTGAGACGTACGCTTCCACAATTCCCAAGGAGCTGGCCCGTCCTCGTAAAGCTGGTCAAGTGCCTGCTTGTCCTTGAAAGTGTCCATTACGCCCCAATAGCCCTCGAACGGGTAGGCGAGAAGTCTGGATTCATCAGCGAGACGCTGGAAAGGCTCTAATACCAACTCCTCGCCAGGCTTGATGTAGTCAAAAATTTCAGGTCTCATAACAAAAAAGCCAGCGTTTACCCATAGGCCCGCGGTACTGATCGGAGATATCGACTTCACCAGGCCATCACTAGCGAAGTCGGTGACATGGAGAGATAGCGGCGGTGGCACAGCCAAGAATGTGGCCAAGACACGCGGCGTCGCCAAAGCCGTATCAATCATCTCCGGCAAAGGCAGTTCGGAAACACCGTCTGCGTAGTTGGCGAGAAACGGTTCATCTCCGAGATAGTCCCTGACTGCCACCAACCTCTCGCCGATGTTTGAGTTGAGGCCCGTGTCAACAAATGTCACGTTCCACTCATCGATGTCGCTGTTCAGAAGCTGAACGTCTTTTCCTCCTTTGGTGAGTATGAAGTCGTTGGACGTGGCCTCCGAATAGTTGAGAAAGTAGTCCTTGATCACCTCGGCCTTGTAGCCAAGACACAATACGAAGTCGGTGTACCCGAAATGGGCGTAATACCGCATGACGTGCCAGAGGATCGGTCTGTGTCCCACGGCAACCATGGGCTTAGGAACGGCATCCGAGTAGTCGCGCAACCGCGTACCCGTGCCGCCGCAGAACAGAACCACCTTCATCCGAGCACCAACCCAACCGCCAATGGAGCGAGTCCCTGAGCGACAGACCCGACCGTCCTTATGGCTAGTCGAGTATTCGGTTGCAACGGCCAGGCTGAACAGGATTTCGCACTCATGTTCTCAATCCTTGGGTGCTTCAGTCAAGACCATACGAGGGCGATTCCTCAGAATGCTCCATACAAACCGGGGGTTGGAACGCAGATACCGTCGCCACAGCCTCCGGGGCTCGACAGTGAGCCGGAACAGCCACTCGAGTCCGGATCCTCGCATCCACTGGGGGGCTTGCTTGATGTTGCCGGCGTGAATATCAAAGGCGGCGCCGACACCGATCAGGGCCGAAGCCTTCACCATCGGTCGCAAAGAGTCCATGAGTCGCTCCTGTTTCGGAGTCGACAGTCCTATCCAGACGATGTCGGCGTCGGAGTCGTTGAGCATCTGAGCGACATCCTCGATCTCCGACTCGGTTAGGTCGCGATATGGCGGCGAGTACGTCCCAACAACATCCAAACCCTCGAATCGTCGCTCCACTCGTCGAGCCAACTCGTCGGCCGTTCCCGGGGCCGACCCATAGAAGAAATGCCTCCAATCACGTTCGACAGAAGCAGCGCACACACGAAGCATCAGGTCGGGGCCGTAAACCCTCGTCGTATCCTTGGCGCCCGCAAAGTGTGAACACCACACAAGTGGCATGCCGTCAGGCGTGGTCAAACCCGACCGGTTGTGGATCTCTCTCAGGCCAGGATCGTTCAGTGACTCCATCACTCCATGCACACCAGTCACGCAGACATACTCACGCTGGTCTGAATCGATCCAATTGCCTATTGTCTCGACGGCGGTGTCCAAATCAATCGCACTCACCTCGACACCCAGAATGTCTACTCGCGGGATCACAGCTGAGCGGCCACCTGCTTTGAGATCCATCTGTAAGTTTCCTCGAGACCTGCTTCGAGTCCAATACCAGGTTCCCAGCCAAGAACTTCGCGAAGTTTTGTGTTGTCTGAGTTTCGCCCCCGCACTCCTTGCGGTCCATCGATGTGGTTCACTTTGAGCGATTTGCCGGAAATGCCGATCACGATCTCGGCGAGCTCGTTGATCGTGACAAGACGATCAGTTCCAAGGTTCAAAGGCTCAGAGTGATCCGATTGCATCAGCTGATATAGGCCTTCTACACAATCGTCGACGTGACAGAACGACCGCGTCTGCTCCCCATCCCCCCACATTTCGATGGAGGTTCCGTCTTCGGCCGCAGCAACCTTTCGACACATCGCTGCCGGAGCCTTCTCGCGCCCCCCTTCGTAGGTGCCGAAGGGGCCATAGATGTTATGGAATCGCACAACCCGGGTATCGAGACCGTTTTCCGAGTGGTAGTACTGAGCGGCGATCTCAGCTAGGAGCTTTTCCCATCCATACGCATCTTGAGGATCTGCCGGGTAAGCATCTGACTCCTTTAGAGGGGCCACATCAGTTTTCTCTTGAAGATATTCGGGGTAGATACAGGCCGACGATGAGAACAGGTACCGATCAACACCGTTGACCTGGGCGGCTTCGATCGTGTGAAGGTTGATCAGGGCATTGTTTCTGAGGATCTGAGCATGATGAGAAGAGATAAAGCCCATCCCTCCCATATCAGCAGCCAATGCGTACACGTGCTCGACGTCTCTAGTGGCTTTGAGCGCGTTTTCATACTCTCGCAGATCCAGAATCTCGAACTGGTCGGCGTTGATATCGCTGAACTCTGGTTCATGGATGTCAACGCCGCGAACCCAATAACCCCTCTGTTTCAGATATGTCACCAAATGGTGCCCAATGAACCCACCAGCACCCGTCACGGTCACTCTTTGCATCACGGCTCCCAACCCTCGTCAAAGATAATGGATCGAAACTCTACCCTAAGTCGTGGCTATTGACTACGGGAAGTGGTCATCTCCAATAATCGCAATGGGAAATTTCAGATTGATAGACCACTCACGGTGGTGGTAGTGTCGTAATGGCTATCAAACTACTGACCACTGGGGCGGTCAGTATTACTGGGAGGTTGGGGGCGAATGGAACCAGAAGGAACGGCTGCGCGATCTGCAGAAACAGTACAAACGCTTTCGGCGAATCACAACGCTGATCGCGAGGTACTGACAGCATCACAAACCGTCTATTCGGAATCCGTCAAGCCCGGCTTAGATCGAGTACTTGGTCTCATCCTCCTTCTACTCTCATCACCGATCTTGTTGATTGCTGCGATCGGCATCCGAGTGCGGATCGGCAAACCCGTGATCTATCGCCAAATGCGAGTCGGAAGAGATGGCGAGCCGTTTGAGCTCTTCAAGTTCCGGACGATGCTGACCGATCGTCGTCAACGGACAGGCCCCTATGAAGGCCAGGATCGACGACTCACTCACAAGTCACCCGGCGATCCACGGGTACTTCCGCTGGGAAAAAAGCTTCGGTCTTGGCGACTCGACGAATTGCCGCAGCTGTGGAATGTGGTGAACGGCGACATGAGTCTCGTAGGGCCTCGGCCTGAGTTGCCTGAGATCGTCGCCGACTACGAAGACTGGCAACACCTTCGTCACAAGGTCAGACCAGGAATCACCGGGCTATGGCAGATTTCGGAACGCAATGGCAAACCAATGCATGAATGTACTGCGATGGATCTCGAGTACGTCGACAACGTTGGGATTCGCCAGGACATTTCCATCTTGGCTCGGACCCCCGGAGCGATGGTTGGCTCTAAGAAAGGCTATTGAGCCAAGACGCTGGTAACCACTAGATCTCGCCTACAGCCACCGCCATCACCAAAGCATCGGTGTCGGTATGAGTGATGGTAACGAGAACCTCGGTGACCCCCAGGGTGGCTGCACGCCGGGCTGCATTCCCACTCATGTTCACAGTCGGTTTGCCTCCACCGGTGATCTCTATGTCGTGCCATCGGATGCGACGCCAACCAGTGCCCAGCGATTTCATTACCGCCTCTTTGCCGGCAAACCGGGCAGCTAGACGGCGCTCCGGTTTGGCGAATCGAAAGGCGTACTCTCGCTCATGGACGGTGAAACACCGTTCTGCGAATTGAGGATACTTATTCAACAGGCGCCCCACACGCTCAATATCCGCCAGGTCAACGCCCAATCCGAGGATTCTCACGCCGAAAGGCTATCGCGGGACGACTGTCGACGCCCCGCGATGCCAATACCGTCAGCTACATGTTGCTGGGAGGAGGAGGAGTTCCCCCGCCTCCGCCGGTGTTCGACGGGGAGCCATACTTGGCCCACCATTTCTTGGCGGCATCGATACCGCCAACACCGAACGCAATAGCTAGAGCGAGGGTGGCCGATCCGATGACGATCGTTGCTATTTCTCCGGCGAAGCTGACGTTGACAACGTCCATGGCGAAGAGCACACCGAAAAGGATCACGCCGACATGGACGACCCAGGTGAGCCATCCGACGTTCTGCTCCTCAGCAAAGGGTTTGACCAGACCGGCTGCCCAACTCGCTGCAGCAGCGAACACGATCACTATCACTGCTCCCAACAGCAACAGAGGAATCCATGCCAGCAGTCGAATGAGGAGAGCCTGCATTGCCGGAAGGTTCACGATGCCAGCCACAATCAGTAGCAATACCACCATCAGGTATGCGTAGATGATGGTGTAGGCAATAGAACCTGGTGTCTGGTTGCCGTCAGCTAGCGCCCTAGACACTCCAGATCGTTTCCACATTCCATCGAGGACCCCTAGGTCCAGGAATCCGGCGAGCAACTTGCTGACCAGCTTGATGATCCAACGACCGACAACAAGGACGACCAGGGCAATCAAAACCAAAATGGCCCATTCGACAAAGGTTTCGCCAAACGTCACCAGGCGATCCCAAAGACTGTCCCAAAAACTCAATGAAGTTCCTTTCGTTTGGTACAACAGGAACTTACCGCACTGCACAGCCTCGATGCCACTCAAACACGTTGCGTTTTAGAGGCGGCTATTCGACCGTTACGGTTTTGGCCAGATTTCGCGGCTTGTCGACGTCGAGACCTTTCGCCATTGCGACGTGATAGGAGAGCAGTTGCAAAGGCACCACTGCCGTCACCGTGCACAGCAAATCGGGCCCAGATGGCACCCGAATCACATGATCTGCGACCTCACCCACGTCATCTCCCTCCTCGACGACAAGGACGATCGTCCCTCCCCTGGCCTTCATCTCCTCCATGTTGGACAGTGTTTTGGCGCGGACATGGCTGTCGGTGGCCACCCCGACCACCACGACACCTTCTTCAATCAGGGCGATCGGACCGTGTTTCATTTCCCCGGCGGCGTACCCCTCGGCCCTCACATACGCGATCTCCTTCAGTTTGAGAGCCCCCTCCATCGCCACCGGGAAGTCTCCCGAGCGGCCCAAGAAGAAGTAATCGCGCACATCCCTCCATCCCTCGGTCAAAGCCTCGATCTCGTCCGAAAGAGTCAAGACTTCCTCGATCTGCTCGGGCAGGCGAAGCAGGTCATGGACCAACAACTCAACCGCACCCGGGTCAAGGGTGCCTCTCACCTGTGCCAAGTACAGGCCAAGTAGTTGCATCGCCACCAACTGCGTTGTGAAGGTCTTGGTCGCGGCCACACCAATCTCAGGGCCGGCCCTTGTGTAGAGCACCGCGTCGGATTCCCGAGCCAAAGACGAGTCAACGACGTTGCTCACCCCGATCACATTGGAGCCCTGCGCCTTCGCATACCTGATCGCTGCGAGAGTGTCGATGGTCTCCCCCGACTGGCTGATCCCGATCACCAGCGATCGAGCATCAAGCACCGGATCTCGATATCGAAACTCGGAGGCGATATCGATTTCAACCGGGAGACGGGTCCAGCGCTCGATCGCATATTTGGCCATCATCGCCGCGTGATAAGAGGTTCCACAGGCGAGAACAAACACCTTGTCCACGGCTCTGAGCAGCTTGTCATCCATCTCCAACTCGTCGAGCACCACGCTCCCGGTCTCAGTCACACGTCCGGCGAGGGTGTCTGCGACGGCGTGGGGTTGCTCGTAGATCTCCTTGAGCATGAACGTTGGGAAGCCACCCTTCTCGGCAGCCTCCAGATCCCAGGTCACCTTGCGATGCTCCGGCTCAATCTCGTTCCCATCGAGATCGATGACACGCACTGACGATGCTCGCACCTCGACTATCTGCTCGTCGTCGATGATCACCATCTCACGGGTGTGTTCCAGGAATGCCGGAATGTCCGAGGCAAGGAAATTCTCGTTGTCTCCTCGACCGACTACCAGCGGCGACCCGCGACGGGCGCCAACGATCAGCTCAGGCTCTGATCGACGCATCGCCGCCAGCGCAAGGGCGCCGTCTGCCTGGTTCATGACTCGACGAACAGCCTCACTCAAGGGCAGATCCGACAGTTCGCCGATCATGTGTGCGAGAACTTCAGTGTCGGTGTCGCTGACGAAGTCATGACCCGACTCGCTCAGTCTGCGTTTCAGATCGACCCAATTCTCAACGATGCCGTTGTGAACCACCACCACATCACCACCCGGATCGGTGTGAGGATGAGCATTGATCGTATTTGGGGCACCGTGAGTGGCCCATCGTGTGTGACCGATCCCGGATATGGCTTGGAACGGCCCCTCCACTTCCACGAGCCTCACCAGCCCGGCGATCCGCCCGGCCCGCTTGATCACATCCATCGAGCTGCCCAGGTTGAGGGCGATCCCGGCCGAGTCGTATCCCCGATACTCCAGATGGGCAAGACCCGGCAAGAGCACGTCAACCACGGGTCGAGGTCCAACGTAACCAACTATTCCGCACATAATCGTTCCATTCCTTTCAGAATCGAAGGGTCAGATCGCGTGCGATGATCGGTCCAAGAAACCGACACCCTTCGCATGAGCCTCTGTTCCGGAATCGCCTCCGGGTTTTCTTCTCATACGTAACGACCGTGGCTGGCCGGGAAGGCATCCGCCGAAAGATTCGATGACCTTCCTCCTCGTCACCTCACACCTCTTCAATATCGGGTGAGGCCTGGCGCTACATCTTGTGCCACACGTGCTCTGGTCGCTTCTACTCCTGTCCCAGCGACACCTTCATCGCTGATGCGAGACGTTCAGCGTACATCCTGGCCGTAGATTCGGAAGAGGCTTCTACCATGATCCGGACCAACGGCTCCGTCCCCGATGGTCTCACCAAAACCCGCCCTTCGTCTCCCAGCTCTTCTTCGACATCTTTGACCTCTTCCCAAAGCTGTTCAGCTCCGGCGAGGTCGACCATCCGGCCAGTCAATACGTTGTGAAGAATCTGCGGGTACTCGGTGATTGCTTCAGCTCGCAACTCACGGAGCTCTTTGCCGGTGCCGGCTACGATGTTGAGCAACTCGACTGCTGTCAAAAGCCCGTCACCGGTTTGACTGTGTTTGGTGAAGATGATGTGGCCCGATTGTTCCCCACCCAGAGACCCCTTGCTCTCCATCAGCGCTTCCGACACATACCGATCGCCCACCTTGGTTTCAACGATCTCGATATCGGCTTCGGCCATTGAATTCCGGAAACCGAGATTGGACATCACCGTCGCGACAACAAGGTTTCCCCGCAATTTTCCCTGTGACTTCAGGTGCCTCGCGACGATGGCCATGATCACGTCGCCGTTCGCCGTTTGACCGTCTTCGTCGATGGCGATCAGACGATCGGCATCGCCGTCAAAACAAAGACCGATGCGTCCGTCCGCCACCCCGGCCAAGAATTGGGGATGGGTGGCTCCGCACCCGTCGTTGATGTTGGTTCCGTCCGGCTCGGCACCATGAACCTCTACATCCGCCTTGAGGCGACTGAACAACTCAGGAGCAGCCTTGTAAGCAGCGCCATGGGCACAGTCAAGAGCTATCCGAACCCCGCTCAGGGAATAGCGTGACAGTTGAACGAGGTGCTCGAGATATTCGCCCATCGCAACCTCGGTCTCACGTCGAAACCCGATGGCATCGCCCAATGCGGAATTTGATCCGGTCGAACGAATACGATCTTCCAACTCTCGTTCAACCTCGTCGGGGAGCTTTGTCCCACGAGCAGCAATCAGCTTGATTCCGTTGTCGCCAGCCGGGTTGTGCGATGCAGAGACGATGGCACCCATGGTGGCTGCGCCCTCCGACGTGAGATGGGTGATACCTCCGCTCGGCATCACGCCAACGTCGATTGTGTCGATTCCCGATGCGTGGAACCCTGCCTGAAGCGCCGAGGCGAGCATCGATCCGGACCGCCGGGTATCCCTGCCAACGAGAACGGGGCCGCCGCGAAGGTACGACCCAGCTGCACGCCCGATCGCAAGTGCCAGTTCCGGGGTCAGCTCGGAACCGGCTGCACCACGGACACCATCAGTGCCAAACAACGGTTTGCCTTCGTCGAGAAGACGAAGAAGGTCAGACATCGAGCCCGACCGTAGCTCTAACGCTTGGTGTATTGCGGAGCGCGTCTGGCCTTCCTGAGCCCGTACTTCTTGCTCTCCACGATTCGAGAGTCACGAGTGAGCATGCCCGCCTTCTTCAGGGCAGGCCGAAGCTCAGGCTCGAGCGCAATCAACGCTCTCGAGATCCCCAGACGCAGGGCGTCTGCCTGGCCAGTTGTTCCTCCGCCCTCGAGGGTGGCATCGATGTCATAACGACCTTGAGTCTGCGTGATATTCAACGGCTCCATCACACGAATGCGGGCTGCCATCGTTGGGAAGAAATCCTCCAATGCACGCCCATTGAGCACGACCTGGCCGGAGCCGTCGTGAAGGCGGACTCTGGCGACGGACTCTTTACGACGTCCAGTGGCCTGGACGAGTGGCTTCGCCATCAGACGTCCACCTTTCGGATATTGAGTTCGAGTGCCTCAGGCTTCTGGGCCTCGTGGGAATGGTCAGGCCCGGCATAGACCTTGAGTTTCTTGAGCATCTGGCGGCCGAGTTTGTTCTTGGGGAGCATGCCCCGAACCGCCCGCTCGATGATGGCCTCGGGACGGCGTTCACGCAGTGACTCGAATGTCTCTGCATTGATGCCTCCCGGGTATCCGGAGTGGCGGTAATAGATCTTCGATTGGCTCTTGTCTGAAGTAACAGCGACATTCTCGGCGTTGACCACAACGACAAAATCGCCGACATCCATGTGGGGTGCATACATCGGCTTGTGTTTGCCACGCAGAATCTGGGCAACCTCAGACGCCAATCGGCCCAGCGGCAGATCCGTCGCGTCGACTACGTGCCATTTGCGCTCGACCTCAATCGGTTTTGGAGAATATGTCTTGTTGATAATCATCTGAATAAATCCTCGCACAACTCAGGTACGGGGGACCGCTTGGGGAAACGAACTCCGCGTCGGGAGCAGACCATATGCTACGCCCGACCGCTCCCCTAGGCCAATCCTCATGATATCGATAGCCGACATTCACGAAGCGCGATCCCGATTCGAAGGTCGTGTGACCACGACCCCGATGCTCGCCTCCGCTTCCTTCTCCCGAATCACGGGTCGCACCGTCTATCTGAAGGCTGAAAACATGCAACGGACCGGCTCGTTCAAGGTCCGGGGTGCTCTCAACGTCCTGACGAGGCTCGACGGAGAGCCGGTGGTGGCAGCATCGGCAGGCAACCATGCCCAGGGGGTCGCCCTCGCAGCATCCCTGGCTGGGTCGCCGTGCACCGTCTTCATGCCCAAGATTGCGTCCATTCCCAAGATCAAAGCCACCCAGGAATACGGGGCAACGGTTGTCCTTCATGGCGGCTCATTGGCCGACGCTGTCGAACAGGCGAGGGGTTTCGCAAAGGAACAAGGAGTCCGATTCGTCCACCCCTATGACGACCCTCTGATCGTCGCCGGCCAAGCGACGGTGGGCCTCGAGGTCATCGAGCAGCTCCCGGATGTGGGCACGGTGGTGGTTCCTACCGGTGGCGGTGGCCTGCTTGCAGGCACGGCAATGGCGATCCATGCGGTGAACTCGAATGTCAAGGTGATCGGTGTCGAGATCGAGGCGGCCGCGGTCTACTCGGAGAGTCGGGCGCAGGGGGCCCTTGTTCAAAACTACCCGAAAGGACAGCCAACAGTGGCCGACGGGATTGCTGTCACGGTGCCATCAGGCCTTGTTTGGAAGATCCTCGAAGACCACGTCGAGGATCTTCTCGTAGTCGACGACGAACAGGCGACACGGGCACTCACTCTCCTCCTGGAGCGATCCAAGCTGATGGTCGAAGCTGCCGGAGCAGTAGGAGTTGCTGCTCTCCTCGAGAAGTTGATACCGGACGACGCACCCGATCCGATATGTCTCGTCCTGTCAGGTGGCAATCTCGATACGCTCTTCTTGGGTAAAGCAGTGCGACATGGTCTTGAACTCGCCGGTCGCTTTGCCAGATTCAATGTCCTCGTATCGGACCGGCCGGGGAGTCTGGCCATGGTGCTGGATCTCATTGCCAGTCATGGTGGAAGCGTGGTCCAAGTTGACCACCACCGCGAGGGCTTCGGTCTCCCGTTTGGCAAAGTCGAGATAGAGATCTCAGTGGAAACTTCAGACGCCGATCACGCTGCCGCCATTGCCCAGGCCCTCTCTCCTTTCCTCCCCTGATCCTCCCATCTCCCAGGTCAGGGATAACCCACCTCCCACAGGGTGAGACCGTGAGGCGGCGCAACCGTGGCCACCGACGAGCGATCACGCCCGGCAATCACCTGCCCGGCGGTTGAGCCATCTGTGTATCCCCGGCCGACGTCGTACAAGAAACCGACTAGTGAGCGCACCATCTGGTGACAGAAAGCGTTGGCCTTGATCCAGTACTCCAGGTACTCGTTTTGTTCCCGCATGAAGGATTCCTCGACCCGCCGCACGTTGGTCCTACCCTCGATCGTACGACAGAAGGATGTGAAGTCGTGACTGCCGACATAGGTGTCAGCCACCGAGGTCATCGCCTCGAGATCGAGCGGTCGTCCAACATGCCAGGCCATGTGACGTGTCAGGGGATCCGCGGCTAGCAGCGGGTTGATCAGGTATCGATAACGACGCCAAGCAGCCGAGAAGCGGGCATTGAAGTCATCCGATTCAACGACAATGCTCTTCACCGATATCTCGGGCCCGACGAGACCGTTGAGGGACCGAGATAAACGGCCGACGTCTACCGCACCGTCATGAACAAACGAAACTACCTGGGCTCGAGCGTGCACACCCGCGTCGGTCCGGCCAGCCACAGAGGTGTCGACCTCAAAGCCAAGTACCTTCCCGATCGCCCCATCCAACTCGTCTTGGACCGTCCGCTGACCGGGCTGTTTGGCGTAGCCCCGAAATCCTGTGCCGTCATAAGCGACATCGAGCCGGTAAACAGCCATCAGCCGAAAAGCCCGCCTAGCAGGGCAAATGGAACACCAATCAGCGCCCGGAACACGGCGGCAACCGCAAACCCGATGAGAACCGATACCGCCGCATCGCGTATCTTCAGATCGGTCGCTTCCTGTGTGGCGATAACCAAGACCACCAGATACCAGACCAGGCCAACTCCGCCGACCCAGCGACCAAACATCTCGAGGAGCAGAGGCAGAGCAGCCAACCCCTGCAGAGCCATCATCGTCTGCGGCCGACCCGTGGCGCCGAACAACCTGGTTGCCGTGAACCAGGTTGCGAAGGCCAGGATCAACCAAGAAACAACCGCAGCGATGAGTGACTGAAACAGTGTGCCCAGGCTGAACAGGCCGAGGGCACCGAGTCTCAGAAGTAGTCCTAGATAGGTCAGCCCGCCAACGCTGGCAACGATGATCGCCGCGTCGGCGGCGGAATCACCATCGAAGAAGGCCTCAGTGAAGGCCTTGCGATCGAGCATGGCAGCACGGGTTGCACGTTTGATCATTTTCATGAGGGCGAGCAGGGTAACTACGCGTTCTGAGAACGTCCTCTGTCATTTACCCCGAACAAGCCTTCGCAGGATGCTCTTGTGGTTCAGCTGCGGAGCCGAACCCGTCGCACCGTGTGGTCGGTAGCCTTCTCCAGGATCAGGACAGCCCGATCTCTGGTGGGAAGAATATTTTCAATCAGATTGATCTCATTGATCTCCTGCCAGATTCCCGTTGCCACATCTATGGCTTCAGACTCACTCAGACCGGAAAACCGCCTGAAGTAGGCGTCGGGCTGAGCGAAGGCAGTGCTCTTCAGGGTTAGGAACCGTTCGATGTACCAGCCCTTTACATCCTCGAGATCAGCGTCAACGAAAATGGAGAAGTCGAAGTAGTCGCTCACGAACGCTCCCTGCTCTCCGGCTTGGAGGACATTGAGACCCTCAACGATGAGGATGTCCGGTTGGCCCAGAGTCCGAGTTTGGCCACTGACCACGTCATATCTGACATGTGAATAGAGCGGAACCTCGAGGTGCTCTTCACCTGCTTTCGCGCCCGCGACGAAATCGAGAAGCGCCTTGCGGTCAAAACTCTCTGGGAAGCCTTTCCGTGTCATGAGCCCCCGCTCCTCAAGCACAGCGTTTGGAAAGAGGAATCCGTCGGTGGTGACCAGTTCGACGACCGGATGGTGTGGCCAACGCGCCAGAAGCGCCTGAAGAACACGAGAGATAGTCGACTTGCCAACGGCAACCGACCCCGCCACCCCAATGATGAACGGCACGGGACGGGGTGGCGTACCCAAGAAGGTGTCTGTGACCGTCGCCAGCTGTTGGCTTCCTTGGACATGAAGATTGAGCAGCCGGGACAGCGGGAGGAAAGTGTGCTCGACCATATCGATGTCGAGCTCGACATTGATACCACGGAGCTTCTCGATGTCCTGTTCGGTGAGGGTCAAAGGCGTGCTCGCCCGCAACTTCGCCCAAGTCTGGCGATCAAACTCGATGTAATGGGGTTGCGACATCACCAACAAGGCTACCGCCGCACGGAGCCGAGGCCAGATGTGCGATACTCAAATGCTATGACAGACCAGCAATTCCCCAAGGACTCCGGTCAGTACCCAGAAGCCAGCCAGGCCACGACGGTTCTCGTCCTCGGCATCCTCGGGTTGATCATTTGTGGAGTCCTGGCGCCGGTCGCTTGGATCATGGGAAAAAACGAGCTGGAAGCTATCGATTCCGGGCGTCGCCCTCCAGAGAATCGGGGTACCGCCAATGCAGGAAGAATTCTTGGCATCATCGGGACGGTCCTGATCGGTATCGGTCTGGCGGTCCTGGTTTTGATCCTGGTCGGGGCCTTCGCCTTCAATTTCTAGTGGCGACAGACCACTAGAGAGAAAAACCGAAAGTCGCCCTCGCTGGCGCCGATATGTTCATGTGACCAGTTTCAGCGCGTCCTTGAAGACGTTGGGAGACAGACAGGGTCTTCCCGCCACGGTTGTACTCGAGAACAACCGGCTCAGCATCGAGGCCGGCGAGGAATCGATCGGCGACTGGTCCCTGGACGAGATACGTCTCGAACAGACACCAACCGGATATCGGATGGCCGCTGAGGGTGAACAGCTTCTAATCGAGATGCCTGACGCCGCAGCGTTCCAGTCGGAGTTGGCCAAGACCGATCGGGGCATGAGATTCAGCCTGCCCAACACTGAGAAGTTGCTCAAACCATTCGACAAGGGTCTCGAAGCCGCAGAAGAGCGCTGGGGAGCCCTCTTACCTAAATGGGCATTCACCAGGATCATGGTCGCCGTGATAGTCGGAGCGGCCCTCGTGACGGTGTTCCTCCCCGGTCTTGTCTCCACATTCCTTCTCGTCTCAGGGGTGCTGATGATCATGTTCGGAACTGTGGTCTACACCGACTCCATGCTTGCCTCGAAATGGTTGCCGGGCCGGATGTCCCCTATGCATGTGCTCCTATTCGGGGTCGTCATCTTGATGCTGGGAATTTTCCTCGGAGTCCTGGCTCGCTGAATCCTGGATGAGAAAAGCCGCCCTCGAGGGCGGCTTTCTTCAAATACTGGACCTGCTAAACCAGCTCGATTATCGCTTCCTCAGCACCATCACCACGACGCGGTCCCAGCTTGGTGATTCTGGTGTAGCCACCCGGCCGGTCCGTGTAGCGGGGAGCAACGTCCTCAAACAGTTTGTGCACCGCATCTTTGTTGGTGATGGTTTTCATCACGATTCTCCGCGAGTGGAGGTCGCCCTTGCGAGCCTTGGTGATCATTTTCTCGGCCAGCGGCCGGACTGCCTTGGCTTTTGCAAAAGTGGTCGCCACTTTCTCATGCATAAAGAGATCACTGGCAAGATTCGCCATCATCAACCGATCATGTGCTGGCGACCCGCCAAAATGAGGGCCCTTTCGAGGGCGTGGCATCAGCCGAGACCACCGGCGGATGGCGCGTCCGCAAGGCTGAGACCTAGCTCATCGAGCTTGGCAATGACTTCATCGAGACTCTTGTGCCCGAAGTTGGTGATGTTGAGCAGATCATCAGAGGTGCGTTCAACCAGCTCGCCAACCGTCTTGATCTGGGCACGACGCAAACAATTTCGGGGGCGCTCGGAGAGATCCAACGCCTCGATCGGAAGATCAAGGTCGGGTGAGCCGGACACCTCGGGTTCGACGTCGCCGAGCTCGAGTCCCTGACCCTCACCAATGTCGGCAAACAAACCCATCAGCTCACCAAGGGTCTTCCCTGCCGACGAGACAGCCTCGCTGGGATCGATGGCACCGTTGGTCTCAACGTCGATGACCAACTTGTCGAAGTTCGTCATCTGTCCGACCTGGGTGTTCTCCACCCTGTAGGCCACCTTGCGCACAGGCGAGAAGATCGAGTCCACCGGAATGACGCCGATGATGGACGAAGCACCCTTGTTGCCATCCGCACTGCGATAGCCGACACCGGGAGCGACGGTCAGTTCCATCTCGAGCCGCCCTGAAGCGCTCATTGTCACAATGTGGGCATTGGGATTCACGACCTCGACACCCGCCGGGAGCTTCAAGTCCTTGGCTTTGACTTGACCGGTGCCTTTGGCTGACAAGTAGAGGGTCTGCTCTTCGACACCCTCCATGCGAATCACGATGCGCTTGATGTTGAGAATCATGTCGACGACGTCCTCCACAACACCATTGATGGTTGAGAACTCGTGCTCAACACCCTCAATTTGGATCGATGTAACGGCTGCACCAGGTATACGGGACAACAGAGTCCGACGCATGGTGTTGCCAAGTGTGAAGCCAAATCCGGGCTCAAGAGGCTCGACAACGATGCGGGATCGGTTGTCGCCGATCACTTCTTCTTCGATTTGTGGACGTTGGACAATCAGCAACTCGGGTACCTCACTTGGAGTAGAGCTCGACGATCAACTGTTCGTTGATGTCGGTGTCTATCTGGTCACGACGGGGTTGGGCATTGATAGTGATCTCGCGGGAATCGACGTCTACAGAAAGCCAGTCCGAGACCGGACGACCCTGGGTGTCCACGGCGTGCTGGATCATGATCAGATCCGAGCTGGCGATCTTGACCGAAACCACATCGCCAGGCTTGACCTGATACGACGGGATGTCGACCTTCTTGCCATTCACCTGGAAGTGGCCATGGTTGACCATCTGTCGAGCCTGGGGGCGAGTGGCGGAAAGACCGGAACGCCAAACGACGTTGTCAAGACGCTGTTCCAGCAACTGGAGCAGCGTGTCGCCCGTGATACCACCTCGACGGGCCGCTTCCTTGTAGTAGTTGCGGAACTGCTTTTCGAGAACACCGTACATCGTGCGCAGTTTCTGCTTCTCGCGAAGTTGAATCATGTAGTCGCTCTCGCGGACACGGCCACGACCGTGCTCACCCGGTGGATAGGGACGACGCTCGACCGGGCAGCGTTTCGACTGACAAAGTGGAGTGCGTGCCCGACGGCACGGCTTGTGCCTGGGGCCTGTGTAACGAGCCATTAGTGCTTTACCTCATGACGCATTATCCGCGTCTCCGTTTCTTGGGCCGGCAGCCGTTGTGTGGCATCGGGGTCACATCTTTGACCCAGCTGATTTCCATCCCCATGTTCTGGAGGGTCCGGACTGCGGTGTCACGACCCGAGCCGGTACCGCTAACAATGACGTCGAGCTTGCGAATCCCATGCTCACCGGCACGACGGGCAGCCTCTTCAGCAGCCACCTGCGCCGCATACGGGGTGGACTTGCGAGACCCCTTGAAACCAACCGACCCACCGGAAGTCCACGCCACCGTGGCTCCGCTCTGGTCGGTGATGTTGATGATCGTGTTGTTGAAACTGGCCTTGATATGGGCCTGCCCGTGCGAAATGTTCTTGCGCTCACGACGACGGACCCTCTTAGCGCCTGGCGTAGTCATTGCTTGGCCACCTTCTTCTTGCCTGCAATGGCCATTCGACGACCCTTGCGCGAACGAGCATTGGTATGGGTGCGCTGACCCCTTACCGGTAGACCTCGACGATGCCGGATTCCCTGATAGCTGCCAATCTCGATCTTTCGCTTGATGTCCTGTTGGACCTGACGACGCAAGTCGCCTTCGACCTCGAAGTTCACCTCGATGAAACGACGGATCTGGGTGACCTCGTCGTCTGTCAAGGAACGCACCCGGGTATCACCGTCGACACCTGTTTCTTCGCAAATTTGTTGGGAACGGGACAGCCCGATCCCGTAGATGTAGGTCAGCGAAATCTCGAGTCGCTTGTCTCGGGGGATATCTACTCCGGAAATTCGAGCCATACGCTCAGCCCTGCCTTTGCTTGTGACGAGGGTTGGAACAGATCACCCAAACACGTCCGCGACGTCGAATGATCCGACAATTGTCACACATTTTTTTTGTAGAAGGCCTTACCTTCATTTTCATACTCCAAACCGGTACCCCCGCAATTACGCGCGAACGCTGTCAGAACATCATCACCTAGCCAGCATTTTTCGTGGTTACGAGCGATGACGCCCTGACGGAACATCGCTACTTCGGCCAAAGAAGAAGCGACTAAAGACCCGTGAATACTAGTTGGATGCGGTGGATTTGCTCAAATCGGAGCAGATCACACCTCGATGACGATCTTGCCGGTGTGTTGCCCTCCTCCAAAGTGCCGGAAGGCCTCAGCCGATTCACTCAACGGATGGCTCGAATCTATGATCGGTAGCACCGAACCGGACGAGAAAAGCTCGCTCAGGTAGGTCAGATCCTGACGGTTTGGTTGGTGCGTCAGAACGCTCGTCTTCCTGGTCCCACCAAGACCCAACACCAGAGTTTGCGCAAGGACACCGGTCGTCCCACCGACAACGACATACCTCCCGTCCAGAGTGAGGGCGCGGCGATGGGCGAACGTCGACCGGGTCGCCACCACATCGAGGACCAGGTCATAACGGATGCCACTTCTGGTGAAGTCCTCTTGGGTGTGATCAATGACGTGATCTGAGCCGATCGAACTGAGCAGGTCCAGTTTCCCGCCTAGGTCGACAGCGGTCACTTCCGCTCCGAATAGTTTGGCAAGCTGCACCGCAAAAGTACCGACACCGCCACCGGCTCCGTTGATCAACACGTGCTGCCCAGGCTGAATCCGTCCTTTGTGACGAAGACCTTGAAGGGCAAGAACAGCTGCTTGAGCCATGGCAGCTGCTTGCTCGAAGGTCGCCGACTTTGGTTTCGGGGCCAGAGCCGTCTCAGAAACAGACACGTATTCAGCCAGCCCACCCCAACCATCAGCGGATATGTCCCCAAATACCTCGTCACCCACCCTGTAATCAGTGACGTTCTTGCCAACTGCCTCGACCCTCCCCGCGATATCGGCTCCGAGTATCGGATACCGCGGTTTTCGCAAGCCACCGATGCGACCCTGGAGGGTCCCGGTCAGAATATCCCAATCCCATGAATTGATCGATGATGCGTGCAGGCGAACCAGAACCTCATCGCCGGTGGGCGAAGACTGTTCGACTTCCTGGAGCTCGAGAACGCCAGGTGGGCCATACTGTCCATAGACAATCGCCGTCATCGACTGGCCTGTTCCTCAACGTCTAGCGACAGACCATTAGTTGGTGACGTGTGTCTCGAAGGCGTCCACAGGAACCGGCTCATGGGACGCAGTAAACACCTGCGGACCGTCTGGCGTGATGGCCACTGTGTGTTCCCAATGTGCTGAGAGGGAGCCGTCTTCGGTCCGCACCGTCCAATGGTCGGGGTCGATCTTGGTGAGACGACTACCGATATTGAACATCGGTTCGATGCAAAGGGACATGCCTGTCTTGAGCTTCAATCCTTTGCCGGGCACCCCGTAGTTGGGTACCTGGGGCTCTTCGTGCATTTCCCGACCAATGCCATGACCGACATACTCCTCAACCACGCCGTAACCGTGGGCCTCCCCAACCTCTTGCACCGCGTTGCCGATGTCGCCGAGTCTCTCGCCTTTGTCGACGTGTCGAATTCCCGCCCACATCCCCTGTTCCGTTGCGTCAATCAGATGTTGAGCCTCTGGCGCTATCGACCCGACTCCGACAGTGAAGGCAGCGTCACCGTGAAAACCTTGGTAGATGGCGCCGGCGTCAACGGAGAGAACGTCACCGTCACGGAGCCGGTACTCGGATGGGATGCCGTGCACGATGATGTCGTTGGGGGAAAGACAGAGAGTGGCCGGATAGGTGCCCAGGTAGTTGAGAAAAGACGAAGTGCAGTCGTGATCCGCGATCACGCTAGCTCCAATGTCATCGAGCTCGAGGAGTGTCACGCCCGGCTGGGCGGCCTGACGGATCGCCACATGAACTGCCGCCACCGCCGCTCCCGCCTTCGCCATCTTGACGAACTCGCGACGGGACTTGATTGTGATCATGGAGTTCGATGGGTTGGGTTGTGTTTGAGAGCCTCGACGATTCTGTCGGTGATCTCGTCCATCTCACCCATTCCGCTGACCGAAATGGTCAGATTCCGGTCTTCGTAGACATCCAGGATTGGTTGCGTCTGATCGAAGTAAACCTTGAAGCGGTTGCGGATGGTCTCTTCGGTGTCGTCTTCACGACCGCGGGACAGCATCCTGTTGGTCAATTCATCTTCAATTACCTCAAACACCACAACATGATCGAGCCCGTCGACACCAATCAGCTCATCGAGAGCCTCTACCTGGGGAACGGTTCGGGGGAAGCCGTCGAGGATGTAGCCGTTGCGGGCGTCAGGCTCGGCGATGCGCTCCCCCAGCATGGCAACGGTGATCTCATCGGGGACATAGTCACCGGCGGCCATGATCGCCTCGACTTTCAGACCGAGTTCGGTTCCGTTGGAGACATGGTGACGGAACATCTCGCCGGTAGAGATATGGGGAATTCCGAGACGCTGAGCAACCCGGAAGGCCTGGGTGCCCTTGCCGGCACCTGGAGGCCCAATAAAAACCAGTCTCATCAGGCCTCGGACCCGATGAGACTCTGAGCGTGTGCAAAGGAGGCCCCAGGAAGGCGTCGTGTGCACACGCTAGGTGAGGATGCCCTCGTAGTTGCGCATGGTGAGCTGGGATTCGATCTGTTTCATCGTCTCCAAAGCCACACCAACCACAATCAGGATCGACACACCGGAGAATGCGATCTGGATGTTCCAGATAGCCCCGGCAATCGCGGGCAATACCGCAATGGTGGCAAGGAAAAACGAGCCGGGAAGTGTGATTCGGTTGAGGATGAACGAGAGGTGCTTGGCGGTCTGACGACCCGGACGGACACCGGGGATGAATCCACCTTGACGCTGGATCATCTCGGCCTGCTGTTCGGGATCGAACTGGATCGCAGTGTAGAAGTAGGTGAAGAAGACGATCAGCCCAAACAGGATGGCGACGTACCACCAGCTGACACCGGCAGCTCCTGCTCCCAGGTTGTCGTCTATCCAGCGGTAGATCGTTTGGATCCAGGCGGCGTCTGACGGGATAGCCGTGATGATCAAAGACGGAATCAACAAGACCGACGTGGCAAAGATCACCGGAATCACACCGGCGGTGTTGACCTTCAACGGGATATAAGTGGACTGGCCACCAAGCACGCGGCGCCCACGAACCCGTTTGGCGAATTGGATCGGAATCCTTCGCTGTCCCTGATCCACGTAGATGATTGCCCCGATCATTCCCAGGAAGACGGCCATGATCACGATGAAACGCATTGGCAAGTTTGCGGCAACCGTCTGACCCCAGATCTGACCGAATATGAACGGGAACTGACTGAGAATCGAGACAAAGATGATCAGCGACATGCCGTTGCCCACACCGCGCTGCGTGATCAGCTCACCCAGCCACATCACCATGGCTGTCCCAGCTGTCATCGTGAGCACGATCAGGACCACCCGGCCAGCCGTGTAGTTGGGGATCAGGTCGATCCCGTTTGTGAACCGGCCCGAGTGAAACAGGAAGGTGAAGCCAGTCGACTGGATGAGGGCCAGGACCACTGTCATGTATCTGGTCCACTGTGTGATCACCTTGCGGCCCGACTCCCCCTCCTCCTGCAAAGACTGAAGTTTCGGGATCACGACAGTGAGCAGCTGCATGATGATCGAGGCGGTGATGTAGGGGATGATCCCGAGAGCAAAGACAGAGAACTGTTCCAACGCCCCACCCGAGAACAAGTTGAGTAAGCCGTAGATGCCACCAGCCTGCTGCTGGCTCTGGAAGAGTTCGACTGCATCGAGATCAATCCCCGGCACCGGAATGGTGGCGCCAAGTCGATAGACGGCGAACATCGCCAGCGTGAAGAGAATCTTCCACCGGAGATCCGGAATCTTGAACATGTTGCGATAGATGGAAAGCATGAAGTCCTAGGTATTCCTCTTAGATGACAACCAGTTTCCTAGATCTGGCTGCCTATGAAGGAGACCGAACCGTTGAGATCAAATGACCTCGACGGTTCCGCCTGCATTTTCGATCTTCTCTTTGGCCGACGCGCTGAAGGCGTGGGCCTTCACTGTCAGCGCCATATCTAGGTCCCCCTCCGCAAGAACCTTCACCCGACCCTTGTGGCGAATCAACCCCGCTTCGCGAAGCGAAGTGGGCGTGACCTCGGTTCCGGCATCAAACCCCTCGAAGGAGGAAAGGTTGACGATGGCAAACTCCTCTTTGTTCGGGTTTTTGAATCCCCTGAGCTTGGGAAGACGCATCGCGAGTGGAGTCTGACCACCCTCGAAACCAGGACGCAGGCTACTGCGGGCCTTGAGACCTTTGGTGCCACGGCCTGCCGTCTTGCCACGACGGCCACCTTCACCACGGCCGACCCGGATCTTTCGCTTCTTCGACCCGGGAGCAGGTGAGAGGTGATGCAACTGCAGCTGCTCTTTCTTTTCACTCATCGCCGACCTCCACTTCTACGAGATGGGCCACTTTGTCTGTCATCCCACGGAGGCTGGGTGAATCGACATGAGTAACCGTTTGACCGATCTTTCGAAGACCGAGCCCCTCAACGGTGGCGCGGGTCTTCGGCTTCTCGCCGATTGTCGACTTTCTAAGCGTGACCTTCACGGATGATGTTTTTGCCTTGGCCATCCACTACCTCACTTCTTTCCCTGGGCACTGGATTCCCTGGCCTGAGCCCTGATCGACTCGGTGCCGTTATAGGCAGCGAGCAATCCTGGAGGAGTTACCTCTTCGGGCTTCTTGCCACGCAATTTCGCCACCTCGTCGGGGCGACGCTGACTGGTGAGGGCCGCCATGCCCGCCTTGGCGACATTGAGGTGGGTCGGCGATCCCAGCGACTTCGCCAGGGCATCTTTGATGCCGGCTGCCTCGAGGATCTGACGGACGGCACCACCGGCGATTACTCCGGTACCTGGGGCCGCCGGCTTCACAAGTACCTTGGAAGCACCGTGAACCCCGACTTGGGTGTGGACAATCGTCTGGCCGGCCATGGGGATTTCAACCATGTCACGACGTGCCTGCTCGATTGCCTTCTGGATGGCGGCAGGCACTTCCTTGGCCTTGCCGTATCCGATAGCAACCTTGCCTTTGCCGTCACCGACGACCACAAGAGCCGTGAAGCTGAACCGACGGCCACCCTTGACCACCTTCGCCACCCGGTTGATCTGGATGACGCGCTCGTCGTACTGACTCTTCTCGTTGCCGGGACGCTGTTGACGCTGTTGGCGTGCCATTAGAACTCCAGTCCTTCCTCACGCGCTGCGTCGGCGAGGGCTTTGATTTTTCCGTGAAACTTGTAACCGCCGCGATCGAAAACGATGCTTCCCACTCCAGCTTGTTTGGCTCTGCTGGCCAGGAGTGTGCCAACCTTGGACGCGGTGTCGACGTTGAGCGCGTTGGATCGCAGATCCGACTCCTGTGACGAAGCTGCCGCAATGGTGCGTGACTCAGTGTCGTCGATGACTTGGGCGTAGA
Source organism: uncultured Acidimicrobiia bacterium (assembly GCA_964195405.1). GTDB lineage: Bacteria > Actinomycetota > Acidimicrobiia > Spongiisociales > ZC4RG35 > CAXMPK01. The sequence continues at coordinate 30,074 of CAXMPK010000105.1, forward strand.
TGTATTTGTTGCTCCGGAACACTGCCAGGCGAGGGCGGTCCGACGTGCCGCGGACATGTTTGCGCACCCGGGTGTGACGACGGCTCCGGGCATCCTTTCGGGAACCCTTCATGCTTTAGCACCTGCCTTCCCGGCCTTGCGGCGAACATGCTCGCCGGCATACCGGATTCCCTTGCCTTTGTAGGGCTCGGGGGGACGAACCTTTCGAATGTTGGCCGCAACCTGGCCAACCAACTCTTTGTCGATGCCAGACACGCTGATCTTGGTCGGCTCGGGAACCTCAAAGGTGATCCCTTCAGGGACTTCGACCATGACAGTGTGGCTGAAGCCAACCTGTAGCTCGATGTCTTTGCCTTTGAGTACGGCGCGGTAGCCCACACCTTGAATCTCGAGATCCTTGGTGAAGCCTTCGGACACACCCACAACCATGTTGTTTAGGAGGGCCCGGCTAAGGCCATGAAGAGCCTTGGACTCTCGGGCATCGTCAGGACGGGTGACTTTGAGCTCACCCTCGTCCATCTCGAACCCAACCCGGTCGTGGAACTCACGGCTCAGCTCGCCTTTCGAGCCTTTCACAGTGACAGTCTGGCCATCGATATTCACATCGACGCCAGTGGGCACCGTGACCGGCATCTTTCCTATACGACTCATGTCACCAGACCTCGCAAACGACCTCACCGCCGAGACGACGACGACGCGCCTCACGGTCGGGGAGAAGTCCCTTGCTGGTGGATACGACGGCGACACCGAGACCGCCTTGAACCCGAGACAGCTCCTTGGAGCCGCGATAGACGCGGTGACCCGGACGGGAGATTCTTTTGATTCCCTCGATCGCGGGACGACGACGGTCTCCATAACGAAGCACAAGCTCCAAGAATCGACGATGGGCGTCTTCAGTCACCTCATACCGGTCGATGTATCCCTCATCGACGAGGATCTGGGCAATGCCCACCTTCATCTTGGACGACGGCATGGCCACACGCTCGTGTCCGACCGCCACCGCGTTGCGAACCCGCGTAAGCATGTCTGCAATGGGATCTGTAACGGGCACGGCTACCACGAAGCCTTTCGAACACCGGGGAGCTCTCCCTTGGATGCCAATTCGCGTACGCAGATGCGGCACATACCGAAGTCACGCAGATACGCCCGAGCACGACCACAACGCTTACAGCGGTTGTAGCCACGGACTTTGAACTTTGGCTCGCGATTTGCCTTTGCAATCATTGATTTCTTAGCCACTTAAACCTCCACTTGAATCTTGCGAAATGGGAATCCGAACGCATCGAGAAGGGCTTTGCCCGCCTCGTCGTTTTCTGCCGTGGTCACAATTGTGATGTTGAGGCCACGTGTTGTCGTCACCCGATCGAAGTCGATCTCCGGAAAGATCAACTGCTCGGACGCTCCGACGCTGTAGTTGCCGCGACCATCAAAGGCCTTTGGATTGAGACCGCGAAAGTCACGAACCCTGGGAATGGCTATGGACAGAAGCCGGTCGAAGAATTCCCACTTACGTGTGCTACGCATCGTGACTGACACGCCGATCGGCATGCCCTCGCGCAGTTTGAAGTTTGCGATCGACTTACGAGCCCGGTTGACTCGGGGTTTCTGACCTGAGATCAGCCCAAGCTCATCGAGGGCCTCGCCAACGGCCTTCTTGTCATTGACAGCCTCACCAAGACCCATGTTGAGAACGATCTTCTCGATCGTCGGGACCTGCATCACGTTCTCCAGATCAAGCTCATCTTTGAGCTGTGACGCGATCTTCTCGTTGTACTTGACCTTGAGACGGGGTTCGCTCATAAGTCACCTCCACACTTCACACATGTGCGATGTTTGACGTTTTCGTCATCGAACCGGTGACCGATACGAGTCGGGCCGCACTTGTCGCACACGATCATCACGTTGGAAACATCGATCGGCATGTCCTTGTCGATGATCCCGCCTTGCATCGTCTGCCCTGTTGGCTTGGTATGCCGCTTGGCGGTGTTGACCCCCTCGACCAAAACCTTGTTGGCATCCGGGTAGACATGTGCGATTTTGGACTCCCTGCCGGCGTCCTTGCCGGAGATGACCATCACTGTGTCTCCGCTCTTGAGCCTCATCAGAGCACCTCCGGTGCCAGTGACACGATCCGCATGAAGCGATGGTCACGAAGCTCCCTGGCCACGGGGCCGAAGATTCGGGTCCCGCGAGGCTGACGGTTGGTGTCGATGATCACGCAGGCGTTGTCATCAAAGCGGATATAGGTGCCATCGGGCCGCCGTGACTGCTTCTTGGTGCGGACTACCACAGCCCGGACGACCTCACCCTTCTTCACGGATCCACCGGGGGTGGCGTCCTTGACAGTACCCACGATCACATCACCAACACCCGCGTAGCGACGGGACGACCCACCGAGCACACGAATGCAGAGCAACTCACGAGCACCGGTGTTGTCCGCGACTTTGAGACGGGACTCCTGTTGAATCATCTGGCGCGCTCCACAATTTCAACGACCCGCCAGCGCTTCTGCTTCGAGATTGGTCGGGTTTCCATGATTCGCACCTTGTCGCCCACATGGGCGTCATTCGCCTCGTCGTGAGCATGAAACTTGCTCGCACTCCGCACGACTTTGTCGTAGCGCGGATGCATCGACGAGTTGGCGACCTCGACTGTCACAGTCTTATCCCGGCTATCCGAGATGACGACACCTACACGGACTTTGCGACGGCTTCTTGTTTGGTTTTCTGTCATCAGGCACTCTCCATCGTGTTTTCAGACGCATTGGTGTCAACCGGGGCCACTGAAAACACGCTTTCTCGCTCTCGCATCACTGTGAGCATGCGTGCGATGTCTTTCTTTACTTCACCGATTCGCGCGGTGTTATCGAGCTGATTGGTGGCGATCTGGAAACGAAGGTTGAATTTCTCTCCTTTGGCCTCGACCAATGCCTCAACAAGCTCCTCGTTGGTCATTTCACGGATATCCGCAGCGTTCATGCGTCCTCCCTGGTGACCAGTCGGGTCCGAATCGGAAGCTTGTGGCTGGCCTTGCGCATGGCTTCACGGGCCATATCCTCGGGCACACCTGCGAGTTCGAACATCACACGTCCCGGCTTCACCACTGCCACCCAAAACTCCGGGTTCCCCTTGCCTGAGCCCATCCGGGTCTCAGCGGGTTTTTGGGTCACTGGCTTGTCGGGGAATATGGTGATCCACACTTTCCCGCCACGCTTGACCGCACGAGTAATGGCGACGCGACTGGCCTCGATCTGACGGGATGTGATCCATCCCGGTTCGAGGGCCTGAAGCCCGTACTCACCGAAATTGACTTTGGTACCGCCTTTTGCCACGCCAGACATGCGCCCTCGGTGCATCTTGCGGTGTTTTGTCCTCTTGGGCATCAACATGACCGAACTACTCCTCTTCGCCTACCGCATCGGCGGCCGGCTCTTCTCCGGCACTCGCTTCGGGTGCCCCTGATTCTGCTTCCGCAACGTCACCGACAGGATCTGCAGCAGCAGAAGCTTCCGCTTCTGCAACGTCACCGACAGGTGCCGCTGGATCTGCCTGCGCAGTCGGCTCGTGGGTTGCGTCAGACTCGGCGGCAGTTGTGTCTT
>CAXMPK010000106.1:0-1804 GCA_964195405.1 uncultured Acidimicrobiia bacterium
GGTGATTACGACGAGCTGGCTCACGGCTCGATTTGCCTAAGGCCAGTTGCAGTCCGCCGGTTATGAACGGTTTCTGCCATTCGGCGAAGCTAACAACCTTCCAGAGCGTTGAGTTCGAGATCCAGCAAACCGGACCGCCCATAAGTGCCGTTATGTGCGGGTGTCTACGACTCGTTGGATGCGACGATCTGAGTGAATTGTCCTAGATACAAGGCGAAGACGAGCCAAACCACTGCCCACACCAGAGCCGAGTCCGCAGCAGGGCCAGCGGCTACACCGAGAAGGAACAGACCGGACCATCGGAAGGGGTCTCGTACAGTCAACGCAACCACACCGGCGAGCGCGGAGGCGAGGACTGTGGTGATTCCACCCACGCCGAAAAGGACGAATCCCCATTCGTAGTCCAGGATGTCTTCAATCAGGTTGCCGAGTCCCCAAACAATCCCAGCCGCCGCGGCAACGAGAATCAGGAACACGCCTCTTCGAATGGGTGTGCTTCTCCACCAGATGAACAAAGCGGCTGCCGCGACGAACGGTCCAGCGGAGTTGAGTCCCGCAGCAAGATAATCCATCGGAGTCTCAGGTGAGTAGTAAGCCGGATCGGCCAAACCCACCAAAAACCCGATCAAAGCAACAGCGCCAACCGCCACGCTCGCTACACGAAGAGACCCAAGCGACATTCGCCGAACCTACCGCCCATATGTGCCGTTATGTGCGATGCACAAGTGCACAAGCGGTCACTCTTCGTGTAGGTTCCCCACAGAGGACAGCAGAAGACTGTTCACAAGATCCTGTGTTCCGAAAGGAGACAATATGAGTCGATTTAGGTTACTGACGGTGATGTTGGCTGTGGGGCTTATTGTTGCTCTGCCAGCGGTGTCATACGCCGGGCACTTCGGCACCGCTACCGGGCGAGCAAATCTGCATCCGGTGGGCGCGTCTGGCGTTCAGGGCAGTTTCACATTCTTGGATACTGGCACCACCATCACCATGGAGGGCAAGGCTTGGGGGCTGATTCCTGGCGACACGTACGTGTCCCTGATCTACGACGTTGGGTCGGTTCCTGGCGGGCATTTTGCCTGTGAGCCCACTGGTGGAGATCTGTCCGGGAAAATGCTCGTAGGTGAAGGCGTGTTCGCCTTCACTTGGACTGTCGATGGAGACGGCCATGGAACCATCACCGGAACCAATTTCCTCAACGAGGAGTTATTTGGCATGGGTGCACCACCATTCCCGCCCGGGGAATACGTGAGCCTGGACGAGTTTGACACTATCTCAATCCGACACTTAGAGGCTGGATTCGAAGCGGTCGCCTGCGGGCAGGTGGCAACCCACAAGGGCAAGTAGCGAATTCAGAATCGACTATTGCAGTTAGAGGGGGCCCGATTGGTCGGACCCCCTCTACACGTTGCTCGACTCGACCGGCGGATCTCCGACGAACTCCACACGATTCGTCCGATTCGACGCCGGAGATTTGCCCGCCGATCCCAATGTCCGCGGAGGCATACATCTGCATGGTCAGACTGATTCGATCGACCTCGGCACCCGCCCATAACCGGCATTATGTGCGGTCACTTGCCACGCTGAATAGCGCACATAAGTGCCGTTATGTGCGGCCTGAAGCGGGAAGGGTTCAGTGTCTAGTCAGTCGGCATGGGATGGGTATGACCCGCAAGTAATCATGGCCGGACCCCGATCTACCTGGTCCACAACCGAGTCGAAAGGGCCAGCGATGCAATCAAACCGAACCACTCTGAAGAAGAAGAGTCGGTGTAGCCACGAACAGACCGTTGCAAGTGCCGTT
>CAXMPK010000107.1:0-6741 GCA_964195405.1 uncultured Acidimicrobiia bacterium
GTTCGATGAGCTTTCTCCTGGCCTCATACATCAGGACACTGCTGACCTGACGCTGCTTCGTCGGATCGGAAAGGTTGACCCCACCTCGTTCGACGCCTACGTCGAGAGCGGCGGATTCCAGAATTTGGCCAAAGCCCGGGAGATCGGTCCCGAGGTTGTCATAGCGGAGCTCAAGGTTTCTGGTCTAAAGGGGCGGGGTGGCGCCGCCTTCCCAATCGGGATCAAATGGGAAGGTGTCCGCAATGCCCCAGGCAATGAGAAATATGTGATCGCCAATGGCGACGAGTCGGAGCCGGGCACCTTCAAAGACCGGCTGGTGATGGAGGGTGACCCCTTCGCTGTGGTCGAGGCGATGACCATCTACGGATACGTCACCGGAGCATCTCAGGGATACATATATGTGCGAGGGGAGTACCCAACTGCGGAGAGACGTCTCAGGAACGCCATCGACCAAACCGGGCAAGCCGGGTTATTGAGAGAATTCCAACTCGAAGTCCGCCGTGGCGCCGGCGCCTACATTTGTGGTGAGGAGACTGCCCTCTTCGCGTCGATCGAGGGTCATCGCGGGGAGCCCCGCCAGAAGCCGCCGTTCCCAACCACACATGGTGTGTTTGGAAAGCCGACAGGCATCAACAACATCGAGACGCTGTTGGCCACGCTCGAAGTGATAGCCAATGGCGGCGAGGCTTTTGCCGCGATCGGTACCGAACAATCGACGGGAACCAAGTTGTTCTGCGTGTCTGGTGCGGTTGAGAAGGCCGGTGTTTTTGAGATGGTGTTCGGCGCGACTCTTGGCGACTTGCTGGTTCTCGCCGGGGGAATCAAGGGTGGCAAGGAACTCGGAGCGGTGCTGATGGGGGGAGCAGCCGGTGTGTTTGCCGATGACTCGGCGTTGGAGGTACCGCTGACCTTCGAGCACACCCGTGATGCCGGTACGACCATGGGTTCGGGGGCGATCATCTTCTTTGATGATTCGACCGACTTCGGCCCGGTATTGAGACGCGTCGCCCAGTTCTTCAGGGACGAGTCATGTGGACAATGTGTTCCCTGTCGGATCGGCACGGTGCGACAGGAAGAGACCCTCACAAGACTTGCCTCCGGAAAAACAGTCGGGTCGGCGTCTGACGAATTGCAGCGCCTCAACGATCTGGCCCTGGTGATGACTGATGCCTCGATCTGTGGTCTTGGGCAGACCGCGGCGTCGGCTATCCAGTCGGCGATGAAGTTGGGCCTGGCATGAGTGTCACCGCCACCATCAACGGACGAGCCCTCACTGTCGATGACGGCTCAACGATTCTCGAGGCGTGTCGTCAGGTCGGTCTTGACATCCCGACTCTTTGCTACGGGGAGACCATCACACCGGCCAATGCCTGTCGTGTGTGCATGGTCGAAGTCGAAGGATCCCGAACCCTGGTCCCCAGTTGTTCGCGGATCGTCGAGGACGGGATGGTTATCAACACCGAGAACGATCGTGCCGAGCACAGTAGGAAATTGGTCATGGAGCTACTGGGGAGCGCCAGCGAACTCGACCGGTCGAGCAGCGAGGTCGGCGGGTGGATCGAGGCCTACGGCGCAGATACCACTCGTTTCGGCCCAGAGGCGGCAACCGTCGCCAAACCGGTAAAAGTGGAGGACGACCTCTATGTCCGTGACTATGGACGCTGCATCCTTTGTTACAAGTGCGTTGACGCCTGTGGCGTCGACCATCAGAACACGTTTGCGATCGCGGTCGCTGGCCGAGGATTCGACGCCCACATATCCACTGAATTTGATGTGGCTCTGCCCGATTCGGCATGTGTCTATTGCGGAAACTGCATTGCCGTCTGTCCCACCGGTGCCCTGGAAGGCAAGATCGCCTGGGACATGAAAGAAGCAGGGACCTGGGACGAGTCAGCACAGGACGTCACTCGCACCGTGTGCTCTTACTGCGGTGTCGGCTGCAACCTCGACATTCACACCCAGGACGGGCAGATCGTCGATGTCACCTCGCCACTAGACCATGAAGTCACCTTGGGCAACCTTTGCATCAAGGGGCGCTTTGGCTGGACTTACGTCAGTAGCGGATCTGATGGCTGACGGTGTCACAACCCGTCGGGTTGTGCGTTTTCGAGACACGCTCGAGTCTGTGTCCGATGCCCTCGTTGTCGAGGAGCCGATGGAGATCCGGTTGGCCGGTGAACCATTGGCAGTTGTCATGAGGACACCGGGCAACGACGAAGAGCTTGCTCTCGGCTTCGCCATCACAGAGGGGATTGTTGCCAGCCCGGCGGATGTCGCCGAAGTGGATGCGCTTGGCGAGGGACGCTGGGAACTGATGCTGGAGGACGGTGTGTCCATCGATCCTTTGCAGTTCCAGAGGAACTTCTACTCCACTTCCTCCTGTGGTGTGTGTGGCAAGGCATCGATCGACGCCATCAGAGTGGCTAAGACATTCCCACCACTCGGGCCAACAGTGTCGAGCGATGTCATCATGTCGCTCCCGGCACTGCTTCTTGCAGAACAGCCCGCCTTCCATGCCACGGGAGGTCTTCACGCCGCAGCAGCCTTCACCCCCCAAGGTGATGTCGTGGCAGTTCGAGAGGACATCGGCCGACACAACGCCACTGACAAGCTGATCGGTTATCTGGCGCGTCGGGAGTGGCCGATACCTCCGTTGGGGCTCATGGTGTCTGGTCGAATATCGTTTGAGATCGTTCAGAAGGCCGCAGTGGCGGGAATTTCGATTGTCTGCGGGGTTTCGGCGGCTTCGAGTCTCGCGGTGGACCTGGCCAAGGAATTCGGAATGACACTTGTCGGTTTTCTCCGCGACGCCGGATTCACGGTCTATGCCGACAATGGGCGCATCGAAGATCTAGGGGGTGAGAGTGTTTGAGGCTCAGACATGACCACGGTGATGAAGCGAACGCTGCTCGCCGCGTGGGGTCTGTTTGCCTCATTCCTGTTGCTAATGCTCGGCCGCGGTCTGATCGGTGTGGTCCTCGGCGTTAGAGCCGGTCTCGAAGGATTCTCGACCACAACAACCGGCGTGATCATGGCGAGCTATTTCGTCGGCTTCCTGGCCGGATCGCAGATAACCCCTCGCATCATGGCCCGTGTCGGGCATATTCGGGTGTTCAGCGCCCTCACGTCTTTGGTCGCTGTCGCCGCCCTTTTCCACGCCCTGTGGGTGGCGCCTCTGCCGTGGATCGGACTCCGTCTCCTGTTCGGGTTCAGTATGGCTGGGTTGTTTGTCACCGCGGAGAGCTGGCTCAACGAGACCGTCACCAACGACAACCGTGGCCGTGTGATGGCCGTCTACATGGTGGTGTCGATGGGTGGTGTGGCCGGTGGCCAGTTCCTCCTGGGTGCCGGCGACCCCTCGGGCACGACCCTGTTCATTATCGCAGGAGCCCTGGTATCGCTAGCGATTGTTCCGATCACTCTTTCAATCACATCGGCGCCCGAGTTCAAGCTCCCCCCCTCACAAAACCCACGCGAGATATGGAGTGCCGCTCCTGTGGGTGTGGTCGGAGCGCTGTTTGCCGGGATGGGAAACTCCGCTCTGTTGGGAATGGCTGCTGTCTACGCATCTCAAGTAGGGATGTCCCTTGCGAGAACGGCCCTTTTCGCCGGCGCCGCTGCCATAGGAGCGGTCGTGCTTCAGTGGCCGATCGGGTATCTGTCCGACTACATCGGGCGAAGACAGATGATCCTGATTGTTTCCAGCATTGCCGTGGTGGTTGCAGTGATCGGCGTCGGGCTGACTCCTGAGGGATGGCCGATCCTCATCGCGATGTTCCTGTTCGGGGGGATGTCCTACCCGATGTACTCGTTGGCGCTGAGCCATGTGATCGACGTCCTCCCGTCGGGACGGGCGGTCACGGCCAGCTCGACGAATGTGTTCTTGACCGGGGTCGGCGCCATCTTTGGCCCTCTGGTAGCGGCGGGCTTGATGACTGCCATTGGACCTTCCGGATTCTGGTGGACATTGGTCTTGGCGTTCGGTGTGATCGCGGTGTTCGCCGCCTACCGACTCATCAAGCGTCCCAAGATCGAAGGGCTTTCGCCTGAGCCCTATCTAGCGGTGCCGGCTCGATCCGCCGGGATCGTACGTTTGGTGAGACCAAACGGAAAGAAGCCGAGCGGATCGACAGACAGCTAGTGGTCTGTCGCTAGAGAGCGAGCGCCCCAGACAAACGACCCGCAGCGTCAGCGACCTGTCTGCCCATCTCATCTTCGTTTTCGTCACCAGGGAATCGATAGGCCGGACCGTGAACGTGTATCGCACCGGTGACAAGGCCGCTTTTTTCGAGGACGGGGGCGGCGACGGAGTTGATCCCTTCGACGAACTCCTCGTGAACCCACACGTAGCCGCGTTTGCGGACTTGCTCGAGACGTTGACGGATTGCCTCAGGATCGGTGACGGTGCGTGAGGTGAGTTTTGTCAGTTCTCTGCCGAGAAATCGCTCAGTCTGCTGTTCGGGCCAGTGGGCCATGATCGCTAGACCGGATGGGACCACATGCATCGGAATCAACTCTCCGGTCCAGTCCCGAACCTGTACGGGATGCTCGGCGTCGGTCTGATCGATGTAATGGACCTCGTAGCCGTCCGGGATGCTGACCCCGGCCACCTCGCCGGTGGCTTCTGTCAACTCCTCGAGATAGGGCCGGGCAAAACCGGCAAGTTGTGCCGGCCCCCCGGCCGCAGTCGAGAGACGCTGCACCATCGGGCCCAACCGGTAGATACGACCGTCATCCTCCCGTTCGACGGCTTCGAGCTCCTCCAACGTGGAGAGCAGTCTGGCGACTGTGCTTTTGGGTAAGTCGACCCTACGGGCTGTTTCAGATAGGCCGGCAGGGGACATCGCCAGGGATTCGATGATCTTGAGGGCACGAGCCACCGACTCGACGTGGGCCATGAGTGTTCCATCATAAGGCATGTGTCCCGCATCGTGGAACGTCTTCGTTGGCCGCCTAGGGACCGCAGACGGATGGCGACAGGGCATACTCTCCGTTCGATGGTCAGCACCACTCCCACTGAGAGATTCAGCCTCAAGGACCACCTCTTCAATCCTCAAACCGTTGGCTGGCTAGCGGGTCTTCTTGCCGACGTCGATCCGGCATTCGACCGTGATGGGTTTGAGGCGGAGGTGTTGTCAGCCATGCCGGAACTCGAGCTGAAACAGAGGATTTCGATGATTGCCGAGGTCCTGGCCACCCATCTGCCGGAAGACTTTGAACAGGCAGCTGGAGTTATCGCGTCGGCCCTGCCCCCACCCCTCGACCCATCTCTGTCCGATGACGACTTTGGTGAGTTCGTCATCGCCCCGCTGGGTGATTACGTGGCACGCTGGGGCCTTGACCCCGCTGACTACGAGACATCGGTGGCACTCCTCAAGGAGTTGACGATGCGTTGCTCAATGGAGGGGTACATCCGACCATTCCTCACGGAGTATCCAGACGAGACGCTGTCCCGGCTGACGCTCTGGGCCGATGATCCCAACTACCACGTGCGCCGGTTGGTTAGTGAGGGAACCAGACCGACATTGCCGTGGGCACCAAGGATCCCGATGGAGATCGGGACTCCAATTCCACTGTTGGACAAGTTGCACGCCGACCCGACTCGTTATGTGACCCGCTCGGTGTCGAATCACCTGAATGACATTTCGAAGATCGATTCGGCGTTGGCCATCTCAACCTTGGAGCGGTGGCATGAGACAGGCTTGCAGGATTCAAAGGAGTTGGACTGGATGACACGTCACGCCCTCAGATCTTTGATCAAACAGGGCGATCCCAAAGCTATGCAACTGCTCGGCTACTCACCAAATCCTGCGATCTCGGTTGACTCGCTGGTGGTCAACGCGCCGGGTGGGGTAGTGCGAATCGGGGATGTGTTGGAGTTCGAAGTGACGATCACCGCTGGCTCTGACGAGCGTCTTCTGGTCGACTATGTCATCGATTTTGTCAAGAAGAACGGAGACCGTCGATCGAAGGTCTTCAAGCTCAGGACGATCGAGATGACCACAGGCGAGAAGCGGACATTGGAGAAGAAGCATCGACTCCCGGCCAGTGCCACCACTTTCACTCTCTACCCGGGGATACATGCGGTGTCGGTCAAAGTAAATGGCAATGTGCTGGCACGCACCGAATTTGAGCTGGTCGTGTGATTGGGCAGATAGGGTTCGACGAATGTCCAGTGAAATTATTGAAGCCCAGGAAGTGGAGATCGAAACCAGTGACGATGGCCGTGCATATCGCACCATCATTTGGGTAGTTGGCGATGGAGAGGACATTTTTGTTCGGTCCGTTCGTGGCGATGCCGGGAAGTGGTATCAGCGGGCGGTGGCAAACCCGAACGTTGCTCTTGTTCGCGGCGACCAACGAGCGAGCTTTGTCGCCGTCGCGGCTCCGGATGTCGATTCGGTGAGGCGAGCATCAGATGGGTTTATTCGGAAGTACCCGGCGAGTGGTTCGGTGGACGCGATGGTCCACCCCGATGTGCTGCACACCACGATGAGGCTCGAATCCGTCTCTTAGTGAGAATCCCTCGAGTAGATGAGCTGATGCGCCTCGTACCGAGGCAGTCTGTTCGGCTGGCCGAACAGACGACCGTATATGGGACGTAGTACCTGAGGTTTCGGTCCAGGTGAGGGTTCGTCCATCAGGCACCGGGGAAGTTCGGATAGGCGATGCGTTGATGGTAGTGACCGACCAGCGATTCGTGGAAGGCGCCTCTGATTTTGGTCAACTCCCCGAGCGTCA
>CAXMPK010000108.1:0-2483 GCA_964195405.1 uncultured Acidimicrobiia bacterium
CGCCCGACTCACCGGCCTTCGAGCTCCGCAAATAAGGTGCGATCAGGTATGTGTCGACCAATCCAGTTTGAGGAGCCGTGGCCGGAGCGGGCAGCATCCAACCTTCCCCAGCCCGAGTGCGATCGCCTTGGCCAGGCCTCCCGACGCCGGTAACAATTACGACCGGCCGATCGGTGTCTCTTGGCGTGATCCTCTCTTTCTTGGTTAAGCCATGGCCGGTTCGGAGATCTCGTCCCCGGGGTCGCCGACCTCTAGTTCTTGGCCTGCCTGCTCTTTTCTCATGTGCCGAGGGATGAGAGTGAATGCGATGACAACCGCTGTTGCGAGAACGATGGCCGACAGCCAAAAGCCGGTGCTCATAGCATCGATGAACGCCTGGTTGGCAGCCGACACGACGGTGGCTCCTACGTCTTCGGGGAGCCTGGCCGCGGTAACGGTGGCGACTCCGATGCTTTCACCGGCCAAATCCACGATCTCGTCGGGCAGCGTGCCGGCGAGGGCATCATTGATGTTGTTGTTGTAGAGGCTCGATACGAAGGATCCGATGGTGGCGATACCCAGAGCGGCTCCCAGTTCGCGGCTGAAGTCATTTACCGCCGACCCCACCCCGGCATCGGTCTCGGGCACCGCGGCCATCACGGTGTCGGTGAGAGCGGGCAAGCCAAGTCCGGCACCAAATCCGAAGATGGTGAGTGGGATGATCACCGAGAGGGTCGAGGAGTCGACCTCAACTCCTGTCAGCAACAGGACACCGGTGATCATTGCCCCGGCCATGGCAAGCACCAGGTACCGAGGACCGATCCTCTTCACCAGGACACCCGACAACGGCGCACCCAGCATCATTCCGACCGACACCGGGATGATCAGAAGCCCGGCTCCAAAGGCCGAGCGCCCTTGAACGATCTGGAAGTACTGTGTCAGGAAGAAGAAGGTCACCAGCATGCCGAAGAAGATCAGGCCCAGTGTCAAAACTGCCCCCGTGAAGTCCTTTTGGCGGAAGAACCGCAGCGGCAGCATCGGCGCGTCGCTCTTCACCTCGACGATGACGAAGGCAGTCAGCAGGACTACGGCAAGCCCGAACGCAACAACGATCTCAGGCGATGACCACCCAGCTGCTGGTCCCTGGATGATGCCGTAAACAAGTGCGATAAGCCCCGTCGTGACGAGTATGGCTCCTGGCACATCAAGGCCAAGGTTCCGCTCGTCTTTCGACTCGGGTACAAACAGCATCCCGATCAGCGCAAGACCCAGGATCGGAAGGTGAAGCCAGAAGACCGAACTCCATCCGATGTTGTCGACAAGCCATCCGCCGAGGACCGGGCCAATACCGACGCCAAGGGCGCCAACGGCGGTCCAGATCCCGATCGCCTTGGCCCGCTCCCCTCGGGGAAAGACGTTGGTGATTATGGAGAGAGTTGCCGGCAGTACGAGAGCAGCGCCCAATCCTTGGACGCCTCTGAACACAATGAGCGCTCCGCTCGTTGTTGCCAGGGCAGCGCCCGCGGCTCCGGCCGCGAAGACGATCAGACCTACTGTCATCCATCGTTTCCTTCCGAACCTGTCTCCGAGACTCCCACCCAACAGCAAGACCCCGGCCAATATCAGGATGTACGAATCAACCACCCATTGCAGGGTGGCGGTCGATGCGCCGAGGTCGACCGATATCGCGGGAAGGGCTGTGTTGACGACAGTGTTGTCGATGAAAACGATCAGGGTTCCGACCGACATCACCGCCAGCACCAACCAGCGACGCGACTCCGAGATCGTCTCCCCCGGTTTTTGGTCAAATGTGGTTGACATGTTTCTCTCTCCTCCTGAACGACCTACGAGCAATTCGTATCCAGATACCAATCTGGACAAGCGTACAAACCGCTTAGACAGTCGTCTATTCCCATGTCTGGAATAAAGTTTGAGATAATATCTGTTGTATCTTCTGAGTTGTCAAAACAAAGAGCGTGAAATGAAGAAGCTGCCGGAGGATCTGGCCAACAAATTGCTGGATGCCTCGCATCAGATACCGAAAGGATCCGGGTTCGACATCAGCGTCGACGATGTTGCCAGGATCGCCGAAATACCGAGGGCGACCCTCTATTACTACTTATCCGGCAAGGACGACCTGGTCGAGTTCTATCTGAATGACCTGATGGATAGGACACGTGCCGCCATCCAGAAAGCCGCTGCATCTGAGGGAACGTCGGCTGATCGCCTAGCGAACGTAATGACCGCCGTAATCGGAGCCTTCGCCGAGTACCCGAAGATGTGCCTCGAGCTACCGGGTGCGATCAAATCCGGCCAAGACCATGCCGAACTGATGGCGAACATGGATCGAACCGTGATGGCGCCGTTCCGCGAGGTTTTGATCGAGGGCCGGGCCACCGGCGAATTGACGTTCACCGACGTCGATGTGGCGGCCGACGCGATCATGGGTGCCCTCCACATGGTCTCGATGAAGGCGCTGATCATGAACGGCACTCTCGATGCAC
>CAXMPK010000109.1:0-4634 GCA_964195405.1 uncultured Acidimicrobiia bacterium
CGCCCAACTGAGGAACTTGGTGCAAGCAAGGGAAATAGGTGACTACGACCACCTCCTTCCAGCTACCCAGTTGGAATGGGATGCCGGGTCACTCCTCGCTGAGGTTTCGATACCGACTCTCATCCTGACCACACGAAACGGGATTTTTGACACGCTCCCAGATGCCCGTCGTATCGCCGCAGGAATTAAGGGTTCCCACCTCGTCGGCATCGAAGGCGATGACCGCAGCATGGCCCCATACTGGACAGATAGGACGACAACCCTCGAAGCGATCCACAGTTTTCTGACCCCGGAGGCCACCACAGACCAACCTGTAGCCGCCGGTTTTCGGACTGTGGTGTTCACCGACATTGTCGAATCCACCGAATACGTACGTCGTGTCGGCGACGAAGCGGGGAGGGCAACCATTCGTGAACTCGAACAACAGGTCGCATCCCTCGCCACAGACCACGAGGGCAGGGTGGTCAAGAACTTGGGCGACGGGTCACTCGTCTCGTTCGGCTCCAACTCCTCCGCCATAACGTTTGCTCTCGACCTGCAAGACGCATGCGGTGACGGTCCTCTCCAACTCAGGGTCGGTATGGCAGCCGGGGAACCAATCCAAGAAGACGGCGACATCCACGGCACCGTCGTCGCACAAGCAAGCCGCATCGGTGACCTAGGAGACGCAGGTGACGTGATCGTGTCTGACAGTGTCCGTCAACTCGCAGTCGGTAAGGGTTTCGACTTCGTCTCACGCGGAGAAGTCCCGCTCAAGGGGTTCGACGAACCAGAAAGAGTCTGGAAAGTCACCCAAACCAACCGGACATAGCCGCTACGCCTGATTTACAGGACGGATGTCTGTTCAGGCATTGCGGCGGTGTCGGCGGGTGTCTCGCTGCGGAGCCAGGTTCCGATGCCTGCCAGCCCAGCGGCAACGATGATGAGACCGACAGTGATACCGGACCTCCATGCCACCGGGAAGTCGCCGTAACGGTCTGGGGTTCCCACTTTCATCAGCGTCAACACAAGGTGTGTTGCCACTCCGATCAGCATCCCCGATCCGTAGGCGAGCGAAGCTGGTCTCGGTACAAGACCCTCCGACCGGATAGCCAAGACAACCAACAGCATCCCGACACCCTGGAGCAGCATCCAACCTGGGATCGCCCACGCCACAATGCCTACCAGGACCCCGATACCGAGAATGACGACACCAACAGTTCCAAGCGTCCCGGCTGTGCTGTGTCGTTGACGAAGCCCGAGCGTCGCCACAAAGGTAAGGACACCAGCAGCAAGGATGCTCGCCGTCCATACGAGATAGACCGTGGTGTTCCAATCGTTGAACACGTCTTCTCCATACCAGAAGATCGCCAAGGTGATCAGCCAGAGACCGGAAGCAGCAAGCGCCAGACTCCCAGCGGTGTTAGTGAACTTGGATGGCACAACAGACTCCTTCTAACGCATCGACGACGGGCCGTGTAACCCTTCCACAAAGACAGACGAACAACAGCATCTTTTGGGTGACACGCCAGCTCCACCACCAACTCTCGTCTGGTTGTACGAGCCTGGAAAGTCACCTATACCAACCACCCTGAACCGGCATATGTGCGGCCCGGCGACCACCTGACCGGCTTCTTGTTTTGGTGACCACCGACGATCTTTCTCCGCTCACTGGGGTGGGCCGTCGACTCTCGACCTTCATATGTTCGGGACTTTCGGCCCTGCTGGCACCGTCGCTGAACTAGATCAGCAAACCATGTAGAAAGGAGAATCCCCGCTCAGCTACCCGGCTGGTGGGGGTTCGTCCCCGAGTGGGTTGGCAGCCCACCGGTACGTCTATCTGCCGGTTGTAGTTTCGGTTACCCCCTACAACCGTGCGCTGCCTGTCAACACCGGGCTTACCTATGCTCGTCTGGTGGTCGTGTTCGCTTGGATAGTCCTGGTCATCGGCGCAGCCTGGGTGTTCCTTGGTCTGGTCAATGGGGATTTCTGGCAAAGCGTCATCGGAGCGGCTCTTGTCGCCTGGGCGTGGTCTGGGATACGCAGAAGACAGTCGGAGACCAAGGCTGTCAGGCCCCAGGCAAGATCCGAATCTCAGGACCGAGTAGTCGGTCGAAGGCTGCCAACTCAAGCTCCGGTAGATCACATCGAACCGAAGACGGACTCTTTGGGAAAGCTCAAAGGATTACTGGCCCACGACCCATCACCGCAAGTCCGATTGCGAATCGTGAGCGACGAAGTGCTTGCGTTCTCTGCCGATGGTCAACAATTCGTTGATCGGTTCCCGTTCGCTTCCATCATCCCTCCAGCGACGACCCCACACGAGGAGTCAGAGATGCAGTTCAGCTTGAGGTCTCCCGAATGGGCATGGATCGCCGTTCTGTCTCCGGTTGGCGACGAATGGCACCAACTCGCTGACTCTCTTCGCAACAGTATGCGGACTCATAAGAGGACGTACGGCTCGGAGAAATCGTCTGATGAAGTCGTGTCACAGTCATCCGAACAGGTGCAACGGGTTTGGTATGTCCTCATGCCGCCCGCCGAAGGTTGGGACGTAGGGATCGGCATCGACGATATTTCCTGGCAGACAGGGCTGTTTCCTGCCGAGATCAATCAAGCACTCACCGACCTCGATGGCTTGGCGTTAATTGAACGTAACGTCTCAGGTGACTATCGACGAGTAGCTGGAGCAGACGGGCAAAGCGGCACGTAGATACAAAACGTCACAACCTGGTGAACCACTTGCCGACTTCAAACACCGGCTGTCAGTACGGGATCACTACACCCGGACCCCTGGGATGGAGTTGGTGTTGGACCGAGAGGGGGCCACGGAGCTGGTCCGGTTGTTGATCCCAGTCAGAGGTCTGAACAATGTCGGGGAGATGATCGACTGGCCCAGGGGTACAAGAGAAAGACCCCACGGATGGAGGGCCTTTCTCTCTTGGGTGGAGCATCGGTTGTCTCTCCATATCGGCATACGAGGGTGTGCGGCTTGGGGGTCATCCGCAGCAAACACGGTGGGACTAGCCCCTTGACGCAGCCGCACATAAGTGCCGTTATGTGCGCCAAATCTACGGAGACAAAACGAACTTGGACGCAACCGGATAGTCCCTGTCGGTGTTCTTATAGATGACGGTACAGACGAACAGGAGACCACCCGATGACCATCGACTACGCCAAGGCTTACAGCAACGAGCGCATGGTGCACGCACACATGAAACGGCGCCAGCGGGAAGCGGTTCTGGCGTACAAAGCCATTCGAAGCGTTTCTGCGCACCCGATTCGCACCACGATTGGCGAGCAGCTCATAAACATTGGGCAGCATCTCTCCAACACTCGCCCGCAAATGCCGCCAGCAGTCAGAGACATCGCTCACATCTGACGCTCGGACCGCCCTTTCCAGGCCGCTCATAAGTGCCGTTATGTGCGGGTCTTGCGTTGCCTGCGTTTTAAGCGGCGTTTCCGGGGCGGCCCTTAACTCGGGTGCCTGGGTTTCGGCGCTCCTATGGCATCTCTGCGATGAGGTCCCTGAACTCTTGCTCGGTCTGAGCAGCCATCGATGTTGTGCTGACGTTGCCCTGAGCGCCAATCCCGATCAACGCCATGGCAGCCGTCTTATTGTCCGGTGCCTCAACGACCACCAGGAAGTCGTACTCGCCCATCGTGCGATAGAAGTCCTTGATGGTTACCCCAAGTGGAGCCAGTTGCTCCCGTGCCTCGTCGAGCCGATCGGGGCCGTCCTTGATGTTCGCGAATCCTTGAGCGGTCCAATTGGCAAGGGTTACATACGTCGCCACGTTTCCTCCTTGGTCGGTGACAGGTCGAAGCTACACCTCGCGGATATCCCGCGTCACCCGCGGATGGCTGGACGCAGATTATGTGCGGCTTGTGACACCCGACTGGCCGCACATAAGTGCCGTTGTGTGCGGGTCAGCGACGGTTGGATCAGTCGAGTCGAGAAAGTCAGGCCACACCTACACTGAACAGCGAGGAAGTGGCTAGGAGAACAACCGTCAAGCGAGCTGGGATATTGACACTCGTTTTTGCGGTCGTCCTAAGTGCCTGTGAGGGAGACAGTGATATCACTGTTGATGAACTGGTCGGGACTTGGATCACAGACGAACCCGCCTACGTCCAATTCAACGGGGATGGAACCTACTCAATTTCATTCACCATTGAGGGCCTAGCGAATTCCCCCGTCGAGCAGGGTGAGTACACGCTTGAAGGGACACTGTTCACTCTCATTTCCAGCGAGGAGAGCGGTGCTTGCGTAGCTGGTGACCGGGGACGCTATGAAATAGAAGTCCTCGACCAGGGACCCTCGGGAGAGGACCGAATGAGACACGTTCTTGTCGAGGATGAATGCAGTATTCGAGCGTCAACAGGAGATGTCGTCCTCGAGCGAGTCCCATAGAGCCAGTCGATCTAGGCCGCCCATAACCGGCTGGGAGTGATACTTCCGGCTGGTGTGGTTTCCACCGGTTGGGCGGTGTTCGCCGGTTGAACTGCTAATTCCAGTTCGGTCGGGTCACGTCCGCCGTCCCGGTGGTTGACCACCCCTCTGGCCTTATACGAAAGGGGCGGCCATGAGAATCGTAGGAGTTACTGGTGGTGTCGACACCCATGCTGATACCCATGTGGCAGCAGCCATCGAC
>CAXMPK010000110.1:0-14468 GCA_964195405.1 uncultured Acidimicrobiia bacterium
CCGCAAACCGTCGGCGACGATTCGCCGTGTATTGGGATCAGGGTCGCTGAAAGAGGGGTTGTCCGACTTGGCAAGGCCGGTGATCGGATCGATCCTCAGAATCGTCCCGTCGAGACTCACCGGATCCCCACTGGTCCGCAGGTCCTGAGAGCGCAAAGCACCACCTTCAGCGTCAGGAGTGGTCTGAACACCTCCGACTCCCGAGGGTGGGTCGCCACACGGGTTGGTCGGTGAGCCATTCTGCCCATAGTCGGTAAAGACAAAGGAGGCACCGTCGCCGCCGGATACATAGAGGGCCCCATCGGAACCAAACTCAAGATCCCCAATCGAGTGACTCGGGTACTGCTGGCACCAATCTTCGATCAAGACTACCTCGGGACCCGTCTGCTGGTTGCCTGAAGCCTCCAGTCGTGAGAGTCGGCCTGACACCACACAACCATCTCCCGTGGGGTCTGCACAACCGACGCCGAATGTCGGGGCAACGCCTCCGATCGGGGCGTCGTACGTGTAGAGGACGTATATGTACGGCGTCGACGGAAAGTCGGGGTGTATGGCGAGCCCAAGCAACCCACGGTCCCAGTAGTCGTGAACGTTGGAGCTCAGATCGGCGAATTCATCTGGTGTCTGGTCGTTCAGTGAGTCGTAAACCAGAACCCGTCCGCTTTTTTCGGCGATGAAGATTTGGCCGTTTGCCGCGAATTCTATGTTCGTCGGATTATTGAGCCCGGTGAACACCACCTCATCGACGAAATCAGATGTCAGTGCCTGGGCCGCGGTCGCACCAGTCACTCCGACCAATAGCGCAAAGACCAGAGTTTGCGCGACTCTTTGAGATCTTTTCAACGCTTCACCCACGAATAGCCCTACTCGATGCCCCGTCGAGGATATAGATTCTAGGGGTCATGCGGACTAAGTCCATACTCAAAATCCGACGCTTGGTGGTCGAGTTGCATCGCTAAGTGGTGAACCACTCTCGGGACAGCGAAAGACCTAGTGCGATCTCCAGAACCTCACCATGGCTTACTCATCGATTGTGATCGTGGCCCGCATCCCTTCGGTCCCGTCTGAAATGAAGAGCAGAAGTAGTTGGACGGCGGCCGCTGCCCCGATGAGACCCAAAGTACCGCTTCGTAGCCGCCCTTTCGCCTTCTCCCACACCGACGTCCCCTTTTCTTCCGAAGATAAGGGCCCTGAGTCGTGGCGTGGCGTCGGCTTCTTCGGAGCAGGGAACCTCCACCCGACTTCTCGGATCATCAGCTGCTTATCAAAGTCCCGTCCGGGGTGAAGATCTGTATCGATGTGACACGGTCCGGTATGAGGTCGGGGTCGAGGGCGACTTGGAACTCAGATTCGCCTACTCGAATACCGACGCCGGCGATGACGCCGCCTACAGCCACGAGGATCTCGTCGCCGTTGTAGCCGACGACTGTGACCACAGCGACGGAATGTGAGCGGTTGGGCGTCCGAAGGGCGAAGTCGGACGGAAGGGTGGCTGATGCCCCCTTCAAAGTCGACGGTGAACTCGGCGACGATTCCCCGACAAGCGAGCCCGAGGCTCCTAGCCGGAAGAGCTGTGGCGGCCCATTCGTCGTGCCGATCCACCCTGCGCGAAGTGCTACCAGCTGTCGGAGTTCTTCGACGTTCTGGACCGGCGTGAATCGTCGACCGGCGGACAGGTATGCGTCCGTACGAACCGTGGGGATGTCACCCCCGAATAGGTCGACGCCGTCGAATGCGAAGGTGTCGGGTTGTCCGCCCTGTAATGCCACCAGTGTGGGCGCGATGTCGCTGGTGAGAGCCGCAAGATCCGACAACCCGACATCTGTGGCACCAGGCGTTTTGATAAAGAGCGGAACGGCGGTGACTTCCAGTGGGGCGCTGCCCGGCTGACGCGTGGGGCCGGGCTCGAAGGTAAGCCCGTGGTCGGAGGTAACCACGACGATGGCGTCGTCCCAGAGGCCACCATTTTTCAGCAGCTCGACAGCTTCGCCCAACAGCTTGTCGGTGGCGACCAGCTGCAACTGGAGGCGCTGCCACCCGGCGAGCCGAACGCCTTCGTCCTCCGGCCAAAGGGTTCCTCCCTCAGTGCCGGGCAATTCGATTGATGGGTAAAGCGAGCCGTCGGTAGTCAAAACGTAGGGCTGGTGGGGCAAGATCGAGTGGAGGAAGTAGAGGGGTGGACGGTCCCCTGTCGGCTCGGTGGCGAACAGGGCGCGGAATCGGGCCGCCTCGGTTTCGGCGTTCCAGCCATCAGCCACGATGTCAACCGAGGAGAAAGCATCCTGGCCGGCTCTGCCGTCGTTCGATCGGAAGTGGCTCCACGATCGCCCGACCGCGGGATTCCGGTAGAACGGAAGCACAGCATCGGCTAGGTAGACGGCGGTGTCCTCGATCAGGAGGCCCACGCCGACACTTCGCTCTGCGGTTCCGGCACAGTTTTCGCCGTCGCATAACTGGGTGAATGCCTCGGATGCGAACACCTCGTGCGAGCGAGAGAACAGGCTCAGGATCGACGTCGGGTAGTTGGCGCCGACCGGCGCTCGGTCGGAGCGCGCTTCGACACCCGACAGCAGCGCAGGTAGCGAGTCGGAGGTCTGCGGCGACACGCTCGAAGTGAGCCGGAAGAACGTCGACTGTCGGGCGAGCTGGGCGAAGGCTGGGAATCGTTCGGCGTTGACAGTCAGATCGGCACTCAGCAGGGCGTGCACGGGCAACTCGTCGAAGGCAATGACCACCACGGGCACCGGACGCGGCACTGTCGCTGCGACTGCTGTCTCAGCGTCGCCGGCTCTGACATAGGTTCCCACGTCCGAAGGGCCCAACCAGGCGATGAGTACCACGAACGTCGCCAGGATCGTGACTGCAAGAGTCTGGTGCCAGCGTCGAACATGTACGAGAACTCCGGCAGTGACACCGAGACCCAACGACCACCAGCCCAGGTCTCGCAGCAGACTCGTGACAGCCAGCCCGGCAAACATCGATACCGCTAAAAACCACAGAACAGATGTATTGGCGAGACGACCAACTGTCCAGCATCCTGCGGCGACCAGCAGTGGGAATCCAACCACCAACCCGACACCGAATACGATCGTCCCCGCCGCAGAGAGTCCATGGGCTAAGACGAAGGAGGGCTCGGATGCCAATTCGAGAAACGGACCGAGCAGCGCGACAGACCACAGACCCACCAGCGCCAGCAACAAGCCCATCCGGCGGGTGCCGATTACAGGTTCCGATAAGTGGCCATCGCCGTTCCGGCCGGCGCCGGTCCTGCTCATAGCGCAGCGAGGTGGCGGATTGCGCGCACAGGGTTCCCGCTGGCATGGCCGTCGCCGTAGGGGCGTTCAAGACCCGACAGCCAACCGAAGCGACCGTCGACGGCGGTTGGGAACAGTGTTGCCTTGCTAACCATTACTCGAACTTGGCTGACAAGGGTTGAGAATGCGCCGATCACTTGACATACACTTTTGCAGTCCAATCTGGAGATTGAGTTGGATCAATCAAAGAATCTCGCTCCTGTGGATCCTCTGCAACACATATCAACACCGATCACATGACCTGCGGACCCAACAGCGCGAGCCGCAATATGCGAGTCGAGTCCGGCCTCGGAGCCGATGTCGACCACGTGTTCGCCGTCTACCAGCATGCTCATGAAGAATGGGTAGCCCATTTCGGAGAAGGAGGCTGCGAGCGGCTCGGAAATTCCCGCCCACTCTTGCTCGTAGCCCTTCATCGCCAATGCTGCGACGCCGAACATTGGTAGCCGCCCATGGGTGCCGTTGTGTCACCCGGTATTCTCGTTGAGGTGAGCGCTGTGGTTTTTGTTGAGGGTGATAGTGACAGGGCTGCTCTTGAGACGCTGGCGGAACGTCTTGGGCGGGACTTGGAAGCGGAGGGTGTGTCCATAGTTTCAATGGGTGGGGCATCGTCGCTGGGTGACTTTGTCCATCACGTGTTGGACTCGACCGCCCCCGGTACAACGTTGGCTGGTCTATGCGATGAAGCTGAGGCCGACCAATTCTGCCGCGCCCTAGAGCATTCTGGATTGGGGTCCAACCTCTCGATCTCCGATATGGAATCACTGGGCTTCTTCGTTTGCGTTCGAGATCTCGAAGATGAGTTGATCCGCTCTCTTGGTCCCTTGGTCATCGAGGAAGTATTAACGGAACAAGGGGAGCTGAGGGCATTTCGAAAGTTCCAGAATCAGCCCCACTGGAGAGGGAAGCGAATCGATGAGCAGTTCCATCGATTCACAGGCATCAGGTCGGGCCGCCACACCTTTTCTGGTGGTGCCTCGATGTCCACTCCCATTTGTACTCGCATTTCTGATTCTCGCTTTCTTGTTCAGTTGTCTAGAGGCTTCAGGAGATCTGGGTGATCCAGTTCCACAAAGTCGTGGCGATTGCATATGCGGCCACCGCCCAAAATGCGATTCGGATCCAGGTTGGCGCGTACTGCCACAAGTTCTTCGCTTGCGCGTAGATAAAGGCGGCAATCACGATGCCCGCTGTGGCTAGACCGCTCACAGCTGCCGTTATTCCAAAGACGTCTTCCGTAGTCGAACCAGGGTCTGGTGACGCCACCAGTAGTACGACGCCCGCCAAGACAGCAACAAGTGTGGAAGCGACGGCAAGGCCGAGGAGTACCCTCAAGTTTCGCATCTCCCTCGCGGGCGCTGTTGTGTCGGCTAGCTGTCTCATGTGTGTTCCTCCACTTCTCGATTCGTGCGACGGTCGCACCGAACCCCTCCGACGTACGGGGTCGAATAGATTGCGTCATGTACCTGAGGGTGTATTGGGGAGAGCGCTCCGTTGGCGAGGCTAGCTATCCGAGGGGCGGATCTTGGAGACGGTGAACCTCGAGAATCGGAATGCCCGGATCACGGAGTTGACCGAACACACCATGCAACCTGGATTGGTCAGCGACTTTCCCCCTGAGGAGGGTTGTCTGACCTTTGGATTCGACCTCGAATCCGTCGAACCATTCGGACCAGTCGTGCGTGAGTACGGCACTGATCACGATTTCGTAGATGCCTCCGGTGAGAGGTTCATCCATTTCGTCGAAGGTATCGTCACCATGACTCGGCAGTCATGTGCCTCAGGGTGTAATCAGTTGAGGCGACCGAGGTGTCGTGCGGAAATACAAGTCTCCGTATTTGGGATCTTTTTCTGGGGTTGCTCATAGCGCCTCGGGCGAATGAGTCGGCTACCCGCGTGTTGATCGTTCGATCCCCTCAAGGATCAGGTCAAGTCCAAAATTGAACTCGTTTGCGTATTCGTATCCGGGCTGCATGACGTATTCAGTGGCCATTTCCACCAGATACGGGTGGTCGTGGGCCGGGAATTGTTGCAGGATCTCCTCGGTAGCCTCGTGTGCTTCTTCTGTGGTGCTGAACGGCAGACTGACTTCTTGGAGTACAAACCCATAGATGTAGCTGTCGAGGACGGAGTAGGCGTGGGCGGCCATTTCGATTGAGAATCCTGCCTGACGTAGGCATCCAATTACCGCGTCGTGATGTTGCAATGTTGCGGGTCCGGGTGTAATTCGAGACTCCATGAGCCCAACCGCCCACGGATGGCGGGTCAGCGCCGCTCGGGCTGAGTTGGCCCTCTGACGCATTGCCGGGTTCCATTCGACGCCGGCGGGTGCCAGATCGATCTCGCTGAATACGGCGTCGACCATCCCGTCGAGTACTTCTTCTTTGTTGGCCATGTGGTGATAGAGAGTCATCGGCTTGACCCCTAGTTCTTGGGCCAGTTTGCGCATCGTGAGAGAGCCGATTCCTTTGGTGTCGGCGAGCTCAACGGCTCCCTCGATCAGACGTTCCCTGTTGAGGGGAGTCCGCGGCGTTGCCGTCGTCTCGGTTTGCGTTTCCATGAGACCTTTCGTGTTGTGTTGACAACCGTACAACGTACGGGTACCGTCTCACATTCTAACCGTACAACGTACGGGTCGGTAGTGAGAAACATCACCGGCCCAGCCAACCCAGGAAGAGAGACATCATGAACAAAGGTCAAGATCGTACGTATGCTCCGGCCCCAATCGACACGGAGGCTGAAGCCCAGATGACGCCCGATGACAACACCATGAAGGCGATCGTTCAGGACGAATATGGATCGGCCGAAGTGCTACACATCGCCGAGATCGAGCGACCGGCCATCAAAGATGACGAGGTGCTGGTGCGTGTTCACGCCGCTGGCCTCGATCGAGGTACGTGGCATCTCATGGCTGGCCTGCCCTACGTGATCCGCCTCGGCTTCGGATTTCGAGGGCCCAAGAACCCCGTTCCGGGTCTCGACCTGGCAGGCACAGTCGTGTCGGTCGGCGAGAAGGTGACCAGATTCCAACCTGGTGACGAAGTCTTCGGTATTGCCAAAGGCTCCTTCGCCGAATACGCCAGCGCCCGTGAGGACAAACTGGCAATCAAGCCGACGAACCTCACCTTTGAACAGGCGGCGGCCGTTCCAGTTTCAGGGCTCACCGCCATCCAGGCTCTTCGTGATGTGGGGCGTCTGGAATCAGGACAACGGGTGCTGATCGTGGGGGCGTCGGGAGGCGTAGGCACCTATGCCGTGCAACTGGCCAAGGCGTTCGGCGCGGAGGTGACTGGCGTGGCCAGCACCGCCAAACTCGACCTGGTCCGTTCGATCTGCGCAGATCATGTGATCGATTACACCATAGAAGACTTCGCCGACGGCTCACAGCACTATGATCTGATCCTCGACATCGGTGGGAACACCCCGCTGTCCGGCCTTCGCTCGGCGCTCACCAAAACGGGCACTCTTGTGATCGTTGGTGGCGAGGAAGGTGGCCGATGGTTCGGTGGCATCAACCGCCAATTGCGGGCCATGGCGCTTTCACCGTTCATCGCTCAGCGGCTCACCAGCTTCCTCTCCAAAGAAACCCACATTGATCTGGAGCGGTTGTCCGAGATCATCGAGGCTGGTGACCTCACTCCGAGCGTCGACACCACCTACCCCTTGGACCGAGCTCCAGAAGCGATGCGGCGCCTCGAAGCGGGCGATGCCCGAGGAAAGATCGCCATCTCCGTATTGGAGGTCGTATGACCGTTATTCGAAACACGGGCGTGAGTCTCCGGTCAGCTAAGGAGTCCCTGGTTTGGATCTAAAGCACCTCAGTCCGAGTGGGTCCAGCCGCGGACGGTTTCGATGACTACAGATGTCATCGGTTGGGCTGCGGCAGTGTTGCTGGCGAAGCGAATTTGACTTAGGGCGCCCCACAGTGCGCCAACGAGGAATTCTGATCTCGTCTCCGCATCGGCGATCTGGTCGGCCTCGAGCGCTCCTAGGAAGGTGGACCGCCAGAGGTCGGCGTATTGAGTGAGTTCGTCGACGATTTCCTCGGCGGGTTCGTCGATCTCGAAACCGGTGTTGACCATGAGACAACCGGCGGTGCGAACATCGTCGCCATCTGCGGGCGAGCTGACCCGCTCGAAGACGCGGATGATGGAGTCGACCCAAGGCGGCTGGAACATCGAGGAGAGGTTGTCCGCAACCATCTGCCGGTAGCGGGTGAGGGACCTGGCGAACAGCTTGTCTTTCTCACCGAACGTGTTTGCCAGACTCCGTATCCCCACCCCCGAAAGCGTCTCGAGACCCCGGTAGGTTGTGGCGGTGTAGCCGTGACGCCAGAAGGCCACCATCACCGTTTCGAGAAGTTCTGCCTCTTCGAAGAATCGTGGTCGGCCCATCAAGTTGCTCCTTCCCATCTCCCTAACGGTGGTCCGTCGCCCCACGAGTTCTACAACATGTGTTGCATTTGGAACTCGAACGAGCTGGAACTGTTTTACGACAGTTGTTGTAGAACCAAAAGAGCCCAGGAACCCCCCTCATTTGCAGATCAACCGACCCACGCATTCCCTCCACCTCCAAGACCTTTATCGAATCAGACGACTACCGATCCTGGAGGACCCATGGCTGATACTCGAGAGATCTCAGCGACGTTTCCATTCGAATCTCAGTTCATCGACGTCCACGATTCGAAGATGCACTATGTCGATGTTGGAGAAGGTGATCCCATTCTGTTCCTGCACGGGAATCCGACGTCGTCCTACCTGTGGCGCAACGTCATACCTCATCTGAGCGGGCAGGCGCGCTGCATCGCGGTCCATCTCATCGGAATGGGTAAGTCAGACCATCCTGACATTCCTTACCGATACGACGACCAGTATCACTACCTGAGCGGCTTCATTGACGCACTTGGGATCGGATCAAACCTCACTCTCGTTATTCACGACTGGGGCTCGGGACTGGGATTTCGATGGGCCCACGAACACGAGCAGGAGGTGAGGGCGATTGCCTTCATGGAGGCGATGATCCGCACCTTGTCACTTGACGATATGCCCGGAAGTCTCCGGACGGCCTTTCGGATGATGCGGGCGCCCGGAACCGGTTGGCTGATGGTCAGCGTCGCCAACATCTTCCTCAGTAAGATGCTCCCCGACCTGACCTACGCCAAGATGAGCCCGGAGGCGCTCGCCTACTACCGGTCGGCATTCCCCACTGTCACGAGCCGCAAAGCCGTTCTCCAATGGCCGCGCGAAGTGCCCCTCGATGGTGCTCCGAAGGACAACACAGCAGTGGTCGAGGCCTACCGCGAATGGCTGACCCACACTGAAATCCCGAAGCTGCTGTTCCATGGAAACGCTGGTATCGCCATCAAAGAGGCGGAAGTCGCCTGGTGTCGCGAAAATCTCTCGAACCTCGACATCGTCGATCTGGGCGACGCCATCCACTTCGTCCAAGAAACCCATCCAGACACCATCGGTACTGAGCTATCCAGGTGGTACGCAGGACTCTGAAACCGCTCCGAAGGGTTTCCCTCGAGATGGCGACATGTCCTCTCGTTCTCTCGAATTGACGGGCTGTTGGGGGCGATCCAGCTCGGGTAGGTAGCTTTGTTTGCGGCATCGTCTCCAGCTGGCGGTTAGCCTCGTCCTCTTCTGTCAGGCGTCTGTGAACATGAGGGGGGCGTTACGCGTGGATGACACCAAACAGAGCTACCGGCCGCTGGTTGTGTTCCTCGTCTTGGTTGTCGTTCTAGCCGCGTTCTCCTACTTTCTGATTTTTACTGCTGGCAACGACGACGACCAAACGGGTGGGTTCGCTCTGTTGCAGTTCTCACCGGCGATCTCAGCGATTGTCACCAAGCTGATCTACCAACGGAATGTGCGTGGTCTTGGATGGGGGTGGGGCAAGACTCGCTACCAGGTTGCCGCTTGGTTGCTTCCTCTGGCTCTCGGTCTGGTTGGTTTCGGCCTGGTCTGGTTGACGGTCGGGGGTTTCTATGACGAAGCGTGGATCGCCGAAACAAGGAGCGGGATCGCTGACACCCTTGGACTAAATATATCGTCGGCATATGGGGTGATGCTGATCCTCGTGTTGGTAGGCGGCACGGTCGGGCTTTTACTACCGGGGCTCTTTGCTTTCGGGGAGGAGTTGGGTTGGCGTGGGTTCCTTGTTCCTGAGCTTTACAAACACGCCAACTTCACCAAGACGGCTCTGATCAGCGGTCTGATCTGGTCGGTGTATCACTATCCGCTGGTGATCGGGTTCGAAGCTGAAGAGTTGGGTGTGCATACCGTCTATCTGCTGCTGATGGCAACGGTGGGCGGGATAGGTCTAAGCACCATCATGGCGTGGCTTCGTTTGAAGTCGGGAAGTGTGTGGACAGCGGTTTTCATGCATGCCGGGTTGAACTCCTACAACCAGGGAGTCTTTGAGAATCTGACTGAAGAAACCTCGAATCTGACCAACTACATTTCGGGCGAATTCGGGTTGATGATGTCGCTGGTTGCTGTATTTGCTGGTTACCTCTTCTGGCGGAAGAGGGATGCTCTGCCACAGCCCAACCATCAGGGGTCCACAATTCGAACGGGGAAAACGGGCATTACGAGTGATCCACTCAACCAACCATGATTTTCGTGATGTGCGCCGCTCATAGTTTGGTTTCTGCGTCCCCTTGTGGCTCGGGTTGTAAAAGGAGGTAGCGATGGGAGTCGCTGAAGATGGAAGGTTTCATGCCTACACATAGGACAACCGCAAGAGTCGTCGGCGTTCTGTTCATCATTGCTACGGCTGCGGCAATTATCAGGGGGACTCTTCTCTTGGAGTCGCAGCCAGAAAAGGAGCCGGTTTCCGGCTAACAGGACCCAGGGAGCGCCCAATGTCAGACGAAACCACAAAACAAGCGTCGGTTCCTCCGCGGTGGTTCATCCGCTCCTTCTGGTCGATGCACCACGGCTTGTACCGAATCAGCGGCGGCCGATTCGGTTTAAGGCGCGCCAGGGCCGACCGCTGGGGGATGATGCGCCTTACCACCACCGGGCGTCGCACCGGTCAGGAGCGAAGCGTCATCATCGCCTACCTGGACGACGGTCCCAACCTGGTCACTATGGCGATGAACGGCTGGGCTGAGGCCGAGCCTGCGTGGTGGCTCAACCTCCAAGCCCATCCCGAAGCCACCGTCGATCTCGCCGACGGCCGACGTAAGGTCAAGGGGCGTCCTGCAAAGGGAGAGGAACGGTCGCGACTGTGGGGCCGGTGGCGCGAAATGAACGATAATTTGGACGCCGAGGCGGCACTCCGGTCCGGTGAGACCGCCGTTGTGATCCTGGAGTTATCGACCGACACCTAAAAGCCGCTCCCGAGGAGTTCTTGGTGTGAAAGAAGACCGCAGCGCAAGTTTTGTGGAGCTCTTCTTCGATCTTGTGTTCGTGTTCGGTGTCACGCAGGTCGCGGCTTCCATCCACGGACACCTCGACTGGGCGACCCTGGGCAAGGCCGCCATTGTCCTGCTGCTGCTCTGGTGGGCGTGGACCCAATTCACTTGGACAGCGGGCAACGCCGACTTCGACGAACTACGACCGCGCATCGTCCTACTGGTGGCCACAGCCGGCTCGTTCGTCCTGGCGACGGCTGTTCAAGGAGCGTTTGGCGCGGACGGCGCAATTTTTGCCTTGGCGTACTTCGGGGTAATGAGCCTCTTCGTCATCTTCTATATGTCTCTCATCTGGGGGACCGACCAAATGGCCGGGTTCTTGGTCTATGCACCAAGAGTGATGGCAGGTTCAGTCCTTGTCCTGATCGGGGGGTTCGTCTCGGAGGACATTCGAATCTGGTTCTGGGTTGCGGCAGTGATCGTCAACATCGTCAGCACGCTCGCGGTCGAAAGGAATGAGTACCCGATTGTCGCCAGCCATTTTGCTGAGCGGCACGGGCTCTTCGTAATCATTGTCCTGGGCGAGGCGCTCATTGCCATCGGCGTTGGCGTTGTGGGTCAAACCGGATCAGCCAGGTTCTATGTTGCAGGCACGGCCATGCTTCTCACAGTCCTGGTGATGTGGTGGTCATACTTCGACTGGCTGTTTCGGGTCGGCGAGAAGGCTCTCAAAGCGGCCACTGGGATTGCCCAAGGGCGGCTGGCGCGTAGCGCCTACTCGATGGCTCATTATCCACTCGTTGCAGGCGTGATCCTTTTCGCAATCGGCACCGAGGAGCTACTGGCCCATCCAGAGGTCGCACTCGAGACTGCGCCGAGGTGGGCGTTTATCGGCGGGCTCATCGTGTTCTTGATGTCTGAGTCAGTTATGGCGCGCCTCTTCACACGTCACACCGCATGGGAGCGGCTTATCGCTATCAGCCTTTTGGGGCTTGCTGGTCTCGCCCTAGCCAGTCTCACAGCGGCGATGCTGGGTGTGGTGGTCTGTCTAATTCTGGTGACCACCCTGGGTGTCGAGTCGGTCCGACATCGTGAAGCGCTCCGTCAGCTTCGGTGAGCCTCTGCCACTCGCACATGAACGCGCAGCGGTCATGGGCGGCTGATTCGGGTGGACCAAGTGCGGGGTTTTCGCCTTTTGGCTTGTGTCTATGGAATAGGTTCGAGTGTCTCGCTGCTGTAATTCTGGTGATGTATGCGAGGTCTTGGGTCTGGTGGGTCGGTCTGGTGCTGGTGGTTTCTGCATGCTCGGGGACAACCGCTGCCACGACATCCTCCTCGAGCGCTCCACCGATCACCACCACAATATCCTTGTCGACCGCTCCACCGATCACCACGACGTCCTCCTCAACCACGGCCACAACTGCCCCGTTGCGAAAGATCGATGCCGCGCTGGTTGGCGACACGGGTGGCGGGTCGACCCTGTTCCCGGATAGCGGCAACGGTGGCTACGACGTCTTGTTGTACGACTTGACTCTGGTTATCTCTGATGATCTCACTGCCCTGGAAGGTGTGGCCTCGATCACTGCGGTGGCGACACAGGATCTGCAGCGGTTTTCGTTGGACGCCCGAGGACTCGTTGTGGCTTCGGTGTCGGTTGATGGAGAGGGCGTTGAGTTTGTCACCGCGGGACCGGAGCTGATCGTGACCCTCGATGAGCCACTCAAATCAGGTGACGAGTTCACAGTCACCGTGGACTATCAAAGCGAACCGGCTCCTTACCGTCCTGAGGGTGTCCCTTTTTCGATGGGCTGGGACGTGGCCCCGGGTCGCTTGCTGTTGGTCCACGGTTTTCCCGGCGCCGCGGCGACCTGGACGCCAATAAGCGAATCAGTTTACGACCCGGCAAGGGTCGTATTTCGGATCGACGCGCCTGAAGGGTTCCCCGCGACTGCCAGCGGCTTCCTCATCGATGACGAGGAGTTCTTTGTTTGGGACACGCAACAAGAGGTGGGGGGCGCGACCTTCTCTATCGCCGAATACGAAACGTCAGTAATCGAATGGAACGGTATTCCAATCGAGTTCGCTCTGACCCCGGAGAGATTGCTACCCATCGACCCTTCAGGGGTGACGATCCCTGGGGTCCGCGACGCTTGGGAGGCGGACGTGCCCGTGATGCTCGACTTTCTCGAAACCGTCTTTGGGCCGTTCCCATACGGGAGGCTCGGATTGTCAGCGATCAACGGAGAGCGGTTCGCCCTGGCCTCTCCCATGCGGATTCTGATCCCAGAATCAATGCCGAGGCCGGTTCTGGTCCACGAGCTGGCTCATCAGTGGGCCGGAGTTGCAGTCACCAGCGAGGTTGAGGGGAGCGGCTGGCTCTGGGAAGGGCTTGCCACCTACACCGAGACTCTGTTCAGAGAGCACGAAGGTCAGTCCGTGGGCGACTCATCGGTTCTTCTCTCATCGAGCGTCCCCGACACGACCCGGCCCCTCGATCAGGTTGACTCGATCGATGACATCCTCGATAGCGCGACGTACCAGCGTGGAGCCCTCCTCTACCACGCCCTGAGACTCGAAATCGGAGACAAGGCGTTCTTCACCACACTCAGAGAGTTCATCCAGCGGAACCTCCACGGAACAGCAGAGATCGAAGACCTCCAAGCCGTCGCCGAAGAGATAAGCGGTGACGACCTCAGCCAGTTCTTCACCAGCTGGGTCAGCGAAACCACCGTCCCCCAACTCCCGCCAACCAGCGGATGAGCCCCGCACATCGCAGCCACTTATGTGCGGGTGAATCTTTGGCGGAATATCCTGGCGGCTAATGCGAAGCGAACTCCTTTACACCACCGAACAGGGGTACATCGCCGGGACGACCGACACGGTTGAGCTATACGAGGGAGCGTTCCTCCAGATGATCGGTCGAGGTGAAGGAAGCATCGACTGGGCTGGCAAAGGTGGCCGCATCGAGTGGACCAACTTTCCACCCCGCCGACCAGACGGCGTTTACCTACCCGACATCACGGGGACCATTCACCTCGATGACAGCGACCACTCGATTCTGTATCGAATGCAGGGAATCAGCTTGTTGCCTGATGAACAGGGCAGGCGTCTGTTTGCAGGACCGGTCCGCTGGTACACCGACGACCCCGACCTGATATGGCTCAACGACCGGTGGGGATACGAAGAAGGTCAACTCGACCTCGAAACCCTTCGCTTCAGTACCAGGGCGCACCTACTCCACCCCGAACCCCTCACATAGACCAGCACCTAACGGCACTTACTGGCGGCTCGATCAGATGGGCATATTGCCTGCCGGTTATGGGCGGGGTTGTTGTCTCGGATTGGCCTTGTTTTCGGTTTGTGGGGTTTGAATACAGGATTCGATGAGGGCGACCAGGTCCTGGGTGAGTTGCTCTTGGTTGATCTCTGATCTGGTGAAGGTTGTTCTGTGCAAGGTTATGGCTGGTACTAGTTCAGCGAGGATGTCGAGCTGTGGGTGGTTCGGTCCTAGTAGACGCTCCAGGAGCTGTTTCATTGGTTCGGTGGTGTAGCGGCCCTGGATGGCTGTTCTGATTTCTTGGTTGGAGCGCATGGCGCTGACGAGCCCTGGCATCAGGTCTGGATGTTCCGCTGCCGTCTGTACTTTTGTGCGTATGGCGACCGCGAGATCAGCCTTCGGGCTGCTGCTCAGGGGTATGGAAGGTGAGGGGTCCGGTCCGGTCCGGATCGCCTCAGCAACCAGGGCCTCTTTGTTCTCCCAACGCCGGTAGATAGCACCAGTTCCGCATCCA
>CAXMPK010000111.1:0-6696 GCA_964195405.1 uncultured Acidimicrobiia bacterium
AGCGAACGCGAAAGTGGAAACAGCGTCTCCGGTCAATGAAGCGGCTATTACCGCCACCGCGACCAGCTGCACCGTCGCCAGAATCCGATAGATGAGGTCGTCGGTGTCGTATCGATCGGCATAAAACGTGTGACTAACCCAGAGCCACCAAATCAGGAGTAGGAATCCGAGATAGACCGAAACTCCCCCGGCCTGATCAACGCCAGCGAGCCGGACACCGAGTACAGCAACGGCGGCAACAAAGGCAAGGTCGTAAAAGAGCTCTAACCAGGTTGCGGTGCGGTGACCTTCTGTCTCGAGGGTTCGCAGCCGGGGCGGTTGCAAGCTTCGCATTCTCATTCGATCAAGAGTCCCCGCGGCTGTTTCAAGTGTCGGATCGGAATGTTGTGCGCTGGAACCAGTGGACGAGCACTTCGACCTCTCCCAATTCCAACGTTATCGAGTCAATGAGCACGTTGAAGTCGTCTGGCGCTTCGGGGCCGGTGAGAGTGACTATCACCTGACTCTGTGTGACCGTTACGTCCCCCCGCGACAACTCAGTATCTTCGATGTAATCGTCCACAGCGGCGGTTACCGCAGCAACGCCTTGCGACTGCGCCTCAATCTGGTCTGTGCTGACGCCAAGAACCGCCACGATCAGCAATGCGAGAATAGCGACCATGCCCAGAGTCTTTTTGATGCGATCGGTGTTGCTCGATATTTGAAACAGCGGAACAACTCCTGTCATAACAAACACAAAGCCGCCCACCAGGAGAATCGCAACCAGGTTGGTCGTGAACAACAGCAATGCACCGATCGCAGAACTCCAGTCGGCCTGCGAGATCATCAAACCGATCACGGCCAGCGGCGGCACCAGTGCGATGGCAACGGCAACCCCAGGCAATGAATCCGAAACATCAGGTCGAGAAAGTGCAAAAGCACCCGCGCCACCGGCAGCAACGGCGATGAGCAGGTCAACGATCGTTGGTGAGATCCTGGAAGCAACCTGTGAGTTGGTCACGGACGAGATTTCGGCGGCGACCGACCAGCCAAAGACGATCGACAAGCCTATGGCCAAAGCGATTCCTGCGAGTGCTACCAGTCCGGTGTAGAGAACCCGTCGCGGCCACCCCATCACCATGGCCAGCGAGGTACCCATGAGCGGGGTCATCAACGGCGCGACGAGCATCGCCCCAATAACTACAGCTGTCGAGTCGGCAATGATTCCGTAGGCGGCTATGGCCGTCGCAAAAGCCATCAGAGCGAAGAATCGAGAAAGCCGTCTTGGCCCCGCCTCACCTTCGTAGAACAGCTTGTCGTAGAGCTGGATGCGATCGTCGGCGGTATTTGGCCGAATCTGCACCCACCTCATGAATTCATGCCAGGTCTCTGACGGTGGAACCGGGTCGCCTCCTGTCCGCAAGTTTGTAATCACCGAGATCAGGCCAGCAAGGAACCAGTAGACGCTGATGCTGAGGATGGCCGCGCTCAAAAGGGTTGCCGGCGAGATCAGCAGAGCGGCACCAATCCCGACGTAGAACAGAACCGCAACGGAACGTTCCGTCGGCTTCTGATCCGCCCTGGCTTGATACGCCTTCCACGCGGTGATAAAGCCGGCAGCAATCAAACCGATCCCGATGAGTCGTCCTAGCTGGGTAGCGGTGAACTCATCCCAAACAACCAGAGCAATCGACAACGCGATCAAGACAACGATCCGCCCAAAGGAAAAGAAAGTCCGCTCTGAGCCCGAAATCAGCTCGACGGCCGCACCGATAGCCCAGGCAAAAAGAAGCGCTGCCAGGCCGTATGCCAACAACCTCGGAGACGTGGAAGGAGCACTAATGATGAGGAGGGCGACAACCATCGCAGCAAATGCCCGCAGCGTTGCCTGCGTCCAGATACGAGAGAAGTCATACTTTCCCGCCGTGCTCATTGCAGATGGGCCGTCGTAATCCTGGAATTCAGCAGCCGTCAGATCCACACGGACGGGCGTCTGTTCCGGCTTGGCGGTTCCGTCCGGTCGCTGATCGTCAGGCATTGGGCACGTTTATAGCGATCGGTCGCCGCCGCTGGAGGTTTCGTTCAAACGGATCACAGTGGGCCCTGCAGGATTTGAACCTGCAACCAACGGATTATGAGTCCGCTGCTCTGACCAGATTGAGCTAAGGGCCCGAACGGTTGACGTTATTGCCAACTGACACCGTCCGCCAAGCTTGAGTTGATTGCGATCCGGGATAGTCAACGACACAAAGACAAGAGAGAGGCCCCCGGCTTGTCGCCAGGGGCCTCAATTGGAACTGCCTGTCTATCTCAGGAAATGGGTTGCTAAAACAGATCGATGGCAAGTGCCAGGTATACGGCGGGGAGGAAACCCCAGATTCCTGTTATCACGAGTGCCCAGCCCAGCACCTTGGCCGGCACCTTGCCGTAGGTGAAACCTGCCACTAGGAGGAAGACAACAAGCCACCAGATCGTCGAGGACTGGAACATAAAGGTCCCATCGAAGAAGTCGACATAAACGGCTGCCAGTATTCCTACCGGTATCGCCAGATTGCCGATCGGTCGCAGGTCTGCTCCCTTGATCAGTGCCACGCCGAATGACGTGAAGAACACGGCAAAAAGGACGACCAGGCCAGCGAGAACGACACCGGCGTCCTGTTGCACCAGGATAAAGACCTGGCTGAACAGGACTATGCCGACCACAAGCTCTATCCAACCCACCGTCGTCAACGGGTTCCCGCCGTCTTCCGCGGGTTCGGAACCCATCCCGATGAGGTATAGACCGATCACCCAAGCCCCGAGGGCGAAGGTGAAGAAGATCACCGATACAGAAAGCACATTTCTCCCTTTCTTAGTGTCAAAAAAAAACCTACTCACTGGAATGGTCTCCTGCGCCCAAAAGCCGACCTAAAAAAAGGAAATTGGCCTTCGCTTTGGTGTGTCCGAGGTCGCGTGGCGACCTGATGCACTCCAAACACTCGAATCTGTCGGTTTCGTGAAAACATCCAGATCCGGCGACACGGCCCCTGTCAGAGTTGATATGTTCCAATCATCAGTCGTAAGGCGAAAGGGAACCTATGCAAGTGTCGATGACCGTCAACGAACGTGAGGTATCAGCTCATGTTGAAAACCGGACGCTTCTTGTCCATTTTCTTCGAGAAGAGCTTCGGCTCACCGGTACACACGTCGGTTGCGAAACCGGCTACTGCGGTGCCTGCACCGTTCATGTTGATGGCAAACCCGTCAAGTCGTGCACGATGTTCGCCGTTCAGGCCAACGGAGCAGACATAGCCACCATCGAGAGCATGGCCTCGAATGGAGACCTCCATCCGGTGCAGGAAGGCTTCTGGGAGCGTCATGGCCTCCAGTGCGGTTTCTGCACACCAGGCATGATCATGTCGGCAGCATCGCTTCTGGAGGAAAACAACAATCCGTCGGAGGGTGAGATCCGTCACGCGATCGAAGGCAATCTCTGCCGTTGCACCGGCTACCACAACATCGTTCGGGCTGTTGAATACGCCGGGGCCAAGATGCGTGGCGAAGAGCCGGCACCGCCCGACTGGGAAGAGGGAAGCTAATGGTTACAACGACAAGTGCACTCGGTGGTTCGGTACGACGTCGCGAGGACCCCGCTCTCATTCAGGGCAAAGGCACATACACCGACGATGTGACACCCCACGGAACGGCCTATGTAGCCTTCGCCCGCAGCCCTTACGCACACGCCAAAATCAACTCGATCGACACCAGCGCAGCAGCCGCTGCCGACGGTGTCGTCGCCGTTTATACCAACGCCGACGTGGCGCACTTGGGTGATCTGTTGGCACAGGTCAAGATCGTCAAGGGTCGACCGCTACTGGCCGGTGGTGAGGTGAACCATGTCGGCGAGGCCGTCGCCATGGTTGTTGCAGAAAACTCCTACAAGGCCCGTGACGCCGCCGACTTGATCGAAGTCGACTATGAACCCATGAAGGCCGTTATCGACCTAAAGGAAGCGGCATCCGATGTCGCTCTCGTCCATGATGAACTCGAATCGAACGTGATTCTGGCCTGGGAGGCAGGTCCGTGGGGTGACGAAGAAGGGATCGCTGCGACAAAGCAGACCATCGCTGACGCAAAGGATCGTGATGACACTGTCAGCGTTAGCGTAGAAGCTGTCAATCAGCGTTTGATGCCGGTTGCGATCGAACCACGCTCGGTCGTCGCCGAGTGGCAAGCGGGCTACGGCCGATTTGTCATCCACTCCAGCTCGCAGGTGCCGCATGCCCTCATGGGTGCGGTGAAGACAACGTTTGGCCTCGATGCAACCCACGTTCAGGTGATTGCCCCTGAAGTCGGCGGCGGGTTTGGTGTGAAACTCAACGTTTACGCCGACGAGATCCTGGTGTGCTTTGCGGCACAGCAACTCGATCGACCTGTGAAATGGACTGAGACGCGGCGTGAATCCTCGGGCTCGTCAATCCATGGCCGAGGTTGGGTCGGAACTGCGACCATCACTGGGACCAGGGATGGGGAGATTCTCGGGTATGAACTCGACGCCATCGCCGACATGGGTGCCTACGAGCAGAACTTCACTGTGGCCATACCGTTTCTGGGTCTGTTTGTGGGTTCGGGGCAGTACAACGTCCCGACCCATTGGAAGGTGACTTGCGTCTTCACCAACAAGATGACAACCGATGCCTGTCGAGGTGCGGGACGGCCGGAGGCCGCCTATTACCTGGAGCGCGCTATTGATGCGTACGCCAGGGAAATCGGAGTTGATCCAATCGATGTTCGAAAGAGGGCTTTCGTCGAGAAATTCGACGAGGCAACCGTGTCACCTATCGGTTTCGCCATGGACACCGGCGACTACGCGACCAACCTCGACAAGCTCGTCGAAGTTGCCGACTACGAAGGCCTCAAGGCCGAGCGGGATGCCGCCCGTGCTGAGGGTCGATATGTTGGAATCGGCGTCGCCTCCTACTGCGAAGTGTGTGGCTTTGCCCCCACTGCCCTCTCCGAGCTTGGCTTCTCCTGGTCGACCTACGGTCTACCTGCCGGGTTTTACGGAACGGGTCTCGTGCGGGTAAATCCTGATACTTCCGTGACTGTGATCACCGGCACCGGCCCTAGCGGCCAGGGCCATCAGACGACCTGGGCACAGTTGGTGTCAGATCGTCTGGGAATACCCGTCGAAAAGATCAGGGTCATCCACGGTGACACCGGCGAGGCACCGATGGGTGTTGGGACGTTCGGAAGCCGATCGGTGGCCGTGGACGGAAGCGCTACCTACGACGCCGCAGAGCGGGTTGCCACCAAGGCAAAGGACATCGCGGCTCACCTGCTCGAGGCGTCCGCGGATGATATCGAGCTGAGTGCCGAAGGCGCTTCTGTGGCCGGCTCTCCGGATAGCAGTATCGAATGGGGTGAGATCGCCGCGGCGGCGTACCTGCCCCACCGTCTCGGCGAGAGTGAGATCGAGGGTGGCCTTGAGTCACATGTGATCTTCGATCCTCCAAACGCCACGTGGCCGTTTGGCTCTCATCTCGCAATGGTGGAGGTCGATCCCGACACTGGGAACGTCGAGATCCTCCGCTATTTCACCGTTGATGACTGTGGGATCCAAGTCAATCCAATGATCGTGGCCGGACAAGTGCAAGGTGGCGTCACACATGGCATCGGCCAAGCACTGCTCGAAGATGTCGTCTACGACGAAGACGGAAACCTACTTACCAGTTCGTTGCTCGACTATCCGATTCCGACTGCAGAGGATGTTCCGTTCTACGAAATAAGCAGCACGGTGACCCCGACCAATATCAACTCGATCGGTGCCAAGGGAATCGGCGAGGCCGGGACCATTGGAGCTGCTCAAACAGTTGTCAACGCAGTGGTCGACGCCCTCGAACCGTTTGGTGTGAAACACGTCGATATGCCACTGAGACCGAAACGGGTTTGGGCGGCGATTCAGGAAGCGAGGGGCTAAATATGTACCCGAGAGAATTCGACTACATAGCTCCTACTTCGCTGAGCGACGCACTCGCAGCCCTGGACGAGAACTCCAAGGTCATGGCCGGTGGGATGAGCCTGATCCCCTTGATGAAAATGAGGCTGTTTTCTCCGGCCAAGGTCGTCGACATCGGGAACATCCCGGGACTCGACTCGATCGATGACAACGGGGACCACCTGTCGATTGGCGCCTTGGTGCGTCATGCCGACACAGCATCGAACGACGCGGTAAGTGCCAACGCTGCGGCGCTGGCTACGGCTGCATCGCTCACCGGGGATGTTCAAGTGCGAAACCAGGGCACCACATGTGGAGCCCTCGCCCATGCAGATGTGGCGGCCGATCAGCCCGCTGGCGCTATCGCCTGCGGAGCCGTGATGGTGGCTCAGTCCGCTTCCGGAACTCGTGAGATCCCGGCGTCGGGGTTCTTCGTTGACTCCCTGACTTCTGCGCTCAGCCACGACGAGATCCTCACCTCGATTCGCCTCCCCAAGGCAGGCGCCGGCGAGGCCTCGGCTTACGACAAGCTTGGTCGACGGGGTGGGCGCTCTGACTACGCCGTTGCCGGG
Source organism: uncultured Acidimicrobiia bacterium (assembly GCA_964195405.1). Lineage (GTDB taxonomy): Bacteria > Actinomycetota > Acidimicrobiia > Spongiisociales > ZC4RG35 > CAXMPK01. The sequence continues at coordinate 6,529 of CAXMPK010000111.1, forward strand.
GCAGCGGCATGGGTGAAGAAGTCAAACGGCTCCATCGAGGCGGCACGGATCGCGGTGACCGGCGTCGGCACCAAGCCGACTTTGGCCGAAGGTGTTGCCGAAGCCTTGATCGGTAGCGACGGTTCCGATGCCGCGGTGGACGCTGCAGCAGCGAGGGCACTCGAAGGG
>CAXMPK010000112.1:0-2038 GCA_964195405.1 uncultured Acidimicrobiia bacterium
CCGGCTGACGCATCGTTGATGCTGTCCTGATAATGACCTGTCGACCCCACCCAGACCGTTCTAGGCGGACCGTGTGACCTAATAAGAGCTTGTCCACCAACTGGTGTGACCCATCCCAGTCCTGTCCACAAACCGCCGGCAACTTGACATAAGAGAATCATTATGTACGCCTGAGCAGACCGCCCATAAGTGCCGTTATCTGCGGTTTTGGCTCAGCTCAGAGAGACACGGAAGAGCGATCCTTCACTGTCGGGTGCGCCGTTGCATTACCTGTATGGCGTCCCACAGCGCTTGGTCATGCACTTGCTGCTGGCGCTGGCTAGGTACATCTGCGGTTGCGCGTGACGAAGCTGCCCATTTGGCAACATCGGCGGTTGAGGGGAGTGTTAGTCAGTAGTCACCTGGGTCTTGCGCTCCGCAGTCATCGCCACCCACTCCGCCACCAACGCCCAAACGATCACTAGTAAGGCGTAAGCACCCAACAACGGAAGGAAATAGTCCTCTTTCCGTAGGAAGATGACCATGGCGAGGAAGATGCCAGCAATACCAGCCATCGCGATATCAACCCAGAGGAGCCTTGGTTTTGCCACGGTCTATACCTCCCTCGGGAGAATTCCCCGTGCAATGAAACTTTCCCTCTCCAATCATGTCAGGTCTGACATGATTGACCAAACGGCGCATTGGATTGTCGGCTCGGCGTTGTGACTTATCGTTGCCTCAGACGGGCTCCGGTTGCAGGGTGGACACAACCACAGAGTTGTATTGGTGCAGCGGAGGAGCCGTTTGGAACAACACAGGCGACACTGCGTTCTTACTCGACCTCCACGGCAACATCCACGATCAGTTCGCGTACTAGCCGCCCATAAGTGCCGTTATGTGCGGGTGAATGCCCAGATATCTTCATCGAACTGGCAATGGCGTCACCGAATGAGGTGACCGCCCGTTGAGGATGAAGGTTTCCGTCACGAGTCGATCGAACCTACATAACGCATCCGATAAGTGCCGATACGCTTGGATGTAGGGTGTTGCAGCGGTCCAGGCATGATGCACATCTCCAAGAAGGATCATGGAGGCCGACTAGTCATGGAAAGCCCGCTCTACGAAGGTTCACATCGGAGACTGTTCGAGGCGTTTCTCAGACTGGCGGACGACTATCAAGCTCAGACGGCCGCACTTTTAAACCTGACGTCTTGGAGCGAGGTGTGCTCGCTGTTGAGCGTCGGCGGAGGCGAAGGAATTGTCGAGGCGACGTTGCTGCGGAACGCTCCGATGGCCGAGGTCTGGTATTTGGATCCGTCGCCTGAGCAAGGCGATGCCTTTCGCTCCTATATGCGACGAGAGCATCTTCTCGATCGAGTCAAGGGTGTGGCTGAGTCGACGTTTCAGGACTACTCCACTTCCCTGAAGTTCGACCGCATTGTGTCGATGTTCTCGTGGTTCTTTATTGGTACGGCTCAACGTGAACTGGAGAAGCTGATCGATTTATTGGCTCCTGACGGTGTCGCATGTCTGGTGCTGCCGAACACTGATTCGATCGGTGCCGATTTCAATCGCAGTTTGTCGCCGGATAAGCGCATGACTCTTGTAGGTGACGAGGTTGTTGAAGCGTTAGATGAATTCGGGTACGGCTCAACCCGACACGCATTCACTAAGTGGCTTCCGGACGAAGCGATGTTCGAGGGCGAGGCTGCCTCTGAAGCGAGCCTGGCGTTCGCCGCATTTGTCGCGATGCGGCCCATCGACGCCTTCACGGCAACCGACAGGGATCACATTGCCGACCTGCTCCAGGCAAGACGCGGTGCGAACGGGGTGCCCCTGATCTGGGATGTGATAGTGGTGAAATCTGGGCTGTCAGACGATTAACCCATCGGGACGGCCTGCCCAGGCCACGAGTTGGCCCCGCCCATAACCGGTGCGGTCTCAGGGGGTCATTGCAATGTTTCGGCGAGTTTTTGTGAGGGTGTCAGCCATCGGAGGGTTTGTCTAGGTCTCCCGTTGAGTTGGTGAGCGGCGAAGTCGAGGTCGTCTTGGGTGAGGG
>CAXMPK010000113.1:0-9403 GCA_964195405.1 uncultured Acidimicrobiia bacterium
TCGACCCGAAGTGGATTTCCAAATCACCCAACGCGCCGACTTCTTCGAAGAGGAGGTTGGTCTGGAGACCACGCTGAAGCGTCCCATCATCAACACCCGGGATGAGCCTCACGGCGACCCGTCAAAGTATCGCCGGCTCCACGTGATCATCGGTGACGCCAATCTTTCGGAGCCACAGAATTTCATGAAACTGGGCACGACAGCCCTCCTTTTGGCAGCCCTCGAGGATGGCGCACTGCCCGACCCTCTCGATTTGGCCGACCCGGTCGAAGCCTGTTGGCAAGTCAGCCATGACATCTCGTTGGGTCGTCCAATCCAACTCGATGGGGGAGGAACTGCTACCGCCCTGGAGCTACAGGTGCGGTATCTCGAGTGGCTATCAAAGTATGTAGAGAAGGAATTGGATGATCCTGTCTGGCAGCGCCTCATCGACGAATGGGAACGGACGCTCAGTCTGCTGGAGACCGACCCAGCCAAACTCTCAAACACTCTCGACTGGCAAGCAAAGAAGCGTCTTATTGACGGCTATATCGAGCGCGACGGGCTCTCCTGGTCAGACCCCAAGCTCAAAGCCCTCGACCATCAATATCACGATATTGACCAAGCCAAAGGCCTCTACAACCGACTCGAGGCCAGAGGTGCGATGCGTCGTTTGTTTGACGACGACGAGGTCGAAGCCGCAGTGACGAATCCGCCTGAGCGGACACGTGCCTACTTCAGGGGCAGATGCGTCACCGAATTCCCCGAGTCACTGGTCGCAGCGAACTGGGACTCTCTTGTTTTTGATGTTGGTAAGTCGCATCTCAAGCGCGTTCCTATGATGGAGCCCTTACGGGGCGACGCCGAACGCGTCGGATCCTTGATAGACGAAGCGGAGGACGCAGCGGATCTGCTGCGTCTTCTGGGAGGATGAGGTTCATGTCAGACCGAGAACGATCACAATCCCGAGACAAGGGCAAGGAAGAAGCCGAAGAACAAGTCGAGGCCAAGGTAGAGAGAGAGACCGATCTCGAGGAACTTGATGAGTTGCTAGATGAGATCGACGAAGTGCTCGAGGAGAACGCCGAGGAGTTCGTGAAGAACTACGTCCAGAAGGGTGGCGAGTGATCGACAGGCCGATGGGCCCGCTGCCTCTCGATGCTCCGGTGCCCGGTTCGAGCTTCACGGATCTGTTGGAGTCGATAGGGGCTCAACCGGCAATAACGATTCCTGCCGGCGCCAAGATTCCTTCTGCGCCTGAAGGGACCACCGTTCTCGCCCTGCGATACGGCGGGGGTGTTGTGATGGCCGGGGACCGGCGCGCTACAGAAGGCCATTTGGTGGCCCACCGACGCGTACGGAAGGTGTTTCCGGCAGACCTCTACTCAGCCGTGGCAATCGCCGGTACGGCCGGTCTCGCCATCGACATGGTCCGTCTCTTCCAGGTCGAGTTGGAGCATTACGAGAAGATCGAAGGAGTGAGGCTCTCTCTCGATGGGAAGGCATCTTTCTTGGCGCGCCTGGTCCGTTCCCAACTCCCGATGGCGTTCCAGGGACTTGTCGTCGTGCCTTTGTTCGCTGGGTACGATGAGCGCACCGGTCTGGGTCGTGTCTACAGCTTCGATGTGGTCGGTGGTCGCTACGAGGAGATAGACTTCGGCAGCACTGGCTCGGGCTCACGTTTGGCCCGCTCCTATCTTCGGACTGTCTATCACGACGACATCTCTGGTAGCGAAGCCGCGGAGTTGGCTGTTCATGCGCTGGTGTCTGCATCCCAGGAAGACACTGCCACAGGAGGGCCGGATCTGAGGCGGGGGATTTTCCCCAACGTTGTACGTGTGGACGCCGACGGTGTTGAGGAACTTGATGACGCCGTCATCGGCCCGATAGCCGAAAGCGCTCTGGAGAGCGTGAGATGAGCATTCCCTTCTATGTCGCCCCAGAGCAACTGGTCAGAGACAAGGCCGAGTTCGCACGCAAAGGGATTGCGAGAGGCCGATCGATAGTCGCCATCGACTACAGCGATGGAGTTCTGTTGCTCGCAGAGAACACTTCGACCGCCCTCCACAAGATCTCCGAGGTATACGACCGCATCGCATTTGCGGGGGTGGGGAAATACAACGAGTTTGAAACACTCAGAAAGGCGGGTGTCCGTCAAGCCGACCTGATGGGCTATCTCTATTCCCGAGATGATGTCACCGCCATGGGACTGGCCACGGCATTTGCTCAGACCCTGGGGATGATCTTTACCCGTGATCCCAAGCCCTTCGAAACTGAGATCCTTTTGGCTGAGATCTCAGAGGATGGCGAGGAACATCGTCTTTTTCGGATCACCTATGACGGCACTCTCTTCGACGAGCGTCACTACGTGGCGATCGGAGGCAAGTTCGAGGAACTGACCGAAGCTCTCGAAGACTTGTGGCACGAAGGTATGAGCCTCGACGAAGCACTGGCAGCCGGTGCTGAGGCTTTTCGCCGTTCAGAAGGGCGAGAGTCGGAGGGTTGGGAGGCAGCGGTGCTCGACCAGGCCAACGGTCGTCGGTCGTTCCGTCGTCTCGACCCAGCCGAACTCCCCAGCAAATAGCACCACCAACATGGTTCCGCTGAAGTGGAGCACGGTTTAGCCTGTCAAGGTGGATCGACGGATATTCGGAATTGAGAACGAGTACGGGGTCACCTGCACTCTGAGAGGCCAGCGCCGACTCAGCCCCGACGAGGTTGCTCGATACCTCTTCCGTCGTGTGGTGTCATGGGGCCGATCGTCCAACGTGTTTCTCGAGAACGGTGCCCGGCTCTATCTCGACGTTGGGTCCCACCCCGAATACGCCACACCGGAGTGCGACGACCTCGACGACGTGGTCGCTCATGACAAGGCCGGGGAGCGGATCCTCGAAGGTTTGGTCAAGGGCGCCGAAGAGCGACTCGAGGAAGAGGGGATCAGAGGTGAGATCTTCGTCTTCAAGAACAACACCGACAGCGCTGGAAACTCCTATGGGTGTCATGAGAACTACCTCGTCAGCAGGCATAAGGACTTCCATCGCACAGTTGATGTCCTGATTCCGTTTTTGGTTACCCGTCAGATCTTTCTCGGTGCGGGCAAACTTGCACAGACTCCCCGCGGTACTGCTTACTCGATTTCACAGCGTGCCGACCATATCTGGGAAGGAGTGTCATCGGCGACGACACGATCCCGCCCAATCATCAACACCCGCGACGAGCCCCACGCGGACGCCGAACGCTATCGCCGCCTTCATGTGATCGCCGGTGATTCCAATATGAGTGAGTACGCCACCTTCGTGAAGATGGGCACGATGGTTGCCCTTCTCCAGATGGTCGAGCGAGACGTGGTGTTCCGCGATCTGACACTCGAGAATCCGATCCGAGCTATCCGTGAAGTCAGCCACGACATCACGTGTGGTCGCAAGATCAAATTGGCCAACGGCCGGGAATTGAGCGCGCTCGACATCCAATGGGAGTATCTCGACCGTGCGATGAGGTTCGCCCGTAGCCCCGGATTTCCTCCCCAGGTGCAGCAGGCGATTGATCGGTGGGAGCATTTGCTCACTGGCTTGGAAAAGGACCCCATGACGTTGGACCGTGAGGTCGACTGGGTGATGAAATACCGACTTCTCGAAAGATTCTCAGAAACCCGTGGGATTCCGTTGTCCGACCCCAGGCTCTCAATGATGGATCTGGCCTATCACGACGTCGACCGCACCCGCGGTCTCTACTACATGATGGAGAACAAGGGAATGGTAGAGCGCGTGGTCAGCGACGCGAAGGTCTCCGAATCGATAAGCACGCCGCCACAGACCACAAGGGCACGGCTCCGAGGCTCCTTCATCAAGGCCGCCAAGGCCAAGAAACGTGATTTCACGGTCGACTGGGTCCATTTGAAGCTCAACGATCAAGCCCAGCGAACCGTGATGTGCAAAGACCCTTTCAAGGCCCACGACGAACGTGTAGAGAAACTCATCGAGAGCCTTTGATGTCCTCCCTTTCAAGGGGGAAAGAACCGATTGGAGCAAGGTTCAGCGTGGTTGCCATTGCCCCACTTAGTCCTTTAGGTGTGGCTCCCTCCGTTTCGCTGGGGGAGAACAACTGATGCAGAGTGTCGTTGAAAGGGTTCTGAACCTTCTGATCTACCTTCTCGAATCGCCAAACCCAGTAAACGCCGATGATGTTCGCCACACCGTCGCCGGATACGACGATCAGACAGATGAGGCATTTCATCGCATGTTCGAGCGCGACAAAGACGTCCTTAGACGACTGGGAGTCCCCATCAAGCGTGAAGCCCTCGACGCTTGGGAGATCGACTTCGGATACACAGTCGATCCTGACGAATACGCAGTTCCGGATCCGGGGTTGTCGCACGAGGAGCGGGTAGCACTCTCAGTTGCAGCGCGAATGGTCCGTCTCGGTGGGTCGCATGTCGGCCTCGACGCCCTGCTGAAGCTGGGTGGTATTGAGCGCGGGGTTGGGATCGAGCCGCTCGGCGCCGACTTGGGTGAAGAAGCCGACAGTCTCGGCACGCTTTTCGGAGCGATCACCGAGCACCGGTCGATCGTATTCAACTACCGGGGAAAATCGCGAAATCTCAACCCGTACGGCATGGCCCATCGACGTGGGCACTGGTATTTGCTCGGCGGCGGTCACGGCGGGGAGCGCCTATATCGGATCGACCGGGTTGATGATATCGAAGTGGCCGAGGAAGCGGGGACCTTCACCAAACCGCGTGATTTCGACGCCAAATCGATCATGGATCTCCAACCTTGGGAGACCGGATCGGATCCGCAAGTGGAGGCAGAGGTTCGATTCGACCCGGAAGTTGCTTGGTGGGCGGCCCGCACACTTGGTCTCGATGAGCCCAAGGGAGAGCTCCGTGCGAAAGTGCCGGTTGCCAACCGTGATGCGTTTATTGGCTGGATACTCAGTTTCGGAGATTCGGCCGAAGTGCTGGGCCCGCCCGAGATCCGTGAGGCTATCCGGTCCAATGTCGATGCGGCCGTTGGATCCTTGCCGTGAGCACCAGTTCTCGCACTGTTTCCAGACTCTCCCGGATATTGGCGCTGATCCCGTTTGTCTTGGAGAACCAGTCGGCGGATGTTGGAGAGATCCTCGAACGATTCGACTACACCGAAGATCAGCTGACCCGTGACCTGAACACGGTATTCGTCTGTGGTCTTCCCGGCTATGGCCCAGGGGATCTGATGGAGGCATATATCGATGAGGATGAAGTTGTCATCGACGCGGCCGACTACTTCACGAGAGCCCCGCGTCTCACCTCTACCGAGGCTTTGGGACTGCTCGCTGCCGGTATGACCGTCATTGGGGCGGGCCAAGCAACGCCGACACTCGAATCGGCCGTTGAGAAACTGACGAAGGTCGTTGTTCCCGACGCCGATAGCGCACTAGCGGTTGATGTTGTCGGCGAGTCGGAGAATGTGGGTTTCCTCAGAGAGGCGGCGGCCCAAGGTCAGGTTGTCCGCATGGTCTATCGCTCTGTCGGTAAGGAAGAAACGACATACAGAGACATCGAACCATGGTCGGTGTTCGCCACTTTGGGGCGCTGGTACGTCACTGGACACTGTCGACTGGTGGATGATGAGAGGACCTTCAGGGTCGATCGAATTCGCGACCTGGAGGTCCTCGAAGAAGCGTTTGCTCGTCCAAAGAAGGTGCCTGCGCCAGGTGTTGGATATTCGGCGTCGCCGGGAGACGTTGTGTGTGATATCGATCTCTACCCGAGAGCGCAATGGGTTCTGGAGTATTACCCGGTCGAGGTAGTCCGGGAATACAAGACCAAGACAAGGATTCGGTTTTCAGCGCCCGATCCAGAAGTGCCGGCCAGACTCTTGCTCCGACTCGGGGACAATGCCCGCCTCGTGAAAGGCCCCGAAGTTGCGGAGCGGGTTCGAGAGCTCGGATCCAGTCTCCTTGCAACTTATCGATAGGGGTCGCTAGACCTACCGACCAGCCCTTCAGTCATTGAAGTTTCTTGCCGATCACCTGTTTACGAATGGGAGACCGGAGACCAGAAATGACGACTATCAAAACGACGTGTTCCCGCTGCGGAGACATTCACCTCACGCCCGACGACGTTGCCCTCGAGTTACGTCCCGGCGGTAGGGAAGGCGAGTACTGCTTCAGATGTCCAACGTGCACGGCCGAGCAGCGAAGACCTGCCAACTCTCGTGTCGTGAGTGTGCTTCTCGCCACTGGCGTCCAGTTCGAAGTTATCAACAGCGATCCGATCACCGACGAAGAGATCGAATTATTTGTGGCTGCCCTCGAGTCGGAACCGGATATTCTCCGCCTTCTGGCCAGCTAGGAAGCTCCGCTCACCAATCTCGACGGGCGCTGTGGGCCTGGTGCTCCTCGAAATGTGAAGGCGACGACTCGGGGGAGTCGTCACCTTCACTATTTGTGTCCCGAGTCGCAAATCATTGGCGAAATCAGCACTGACTTACGACTAAACACACAAGACGGCTGAAAGCCTTTAGCATCGGTACCCATGCTTCAGGGTGGCGAGATGATCATCATTGCTCTTTTGGCGCTGGTCCTCCTCGGTCCCAAGCGCCTGCCGGAGCTTGCCCGCAAGGTGGGTCAATGGTCCGCCGAGCTTCGACAGGCCGCTCGTGACATCACCCAAGGTCTGGAGGCGGAGGTCTCCGACCTGAAGGCGATCGGGGAGGATCTGAAAGCTCCGATCGACGAGATCACCAAACCACTCAAGGAAATCAGCGACGAGTTCAACGCCGCCGACCCAAGGGGTACCGAGTGGACCGGTCCCAAACCCCTGTCAGGGCCCACTCCCGCCGATGCGATGGCTGACCTGGAGGCGATTGAGGAGGCTCAGACTCGGGCAGCGGAAAACAACGAGGGCGTACTCGACGAGGAAGCCGAGTGAGTGCTGACGATCCGCAATCCATCCTCAAACATCTCGAGGAGCTGCGCTGGCGGATATTCCGAATCTTCATCGCGGTTCTGGCGGGAAGCGTGGTCGCCTTTGGTTTTGCCGACTCGCTGACAGCCATCCTCGAGGCGCCCTTTTACACAGCAACACCCGACTCAGAACTTCAGAGCCTGGCTGTTGCTGAGAAATGGGGTGTCTTGATGAGGGTGGGATTGTTTGGCGGCCTGCTCCTCGCCAGCCCGGTTGTTCTTTACCAGATTTGGGGGTTCATCAACCCTGCCCTCAACACTAGGGAGCGCAAATGGGCGTTCCCGGTCGTCGGAACGCTGGTGCTGCTCTTTGTCGGCGGTGTCCTCTTCGGATACTGGACCCTTCCCCGCGGCCTCAAGTTTCTCCTTGGGATCTTTCCGGGGGTTCAGACCGACTTACGGATCGGGCTGTACTACTCGTTTGTTCTCCGTTACCTCCTCGCATTCGGTCTCGCATTCCTGTATCCGGTGTTTCTCTTCACAGCCGCAGCCGCCAACATCGTTTCGTCAGAACAGCTTGCCCGGGGAAGACGTTGGGCCGTTCTGATTGTGGTGATCGGCGCCGCCCTCATCACCCCTAGTGGCGATGCGTTGACGCTCATGTTTCTCTCGGTGCCTCTTTACCTTCTGTATGAGATCACCTATTGGCTGGTCCGATTCGTTCTGAAGAAGTGAGCAGTCAGCTCGACGGATTCTGGGCGGGTCTCGATTTCGATCCCGATCTGTTCCAGATCGAAGCGGCGGAAGCAGTGGCAAGGGGATCATCAGTAGTGGTGACGGCTCCCACCGGGTCTGGCAAAACCCTTGTTGCCGAGGCCGCTATCCATATCGCGTTGGCGGCTGGTAAACGCGCTTTCTATACAGCTCCCATAAAGGCGCTCTCAAACCAGAAATTCAGTGATCTGGGGGACGATCTGGGAGCCGACCGTGTCGGACTCCTGACCGGCGACAATGTGATCAACGGTGATGCTCCGGTTGTGGTGATGACCACCGAAGTTCTGAGAAACATGATCTATGCGGAGAGCCGTCAACTGAACGACGTCGCGATCGTGGTGCTCGACGAGGTCCACTACCTCCAGGACCGATCGAGAGGGGCGGTCTGGGAAGAAGTGATCATCCACTGCCCCAAGGGAGTGCAGTTGGTTTGCCTCTCGGCCACGATCTCAAACAATGAGGAGTTTGCTGCCTGGGTTGGGGAGAGGCGTGGGGCCACCGAGCTGATCGAAACTGAGGATCGTCCTGTACCGCTGGAGTCGATGTACGCGCTCAAGGACAAAGCTGGCAGTCACCAACTCCATCTTCTTCCCACATTTACGGCGCGTGACGGTCGTCTTCGCTCGAACCCAAAACTCGAGCACATGTTGAGTTTGGAGCGTGGCAAGAGGCGCCGCTACAAGACGCCGAACCGAGTCGACACAATCGAAGAACTGGCTGAGCAGCGGATGTTGCCAGCGATCTACTTCATCTTCTCGCGGGCTGGATGTGATGCTGCAATGAACCGCCTGGTCGAATCCGGGATACGACTCACCGACTCCGAGGAGCGCAAAGCTATCCGGGTTGTGGCCGAGGAGAAGACCGCTCACCTCGAGGACTCGGATTTGGGCGTTCTCGGTTATGAGCGATGGATTGCCGGCCTCGAGGCGGGTGTTGCCTCCCACCATGCTGGGCTGGTCCCAGCATTCAAGGAGACAGTCGAAGAGTTGTTCGAGATCGGCTATCTGAAGGCAGTCTTCGCTACCGAGACCTTGGCCCTCGGAATCAACATGCCTGCCCGATCTGTGGTTATTGAGAATCTGTCGAAATTCAACGGCGATAGTCACGAGCTGCTTCGTCCCGGTGACTACACCCAACTCACCGGTAGGGCAGGGCGTCGGGGCACTGACGTCGAGGGGTTTGGAGTGGTTCTGCACTCGCCTTTCGTACGTTTCAGCCAGGTGACCGAGATCGCGTCGATCGGCGCTCATGAGCTCAGGTCTAGTTTTCGACCGACCTACAACATGACTGCCAATCTGATCGCAAAATATCCACAGGACGAAGCTGAACGTCTTCTCGAAGCGTCATTCGCCGCATTCCAGAGAGTGGGTGACATCGCAGACGCCGAGAGCACAATCTCCGCTCTCGAAGATCAACTGGTCAAAGAAGAACAGCAGGCCCGCTGTGAGCGCGGCAGTGTCGACGAATACCTCGCATCGGTCGAGGCTGTCGTGCCGCGTCGTCGTCAGTATGCAATCAAGCACCCGCTCGGTCCGGGCGCAGTCGTCGACGTAGTTGGCGGCTCACGAGATGGTCGATATGCAGTGCTGAAGCGTCTCTCTTCCAAAGACGGCGGGAAGCGTTACCTGGTGTTATCTACCGGCGGGAGGGTTTCAACCCTTGGCTCCAAGCAGATCACTGATTCGAGCAAAGTCATTGGCACCATCGAACTTTCCTCCCCGGTCAAGCCCCGCGATCGCCGCTTCCTTCAGCACACCGTCAAACA
>CAXMPK010000114.1:0-3118 GCA_964195405.1 uncultured Acidimicrobiia bacterium
TACAACGATCCGGCGCCCAATGTGAGACAGGTCTACTGGACGCTGGAAACCCTTGACGAATTCGACGGGAACAAGTGGAAACGCTCGACACGGCAAACCCAGCCTCTTCCATTTGAGTCTGGCCGCGGTCTCGGACCCGCTACCAATGCCTATCAAGGCTCCACGATTGAGTGGACTCACCAGGTCTACAGCACCGGCCTCGGTGGCCCAATAGCTCCCAGCGGGGGGGTGCCGATCGATATCCAGCCGGTTGAAGTAGACGGTGGTATCGACCCACGAGAGTTCTACTACCTGAGCGACTCTGCCCTGTTTCTGCCATCCGAGCTTCGCAAGAACGACGTCTACAAGGTGACCGCCTTGGTCCCGCAAGCCAGCCTCGACATCGGCGCCCTCGCCACCGGGACCAATGGTCAGCTGAGCCCGCTTTTTGCCAACGCAAAGGCAGACGGGCGCTTCGATCAGATCGCCGCCGCTCCGCCAAATGCTGATTTTGATGTCCCGGTCGATCTCGATTTCTACACGGACTTACCGGAACGTCTCCCCATCGGCATCGAGAATCTTGCCCAGCGCGTCACGAAAGATGCCACTACCGACTATGAGCGGGCCTGGATGTTGCAGTATTGGTTCAGGGATGGCGGAAACTTCACCTACGACGTGGGGGTTGACACTGGTCACACCTCGCTTGTCCTAGACGATTGGCTCAACGACTCACAGAGTAAGAACTGGCGGACGGGATACTGCGAGCAGTTTGCGACCTCGATGGCCGTTTTGGGTCGAGAACTTGGAATCCCAAGTCGGGTTGTGCTTGGCTTCACACCGGGAACACCCGAGGTCGAGAACGACACCAACTACGTCGAGGTTCGCGATACCAACGCCCACGCCTGGGTGGAGATGTGGATGGACGGCTTTGGCTGGGTTCAGTTCGACCCCACACCGCGCGGCGACACCCAGCCGATCAGTCTCACCGCTGGATTCGATCCGGCCGACTACACGCCCGAACAGCCCCCAAGCCAGCTTCAACCTCCCGATCAGACATCGTCCGGTTTTTTTGAGCCTGACTTGACCGAGGAACCCACCGCTTCGACCCCGGGACCACCGTGGTGGCTGATGGCGCTGCTGGTGGTCGCTTTCGCCGCGTTGTTGATCCCACTGGCGAAATGGTTCCGCCGGCGACGTCGTCTTCAGGCAATCCGCCACGGTGACATCACCGCCGCCTGGGATGAACTGGTCGATCGACTCACCGATCTGAGAAAACCGGTGCCTTCATCAAAGACTCCGATCGAATTCGCCAGGGAAACCGACTCCACCCTTGTTGCCATGGCCGTGAGTTACTCGTCGACCATATATGGAAGTCAGGAGGACCAAGGCGAAGAATCACACCTCTACAGTGTGGATGGTTGGGTCCATGACAACTTCGACGGTGTGGAACGTCTTCGAGCAGCAATCAATCCGAAGTCGTTGCTGAAACGAGAGTGACTAAGACCCGAAGGCCTGCCGCTCCTCGGAGACATCTTCTTCGACCGTTCGCAGCATGTTGAGGAAACGCTCGCGGTCAAGCTCGAAGTGACTCACGTCCTCTTCGACCTCGCGTGTGATCTCATCAATAGCGACAAAGAAGGCAAGCTGACCCTGACGAAGAGCGTCCATGAGCTCCCCGTCGTCACTACTGACGGTGAAAATCGACAAACCATCAGTCACCAGTTTCACATCAGCGAGGTGACCTTCCATGTCGCCCTCGCGACGCAAGTAATCCCACGCCCGGCGGACCCGTTGTAGGGACATGCCGTTGTCGAGAAGACTCCGGACAACCCGCAATGCGACGAGATCACGGAAGCTGTAGAGCCGTCTGACCCCTGGTCTTCCCCCAGACCCCTGAACCGAAGGGCTTACCAGTCCCATCCGATCCCAGTAGCGCAATTGATGATGGGTGCAATTGCTCAGCCGGCACGCTTGCTCGGCTGTGAATGCCTGCTCCACGTTGTCCTTTCTAAACCTTTAGTGGCGAGTCGCAGCGGGACTCGCTCCTCTCCGCCGCATCGGACACGCTCTGTGACCGCACTGATGGGGCGGGAACAATAGTCGGATTGAACTGGAGACGAGTTGACGAGGCCGAGGAGTCTTACTCAGCCGGTTCTTCGTCTACCTCGGCGGGCGCCGGGCGCCATCCGCGGACCCTGAGAGCAGTTACGAGTGAAGTTGAAGAGGCCACCAGAAGTGCAAAACCGAGGACCGCCACCAAGGTTGTTGACACGTAGGCGATCACGATCACCAGACCGACGACGACTCCGAACACAGAGAGCCGGACTCCGACGCGGGGAGGCCGCTCTATTCTCTCGACGGCGCGGGCAAGCTCGGGGTCCTCGTCGTAGAACTGACGCTCGATTTCTTCGAGGATCTTCTGTTCGTTGTCGTCTAACGGCATCTCATCACCCAGGCTCATCAGAGCCATTGCCCACACTAAACATTACACCGACAGCCGACACAGTCATGAAGGATCTTCATTTCGGCTTTTGCCTTCGATCAGTCGAGCGGGCGAAACGGCTGAATCGCCGAATCTATCCTTGACCGCGGCAACAGCATCTTCAACACGATCCCAGTCGGTCGAACTCTCCAAGCCAAGCTGTCTTGGACCTTCACTCGGCTCTAGCGAAGAGGCTCCGAGCCCAAGGAGTCGGACCGGGCGACTGAGGTCAAGCTGGCTCAGCAACTCCGTGGCCACCCTAAAGAGATCTCTCGCCCCGACTACGGCTCCGTCGAGGGTCTGGCTGCGCGTTGGGGTAGTGAAATCGTCGTAGCGCAGCTTGACAGTGAGCGTCTTAGCCGCGAGACCGCTCCGTCGAAGACGCCCGGAGAGCCGTTGTGCGTGCGAGAGCAAAGCGGCCTCAATTACCTCAATGCCAGTCAGATCGGTCTCGTAGGTCTGTTCGACTGAGAGCGACTTGGATCCGATATCCGGCACCACCGACCTTGGATCCCGACCATGTGCCAGATCATGGAGATGTCGACCAAGAGTTGGTCCCAGGGTCGCTGTCAATGAGGTCACCGGCAACTCTGCGATGTCCCCCACCGTCTCCACTCCGAGCCTCTTCAATCCGGCGAGCGTCGCAGGTCCCACGCC
>CAXMPK010000115.1:0-4084 GCA_964195405.1 uncultured Acidimicrobiia bacterium
GCCTGCCAGGGGTCACCGTTCAATAATGCAACGAGCACGGCGAGCGCTCCACCGACGATGGGGCCGAGGAACGGGATGAGATTTAGGAATCCGGCGAGGATCCCGATCAGCAGCCAAAACGGAAGGTCGATGATCCACATACCGATACTCGATGCGACACCGACGATGAACGCAACCAGAAGCTGACCACGGACGAACGACCCAAGTGCACCCCCCACCTCGCCCCCGACGTAAGCAACTTCCTCCTGATACTTGGGTGGAGTCAGCTCGACCGAGGTTTTCTTGAACCTATCGAGGTCGATGAGGACATATATGGCAAGCACCGGCGCAAGAAATAGGATGACAAGACTCTCGGTAACTCCGCGAATGACCTGACCGGCGCCTGCGCCAAAACCAAACACGATCTGCTGAATCGTCTCCTGGTTTGCCGGATCGTTCAACCATTCCTCGATTGCCTCTTGGCTCAACAGCGTGTCGACGTCCACACCGAATCTCGCGCCCGTTTCTCGCATCCAATCGATCACATCGACATACAGGGTTGGGAGCGATTGGCCGAGTTCCAGAGCCTGTGAACGCACAGTGGGAAAAACAACTGCGAGGACGGCAATGATCAGAACTGCCAGCAGAACGAACGCAAGGATTGTTGCGAGAATTCGGTGAATCCTCAGGCGCTCGAAAGCCCTGACGGCCGGCTCGAGAAGAAACACCAAGCCCGCGGCGAAGGCGACCGGCAGCCAGATCACACGCACGGAGCCGGCTACCACAAGCGCCACATACCCCAGGATCATCGCTCCAACAGCGATCCAGATGATGAGGGCGGTCTTCTTGAGCCGTTCAGATGTCACGATGCGCGGGAGTGTAACTAGCGACCCGGGGACCCCCAGTCGTCCGTCTTGCGAAATGATTGCAAGCCACGTCTAGCCCTCGCTGACAGTCACGACACTCCCAACCGGCACTGATATGACCCAGCCGTCACCAGGAGTAGACGACCTGGCACCGTCGCTCAGTTGGTCCCAAGACTCGGGAACAAAGGCCGTGCCAACAATTCGTGCCGGCACACCTGTGGGAATTACCAACTCGAACGTTCCGGCCACAGTGGCTGGAACAATGGTCGCCACCTGGCCCAAGGTCACGCTGCCGGATCCAAAGACCTGAAAGCCACTCATATCAAGACCGCCCAGATCGGCTTCGATCTCACCCTCGAGGGTCAGATTCCACGTAGGCAGATCTGAGAGCGTGATATCCCAGCCTGCGAATTGGTAGAGTCCCGGATCGAGTGGGGCTTCGAGCAGAATCGAGACATTCGACCCCTGTACCTGCTCGGTCGCGCTTGGGATTCCGACCTCTCCACCTCTGCGTATCGGATCAACTTCGTATAAGAAGCCAGACCCACGAGTCAGAGAGATCGCTCCATCAACTCGCGCCGATAGCGCTGCAAGCGGTTCCGAACCGGCCGCTGGCCCGACAAGACGCTGGGAAGATGACGGCATGGCCGGCCACCCCAACACGTGTCCGACGGTGAACACGATCAGGGCAGCTGTCACAACCAACGGGATGATGCCCGACAGACGTACCCTCCAGATCCGCCGACCTCTGGTGAGGAGGATCAGTCCGATCAACAGAATCCAAAGTGGCCACCATGCAATAAAATCGAGGATGATCGACGAGCTAAGCCACCCGGCTGCCGTGACGAATACAACCCCGGCCACGACGGTGAGGGGTAAGAGCCATATCCTCGGCACGCCGATATGGGCGCCGCGGCCGCCACCGGCGCCCACGGCCCGATGGGTCATTCCTCGTAGCCGGTTCCGAGAATGATGATCACGTCGGCACCCGGCTCGAGATCAGCCTCGGGGAGTGGCTCCACTTGAGCACCGGGAGCGAACACAAGTAGTTCATTGGCCTCCGCGGAGAAACTCGGTCGGTACCAGATCCGAGACGGGTTCTGCTCCGGTGAGTAATCCCCGGCGGGAAGAGTCTGATACCCAGCGTCACTTAGTTCCGCGGTCAGCCGACCAGCAGCGCCGGCAACGCCAATCGAGTTGAGGACCGAGACACGCACCTCATCGGGCGGGCGCACCGGGACCGTGGTTGTGGTGGTTGCCGGGGAGCTGGAACTGGTGCTCGTTGAAGCGTCCGTTGTTGACGGAGCATCCGTAGTGGTCGTGGTAGCGGCGGCAATCTCCGTCGTCGAACTCGTCGTTGGATTGTCGGCCAGGAGAAACAGGACGAAAAATACGGCTGCGCCCACAAGGAGAATCCCGAGGATCATCATAGCAAGGTCGCGGTAGAAGGCTCCAGATCCGTCACCTGAGTGTTTGCCTTTGCTCGTCATTAAATCGCCAATTCCTTACCAATCGGATTCTCTACCAACGTCCGTACCCGCTTGACCGTCAGCGGGTCGTATTCAAAAGCAACCTCATCGTTAAGCAAGCCAAGCAAAACTTCGTAGTAGGCCGCGGCAGATAGACCCAGAGCGAACTCAATCGCCTGGTCCTTCGGGCCGGGTTCTATCCACCAGGCTCGTTCGAAGTCGAGGATCACCCTCTCCTCGGGTTTCAGCATCGCCGCCAGGGTATTTCTGCGCCCACTCCTACCAGGGGATTTACCGCTTTGGATAGCCGAGCAGTGATCACCCTCTTGGCCGAGTCATTCCAGTGCCGATACCATCTGATCGGCGCCGCGGTAGCTCAGTCTGGTAGAGCTCCTGATTTGTAATCAGGTGGTCACGGGTTCAAATCCTGTCCGCGGCTCGACTCCTACCAGGCCTTTCTCCTGTGTTTACCTGATAAACATGGCCGTTTTCTGTCCTGTCTCTTCTCTACCCAGATACCACCAAATCCCTGCATCTACCCACTTCGTGTGACCATTATGAGACCCCCAGCCGCTAGTCTGTACTCACAATGTCCCTGACAGCACGCCGATATCCGCAGCCGCTGCCGGTTCGCGTTCCTGACGGAATACGAATAAGCCTGAAACGCGTCGCCGAGCAAGAAGATATCGACATGTCAGAACTGGTCCGCACTCTCCTCGTTGAAGGATTAGCGGTTCGGGATCCCGAATCAAACATGGAGGTAAACGCGACTAGTTGACCTTCCTGAACAAGCACCGTCGGTAAGAAAACTCCCGCGATCATGTCATTGTTGCCCGGCATCACCTTCAAGGGGAACCATGAGCGGTACCAATTCTCACCGCGATGGAAATACCAGTCGTAGAAGTGGACTTCCTTGGTTGCGGAGATCCCAACGGATGGATGCCGGTCGAGGTAGCGGATCAGTGACGTCGTGCCGCAACGAATCCCACCGATAATGAGAAAGCTCGGAAGGTGCCGAAGCCAAGAGGTTGCCCGGCGCCCAACCCGTCTGCTGTAGGGAGCCAAGCCTTTCACTGCCGCGAGGTCCTTTCCAACGTACGCTGTTGTTCGTCGGTCATTGGTAGCCAATCGTCAGGTGGCCCAACCTGGGCGCGCCCAAGGTCGCAACCTGTAAAATATCGGAGTCTGTAGTACTCATTCCGACACCCTCATTTTAGTCGGTATCTACCACGCGGCGTCAGGCGATCTTGACATCACCACTCGCATCTCAGTGCATGTTCTTCTGAACATCGGTCAATTTTTTCTGTAAGTCGCCCGAACGCCAGCTGATGATCATTCGGAAAAGAAAGGCGACGATCACCACGAACGCACCGCCGAGCAGGGCAAACGCAGTCCAGCCGAGCT
Organism: uncultured Acidimicrobiia bacterium; assembly: GCA_964195405.1. GTDB lineage: Bacteria > Actinomycetota > Acidimicrobiia > Spongiisociales > ZC4RG35 > CAXMPK01. Next base: position 3,719 of record CAXMPK010000115.1, read on the forward strand.
CATCTGTGATCAGATAGAGGGCTAGCGCTATTAGCGCAACTGTTACTCCCTCAACTATCAAAAACGACGGAGTCTTGAGCCACTCACGGGTCCACTCCCATGCTGAGGCTGAAACTGATGGTCCGTTCACTCTCCGCAGAGTAAAGCACCAGCGCGTCCACCCGACTGGGCGGTTTCTGGATGTTGTGTGACCGATTTACCAGGTAAACCGAAAACGCGTTGTTGGTGGTTCTTTAAGAGCGCCGTCTTTCTTACACCACCAACCAGGATCAGATTCGTCGGTCGCCTTGGAGGATCTCGACTGGGCTTATGAGTCGTTGTCCGTTGTGTTGGCCTGACGGCTGAACAGAACCCAGCCAACCCACC
>CAXMPK010000116.1:0-2687 GCA_964195405.1 uncultured Acidimicrobiia bacterium
GATTCTCGAGGTGGGAGCCGGGTCGGGTTCGCTGATCCGACCGCTGCTCAGCACCTACCCGGTCCCAGCCCAAGCAGTGGAGGCATCACCTGCAGCGAGAGAAGTCTTGTCTGCACACGTCAAAACTACGGAGCAGATGCCTTCTTCGGTCCGTGGCGTGATCATCGCCAATGAGCTGATCGACAATCTGCCGATGGCGCTTTCCCAGAAGGTGGGTGAGGGTTGGCGAGAGAGATGGGTTGGTGTCAGTGGCGACGCCCTGGTTTTTGTCGACGCCCCGCCACGTGACGACGTCATTAAATGGCTCGAGGACTTCGCCGGTGATGTACCGGATGGGGGATGGGTGGAAGTTCAGCTTGGAGCCCAACGCTGGCTTTCCGAGGCGATGAAAACCCTCCAGGACGGTTCGATTGTCGTCATCGACTACGGCGACACCGCCGAGAATCTGCTGCCACGTCGACAAGACGGGACTCTGCGCACCTACCGAGCTCATCATCTCGGGCCCCATCCTCTAGACGAGCCCGGAGAAACCGACATCACCGCCGACGTCAACTTCAGTGCGCTCCTCAAAACGGCAGGACCGAACGCCGAGTTGTTTCGTCAAGACGACTTCTTGACTGATCTCGGGCTGCGAGACCGACTCACCGAGCTGAGAACGGCCGAATTAGCGGCCTCACGATCCGGCGACGAAATGGAGAGACTTCGAGTGCGGGCCCTCAAGACAGAGGCAGAGACGCTGTTGCATCCTCGGGGTCTAGGCGACTTCCGGGTTCTGGTTGTTCAGAAGTAGAAGCAGATCTTCTTTAGAATTTGTCCATGAACAACCTGAAGACGGTCGGTTTGCTCGCCTTCATGACCGCATTGCTTTTTTCGATTGTCTACGTGATCGGTGGCAACATCGTTTTCGCCCTGATCCTTGCTTTCGGCTTCAACTTCTTCGCCTTCTTCTTTTCGGACAAGATGGCTTTGAAAGCATCACGCGCAAAGCCCGTGACTGAGGCCGAACTCCCCGAGGTCTACGCCATCATGCGCCGGCTCACCCAGGCCACGGGGATGCCAATGCCGACCATTCACCTCATCGACTCGCCACAACCCAACGCTTTCGCTACCGGGCGAAGCCCCAAGAAGGCGGCCGTGGCAGTGACCACCGGGATCATGGACCAGCTCACACGTGACGAGCTCGAAGGGGTGCTCGCCCACGAATTGGCGCACGTGAAGAACCGAGACATCTTGGTGAGTTCCATCGCGGCGATGCTTGGTGCCGCCATTGCGATCATCGCGCGCTTCGCCTTCTTCAGCGGTGGCAATCGCAACAGTCCGCTGGGTGCGATAGGCGGGATCATCGCCCTCATCGTTGCACCACTGGCAGCCATGGTCATCCGGTTTGCAATATCTCGAACTCGGGAGTTCCAGGCTGACCAGACCGGTGCTGAGATCACAGGGCAACCGATGCAGCTGGCTAGTGCCCTTGACAAGATTTCTGAAGGCGCCCGGCGCCGGCCGATGAAGGTCAACCCGGCGACCAGTCAGCTCTTCATCGAGAACCCGATGAAAGGCGTGAAAGGTCAGGGCATAACCAGACTATTGAGCACCCATCCGCCGACCGCAGAACGGGTTGAGCGTCTCACCAACATGGCAATGGGTATCAGCTAAAGCGTGTTGCCGAATGAAGACGCCCCATTAGGCACTGTCACCGGGCTTAGTTAAACTTTCCCATCCCAGCCGTGCGTATCCTTGCGCACGGTTTAGGTGTGCGCCGGGATGTCCGAGCGGCCAAAGGAAGCAGACTGTAAATCTGCCGGCTTACGCCTACGGAGGTTCAAATCCTTCTCCCGGCACGAACCGATACGGTGTGTCGGTGATGACAATCGAGCAGGAGAATTGGCAGAGTGATGCGGAGCAGCACGTCGACGATTTCTCCAACGTGAACGAGGTTGCGTGCCGGCGAAGCCGGCCCGTGGCAGTTGGCAGAATGCCAACTGCCGACGGCTTGCGTAGCAAGCCACGCCCCCTTAGCTCAGTCGGTAGAGCGCTTCCATGGTAAGGAAGAGGTCTTCGGTTCAACTCCGGAAGGGGGCTCTGCGGCTCGCATGGCGAGCCGTTGGAGATTGGCATGTGCCAATCTCCTGCTTGTCTTGCGACAGGTATACAAAGAGCGTTGCAGTTGGTGAAGCCAACTGCCGACGGCTTGCATAGCAAGCCGCGGCGGCGTAGCTCAGATGGTGAGAGCGCTCGACTCATAATCGAGAGGTCGGCAGTTCAAGTCTGCCCGCCGCTACAAGAAGTTGGTTGGACAGGCTGAGAAGCTCCGCAGGAGTCTTCTCAAACCTGAAACGGAGTTTCAGGCGGCGTAGCCTGCCCGGCGGAACGTGGATACGAAAGGGAACGACAACTCATGGCCAAAGCGAAGTTTGAGCGGACGAAGCCGCATGTGAATGTGGGGACGATGGGTCATATTGATCATGGGAAGACGACGTTGACTGCTGCGATTACGCGGGTGTTGTCTGATCGGGTTGGTGGGAATAATCAGTTTGAGGCGTTTGAGAATATTGATAAGGCTCCTGAGGAGCGGGAGCGTGGTATCACGATTTCGATTTCTCATGTGGAGTATGAGACTGAGGCTCGTCATTACGCCCATGTGGATATGCCGGGTCATGCTGATTATATCAAGAACATGATTACGGGTG
>CAXMPK010000117.1:0-3316 GCA_964195405.1 uncultured Acidimicrobiia bacterium
GAGATCGCAAGAGCGTTGAGACTGCCATGTGAAATCGATGACCGATGCAGACCGTCGACAGACTTCCAGATCGAGACGAGATCGGCGTCGGCCACTTCCTTAGGATCGACCTCAGAAAGCTGACGGCCTTGACGATCAACGGCGAGGATCGCAACGTCATCGCCTCCAAGTCCGGCAGCGAGCACATTGGCAACTGACGCGCCTGTCCTCGCTGCCATCATTGTGACCAGCGCCTCGTGTTCCACGCTCTGCATACGAGTCAAAGCCAACGTCGATTCAGAATCTCGATACCAGAGATACCGCCAGCTTCGGGCAAATAACTGTGAGTCGGTTGCATCCCGTCCGTATGCCTTTATCTCGACGCGGCCATGAACATCGCTCTCGCCGATCAGTCGGCGCACGCCCCACGACTGATCATCGTTGAGGTGAACATCGGAGACAGGAACACCGAGACCGCTCATGGCTTCTCCGATCGACCGCATATTGGGATACCCGCTTGGGGAACCAAAAATCAGAAGCACGGAAGCAGCGGCCGCTATGCCCAAACTGATCGCGCCTATCGCTGCAGTGATGAGGCCAAATCCGAGGCCAACGCCGGCTGCTGCCGCCATCAAAACAACGAAGGATCCGAAACGCCGCATCGGGCGGGTGAGATGAGGGGCAACAGCCCGAATCATGGCCGCCACCACGGCGACACGGAATATCGGATACTGCGAGATCGGGTCGGCCAACCCCAACTCCGGTAGGAGGAGTGGCCACTCACCTGCGACGAAGCGGGTGAGGAGTGATGCCAGCGCGGCCGTCATCACGACAGCCAGAACCATGTCCCGAACGGCATCGAAACGCTCTTTCCACTGCAAAAGCACAGCGACGAGGAGGCCAATTGCGTACAACGCGGCGAACCCATACAGAACCGACAGCGTTCCGGTGAGCCATCCCGGGACCCATGTGAGGTTCCCATCAACGGCCGACTGAACATCCTCCACTTTGGCGTAGACCCGCCACGACCAAAGGACAACCAGCAAACCGACGATCAAACGGGTCGCATCCACAGCACGACGAACCCTTGGCTGCTCGGTGGTGGCGATGAGATACCGGCTACGCGCCACGACGCTCCAATCTAAGACGCTTCAAGTACTTGCCTTCGTTTGAAGGACAAAGGAACAAAGTCATTACTCGAATTAGCGAGCTTCACGATCTCCATCCCGTACAGCAAGATCGCTGTGGAGTAGTAGACAAAGACCAAGCCAAGAAGAAGTGCTCCGGCGACTCCTGCAACCGATGAGAATCCGTAGGCATCTAGATAGACCCCGTAGCCCCAAGCACCAACCGCGAGCATCGCCATAGTGACTAGAGCCGCAAACCAGACGCTTCGCCACGAGATATCGAGGTCCGGTGTGTACTTGAACAGCACTCCGATGAAAAATGCTCCCAAACCCACCAGGGCGAACGAGCCTGTCAGAGCCAACAAGAAGTCGACTAGCTGATTGTCGACAAACCCATTGATGGCGCCGAGGACGGTTTCTAAGGCGAGGTTGAGTGTCAGCAAGATACCTGAGCCAAGGACTGCTGCCAGACCAAACAGCCTCCGAGCAAGCGTTGCTCGAACCCCTCGCTCGCGCGGCAACCCCCACATCAGGTCGACCACTTCTTTCCAGGCAACAAAGAGCAATGTTGATGTGAAGAGCAGCACTCCAAAACTGACCAGTGAGACGAGTACACCAGAATCCCCGAAATCAACCTGCTCGACCAAATCTAAGATCGTCGCGGCTATCTCCGGACCAAGGAATTCGGCAATAAACGACTCGATGTCCTCTTTCACCGCTTGCCCGAGAAAGAAGGACGCTATCGAGACAGAGAGAAACAAGACCGGGACCAGGGCGAACAGGGTGTAGTAGGCCACCCCTGCCCCCAAGCGAAGGGCTCGATCATCGATCCACACCTGAGCCGAGTCGTAAAGGAGACGGAAGGTTGATCTTGCTCTTGGGAATGAGGCGTTACTCATCGCGGAGCCAGAGTAGAGCAGGCCTTTGGAGCCCTAATCGACATTTCTGTTCGCGGCGATCCACGTTCTCGCATCGTCGTTTGCCCGTCGCACTGTCGCCCCCAGCCACTCATCCGATTCGTAGATGTTCTCTTGACCCAATGCAGCAGCCGCACCCGTGACCAAAAGTTGATCACTGACCTTTTCGTCGGCGTAAGTCACGACAAGCTTGCAACTTGCCGACCTCAGTGAGTAGGCGTATCTGGCAAGTACATCCATGAATGTGGTGCCCAAGTCGCTCTTGCCCCGAAGTCTGATGATCACAACAGAGTTATCGGATTCCGAGGTGACGTCGGGCAAGGCCTCGTCGAATACGGGGGCCGATGCAAAGAACAAGCTGCCGTAAGGCTGAAGAACAATCACCTCGTCCACACCAACTTCACCTGGTGGATCAACCTCCTTCATCCGACCCCTCGTGTCATCCATTTCCCATCTCTTCAAGGTCATGCGGTTCGACTGTTTGATCACAAACAGGATGAGGGAGATTCCGATGCCGACCATGACTGCGTTCTGGAGCGGGATGAGCATCGTGAGCACGAATGTGACCGTCATCACAGTCGCCTGTGTGGCGCCGGTCCGCCAAACGGCCTTGATGTCGTCTGGTTTGATTGTCCGATAGCCCACAAGCATCAACAGTGCTGCGAGGGCCGGCATCGCGATATAGCCGACCGCATTGCTGAAGAGGAGGATCGAGGTCGCCATCACACCGCTCGCGATGATCAACGCCAACTTCGAGCGAGCCCCTGCCGTCTTCACTAAAGAACTGGCTGACATCGAACCCCCGACAGGCATACCTTGAAACAGGCCAGCCGCGACATTCGCCGCGCCTTGACCGATGAAGTCCTGTGAGGCATCGGGAAACTCACCATCCGGGTTGGGCATGCTCCCCGAGATCCCGGCCCCTTGGACAAGCCCGACGAAGGCAAGTGCGACTGCCGGGACGATCAGGACCGGAATCAGACTCAAGTCCGGCAGAACCGGAAGCGGCAATGTTCCCGGAACATCGGTGATGTCTCGTAGCTGGCCAACTTCGGCACCGAGCACCACAACTACACCAGATGTGATAACGATCGCGACAACCATTCCAAGCGGTCCCAGTCGTGTCTTTTCAAGGGCAATAATGAGCAGGATCGTTACGATTCCTATCAGCATCGAGGGCCAGTGGGCCTGACCCAAGTTGAACAGCAAATCGAAAGCACGCGTCACTCGATTGACGCCCACCGCCTCATACCCGCTGAAGTTGTCGAGCTGGCCAAGAATGATGTTGACGCC
>CAXMPK010000118.1:0-47544 GCA_964195405.1 uncultured Acidimicrobiia bacterium
GCTCAAAGAGATCGCGGACCCGAGCGGCGCCCACACCGACAAACATCTCTACGAAGTCAGAGCCGGAGATAGCCATGAAAGGCACACCCGCCTCACCGGCGACAGCTCTCGCGAGGAGGGTCTTGCCGGTGCCGGGAGGACCGAATAGGAGAACACCCCTCGGAATCTTGGCTCCCAACTGTCGGTATCGATCAGGATTGGCAAGGAAGTCCTTTATCTCCTCTAGTTCCTCTTTGGCCTCGAGAAGCCCCGCCACGTCGTCGAATGTGACCTTTGGCTGCTCCTTGCCGACGAGTTTTGCCTTTGATTTGCCGAACTGCATGACGCGATTACCGCCGCCCTGCATCTGCATGAAGATGAACACCATGAACCCGAGCAGAAACAGCCAGGGCAGGAAACTGATCAGAACAGCCCAGAAACCGGGTGGCTCGGGATCGATGGACCAGGGCACCTCTGAGCGTTCCAGCGTGGCGGTCAACTCCGATTCGAAGCCTTCCACGTAGTTGGCAACCTCTTCGAATATGCCTTCCTCGGCTGTGCTATCGGTCAAGCGCCCCCGCGCTTGCAGTGTGGCTTTGCCAAGAACGACCTCGCTGTACACGCCGTCTTCGATATTGACCACGAACTCCGAGATCGCGATCTCCTCGGGTCCGGAAACCTGCTCAAACCACCACGAGAAGAGGATGGCCACCAGAATGATGGACATCCCGTAGACGATCAGAGTTCGAAGGGTGCGATTCACAAAAAGCCTTGGTTAGGGAGAGCTAGGGGGTCAATGCTACGCCCAGAGGACGAATAGTCGAACCCCGGATCACTCAGACCCTTCTCCCATGACACCAACGTATGGGAGGTTCCGATACTTCCCGGCGTAGTCCAGGCCATATCCGACAACGAATTCCGGGCCGATCGGAAAAGCGACATACTTGACATGAATCGGTACTCGTTGAATGCCCTCTTTGAGCAACAAGGTGGCTATCTCGAGGGAAGCGGGCTTGCGCACTTTGAGACTCTTGATCAAATAGTTGAGGGTAAGACCGGAGTCGATGATGTCCTCCACGATGAGCACGTGGCGATCTTCGATCTCCTCATCAAGATCCTTGAGGATCCTCACGACACCTGAGGTTTGGGTCGAAGCCCCGTACGAAGACACGGCCATAAAGTCGAACTCGCAGGCCAGGTCGATGTGACGAGCGAGGTCGGCCATCACCATGAAGGCACCCCTGAGAACCGCGACGAGCAGTAGCTCCTTTCCCGCATAGTCTTCGGAGATCTGCTTCCCGATCTCGGCCAGCTTGGCGTCGATCTCGTCCGCCGTGATCAGGGGTTTGATGTCCATCCGCTTTCCTCTCTGGCAAACACCGAAAGGTAGCCGACCGAGCCAGGCTCGTACCAGGCGACGGGCATTCGTCTTTCACCGGGCACCCAGGCTGGCGCACCGTCGGCTGTTACCAGTCCGTCTGGTGTCGCCTCGAGAAGCGTGGACGGTGAGAAAAGGGCTGACCATCGGCTCAGAGGCACCACCTTGCACACCTCGTCGTGAGCCAACACATCAAAATGAAGCCGGCCCAGACGGTGCTGACCTGGTGCGAGCAAGACGGTCTGGTGGTCGTCCCGGCCCCTGACGGGCTCGATCACGAGCGATGGGCCCCGTCGGATGGCGGTCGCATTTGACCCCAGTTGTTGTGATTCGATCTCCCCCCTGGCCACCGACCACAGGGACTTCACCCTCTCCACGGTGACGCCATCGCTCCCGACTGTCCAGGTCAGCATGGTTTTCAGCACCCGGTCGCCAATTGGTTTGACAACAGCAATCAAATCTCCGACAGCGACAGACACCGCTTCGTCGTCAGCCAGGATCGTGACTTGTGCTGCTTCCCGGTCGAGATGACTGTTGTCGGACGCGATGGCTGTCGACATTCGGGCGATCGACTCGGAGAGACGCGGGTTCAATTCCGACAGCATCGGGATGACGCGGGAGCGAATTATGTTGCGAGTCAGGCTGAGATCGTCGTTCATCGGGTCGTCGACGAAAGGCAATCCGGCGAGGGTCGCCAGTTCACGGGTTTCTGCGCGGGTGATGGTCAGCATCGGCCGAAAGACATTGTGGGGGCGGTAATAGGGAATCCCTCCCAACCCCTTCGCTCCCGTGCCCCGGATCATGTTGAAGAGGACAGTCTCCACGTTGTCATCTCGAGTGTGGGCGGTGAGAAGAATTTCCCCGGATTCGGTAGCAACCGCAAACTCCGAGTATCGGACCCGGCGGGCCTGCCCTTCAGGCGAGGGACCTTCTGGAACGACCACCTGTCTCACGTCGAGGGTGACATCCAACCCCTGCGCGATCGCTACCGCAGCACCCTCCATCATTGGCGAGTTCGCCAGCCCATGGTTGATGTGAACCGCTCTCACCTGTCGATCCAGCCGTGAACACAGGTAGCTGAGAACGGCAGAGTCCGCACCACCCGAGAGACCCACCACCAGCCGACCGTCCGGCAGCTCGAGCCGTTTGGAGAAAGCCGCTACAAGCCGCGTCAGGCGACGCGTTTCAACCATCGATCGGGGTCCTCAATCTCGTCGAGAGTTGGCAGGCTGCTGGCGCCACGAAAGGCGAGATTGATTGTCTCCCAACCTGCTGCCCGCTCGATCGCAAGAACGAATCTCTCTCCCATCTTGTATTGCTTGAGTTTCATCTCCAGACCGGTGAGTCGAAAAAAGGCAGCCGTCCGCTTGTCCTGACGACGGCCCTTCAGGATCCGACTCATACGCTCCTGACTGCGGAGATGGGTCGCACCCAATCGGTCCATCACGACATGTCCGTGCCCCTCCAGCACTGACATGAGAGCCTGTACCTTGTCGACAACTGCATTCTGCTCTGGAGTGGCGAATAGGCCGAAAAGCCCTCGTTCATCAACCAGGGGTTGGCCGCTGGCCCGTCGAGTGTTGAGCTCATCCATCACATTGGCGAGCCGACCAGGCTCGGGGCGAGAAGAAGTTACAAGCTCGTGGACAAGGGACAGGAAGTAGTCACGCATCCATGGGATCCCCTGAAACTGGGCACGGTGGGTCATTTCGTGCAGAGCGACCCAGAACCTGAATTCAGAAGGTGTGAATTGGTGGTTGCGTTCGATTTGCATGATGTTGGGACCGACGTAGGCAACCATGTCCCCGTCCTCACCTGTGGGGAGGACCATTTCGTATTGGCCGAGCACCCTCCTGGAAAGGATGCTGAGAACGGCCCTGGTCTCGGTTTGCATCACCTTGCCGGCAAATACCGCAGCGCCCGAACCGGCCGCGGAGTCTCTCATCCGCTCTTCTAGCTGCACACGAGCCGGCTCGATGAGATGGGAGAAGGCTGCCACATTCCGATCGATCCATTCGACGCGATCGATGACAATCGTCGAGGGCTTGCCTGTAAGGGACAGACCGGTCGCTTCGGGGATGATCTTGGAAACCTCATCTGTGACACGCTCCATCTCTTGCTGAAGAGCCGCCATGTGATAAGTCTCGGCAAGTGGGTAGGTGCCGGCGATTCTTCCCACGAGGCGACCCGAGGAGGGTCGAGAAGCCGTCACTCTTCGACGATTCGGTACCGCTTGCGCACGACGTTTGTGAAGTACTGGATCGACGTCATCAAGATGACAACGACAGCCAAGAGGAGGCCGGCGGGAACCAAATAGCGATAGGTCCAGTCAGGAATGACCTCGGCTTCAGCTTCGTCGGCGATCTCTACTGCCGGCGAGAGACCTGACGAACCCTCTTCGGTCTCCTCACTGGTCGGCTCGGGTGTCACGGCTTGGTCCTCCTCTTGGGCTAATCCGGGTAGCGCGAGCAGCAAAAATATCGCGACAACGGCGAGTGGCACCACACCAAAACGTCCATTTTGCTTCATCGACGGGCAGACTACCGCCGCGGAAAAGCCGTAGCGAACTATTTGGTTTTCCCAGCCACCTCACGGGCGAGAGCGTCGCGGAGACGGGCCACAAACGCATCTGGGACGTCCTCGTCAAGACGCTCCCTGACAACGGCCTTCAGCCGCTTCTCGAACTCGAATGAGTGAACACAGCCGGTGCAATCGTCGAGATGGGAGCGAATTCGCTCGCTGGTCACCGAATCGAGCTCAGCGTCGAGGTACAGGTAGAGGTTCTCGAGGGCCTCGTCGCAGCCGGCGGCTTTATTGTCGTCACACTCGTTACTCATGGCTTCTCTGCCTCTTCGGGGAGGAGTCCTCTGTCCTTGGCAAACTCCCACAACCTCTTCTGCATGGCTTTTCTTCCACGATGGAGGCGCGACATCACAGTACCGATGGGTATGTCGAGAATCTTGGCGATCTCCTTGTAGGAGAAACCCTCGAGATCGGCGAGGAGGACGGGCATCCGAAATGTCTCAGGCAGATCTTCGACAGCCTCCTTGATATCGGACTCCACAAGACCGTCGAGCACACGCTCCTCGGTGGTTCGTGCCGCCTCCGCCGATGCCTCCGACCCGATCCTCCGGTAAAGATAGAGATCTTCAACCGTGCCGAGATCGACCTCGTTGGGACGACGGGAGTCCTTCCGGTACTTGTTGATATAGGTGTTGGTGAGGATCCGGTAGAGCCATGCCTTGAGGTTCGTCCCCTCGGTGAACGTGTGATAGGCGCGATACGCCTTGAGGTATGTCTCTTGGACCAGGTCTTCAGCATCAGCCGGGTTGCGTGTCATCCGCATGGCAGCGGAGTAGAGCTGTCGGTTGTACTGAAGTGCATCGCGCTCGAAATCTGCCTGGTCGGCCATGGATTTGGCACGGTAGCGGTACCGAAGTCAATGCAGCATCAAGGGGAGCCGGAGAGGGGAGTCGAACCCCTGGCCTATTCCTTACGAGGGAATTGCTCTACCACTGAGCTACTCCGGCGGGAGGCACAATGGTAGAGCCAACCGACCCCGCTTCCCACGAGCGTGTGCAGCCATGGCCCTCACAGGGCCATGGCTGCACACGCTCAGACGTCGGAGCCCAGGGAGGCGAAAAGGTTGGCCAGCACCATCTCCCGACGGAGGTTGAGCTGGATGTCGACCACCGCATCCATCACCGACTCTGCCGACTGCACCGCCTTGCGTGGCGCGACATCGGTCAACGAGGCCAGGTCGACATCCCCGTTGCGCACCGGACCACCCATTTGTAGGGACGCAGAGTCGGCATACCAGGAAGCGAGGATCTCGAGACCGGTGATCAGCAGGGACATCTCAACCCGACGTCGCGCCCGCTGCGCCTTCTCCTTCGCCAAGTCATCAGGGACCGAATCCTCAACAAGCGGAGCGAGTTTCTGAAGCACCACCGAAGCCAGACGCTGACCGTCGCCGGGGTGCGGCGTCACCTTGTGTGGAATCGACAACCAGAGGTCTCTGAACGCTGCAACCTCGGGCTGAGTCATCAGCGCCAGTGCCAAGCCAGGGCGTCCGCCCGAAACCACAGCAACGCCAGCCGCGTCGTCTTCGCTTAGACCCCGGGTCATCAGCGCCGACACGATCTCGACCTGAGGGACGCGACCCATGTGAATGGTGCGACAGCGCGAGGCCACGGTTGGGGGAAAGTCATCTTCCGACTCGGCCACGAGTATGAAAACCACAGACGAGGTCGGCTCCTCCAGTGTTTTCAACAATGCGTTCGCAGCCGAGTCGGTCATGGCGCCTGCATCGGGGAAGAAGAAAACGGTGCGGTTGGCCTCAACCGGGGCCATCGACGCTCTGGTGACCACATCTCGAGCCTGGTCGACACCGAGGCTTGTCGCGCCCTCAGGTTCGAGGATCGTCAGATCGGGATGGGTCCCAGCCAAGGCGAGACGTCGGGTTCGCTCGTCGTCTCCGAGTAGGCCGGCGGCAAACCTCCTGGCCACCGTGGCCTTGCCAACGCCTTGCGGGCCGACGAGAAGATATGCCTGCGCTGGCGAGTTGAGCTCGCTCTCCAGCAATTCGACAACCCTTTCGTGGCCAATGATCCCTTCAAAGAGCTCGGTCACGTCACGACCTCCATGATCTGATCGACCAGGTCGTCGACAGATAACGAGCCATCCAAGACTGACACTCGTGGATCGGTGCGGCCCAGATCCAAATATCCGTCCCTGACAGCGGTCTGAAACTCGACACCTTCGCTACCAATCCGATCGGGGCGGTTCTGTCTGGCCAGCGCCGTCCCCGGATCTACGTCGAGAACGACCACATGATCGGGGACAACTCCATCGAGCCCGGTCTCATTGATTGATCGGATGAGGTCCTCGCCGAGCCCGCGCGCCCTCCCCTGATAGGCAATCGAGGAGTAGTAGGTCCGATCGCTGATAACCCAGTGCCCGGCCTCCAAGGCAGGGGTCAGAATTTGGCGGGCCAACTCGGCCCGTTGGGCAGCAAACAGAAAGGCCTCGGCCCATTCATCGAGCTGATCGGAGTCTAGAAGGAGACCCCTCACGACTTCACCCAGTGGTGTTCCCCCTGGCTCACGCACGACAACAACGGAGTGCCCTGACTCCTCGAGACGTGTCCGTAGGGCAGCCGAAACGGTGCTCTTGCCACTGCCGTCGCCACCCTCCAAGGCGATGTACTTGCTCACAAATCCCACGGTAACCCCTCTCGATGACGCATTCTCTGGATTGACATAAGCCCCAGAGATACGGTCAACTCACCGCAAATGACAAAAAGTCTCGTCATCGTCGAGTCCCCAACGAAGGCCCGGACCATCTCGGCCTTCCTGAGCTCGGACGCCACAGTCGAGTCCTCGATGGGACACATCAGGGACCTTCCGCGCTCCGCATCGGAGATACCCGCCCGCGCCAAAGGCGAAGACTGGGCAAGGCTCGGAGTCAACGTCGATGCCGGATTCGAGCCTCTCTACGTCGTCCCCAAGGAACGTAAGGCCCACGTGAAGAAACTCAAGGATCTGCTCAAAGGTGTTGACGAGCTCTACCTGGCCACCGACGAGGACCGCGAAGGTGAGGCGATCGCCTGGCATCTGGTCGAGGTCCTCAAGCCCAAGGTGCCGGTCAAGCGAATGGTCTTCCACGAGATAACCAAGCCGGCCATCGAAGAGGCCTTTGCCAGCCCACGTGACCTCGACGACCGTCTGGTCCAGGCACAGGAGGCCCGTCGGATTCTCGACCGGCTCTACGGATACGAAGTCTCACCGGTCCTCTGGAAGAAGATTCAACCCAAACTCTCGGCGGGGCGGGTCCAAAGCGTCGCCATCCGCATCGTTGTTGAAAGGGAGCGGGAGCGAATCGCTTTCAAATCGGCTTCTTACTGGTCGATCGAAGGGACATTCGCCAGCACCGAGGACCTCAATCAGACCTTCGGCGCCGTTCTCGGTCACGTCGACGAGATCAGGGTGGCCTCCGGAAAGGACTTTGACAGCGGAGGGAAATCGAAGAAAAACGTGGTTGTTCTCGATCAGGACGCAGCCACCAACCTCGCTACGAGTCTGTCGGGCGCCGATTTCGCGGTTGACTCGGTCGAGTCGAAACCGTACAAGCGGAGCCCCTATCCACCTTTCCGAACCTCCACCCTCCAACAGGACGCCGGGCGGAAACTGCGATTCTCCTCCTCACGCACCATGTCGGTGGCACAACGTCTCTACGAAAACGGCTACATCACATACATGAGGACCGACTCGGTCGAATTGTCGGATACCGCTGTCTCCTCGGCCCGTTCACAAATCACCAAGCTCTACGGCAAGGAGTATCTCTCCCCCAAGCCACGCAAGTACTCGGGGAAACAAGCCAAAGGTGCCCAGGAGGCACACGAGGCGATCCGACCCGCAGGAGATTTCCCGACTCCCGAGCAGGTAGCTCGAGATGTTGGCCCTGATGAGGCTGCTCTCTACGACCTGATCTGGAAACGCACCGTCGCCTCGCAGATGGCCGACGCCAAAGGTGTCACCGTTTCCGTGAAGCTGGGAGCGTTTGCAACCACAGGTGAGCGAGTCGTGTTTGCCGCATCCGGTCGCACCATCACCTTCCCCGGTTTTCTCAGGGCGTACGTCCAGGGGTCCGACGATCCCGAGTCGGAACTCGACGACAAGGAGAAGATCCTTCCAGCCATGGCCGAAGGCGACGGTCTCTCGGTGCAGCGTCTCGAACCGACCGGACACGAGACTCGCCCACCTGCCAGATACACAGAGGCTTCCCTGGTTCAGAAATTGGAGGAGCTCGGGGTCGGCCGTCCCTCGACCTACGCGTCGATCATGACCACCATCCAGGACCGCGGCTATGTCTTCAAAAAGGGGGCAGCCCTCGTGCCCACATTCACCGCCTTCGGCGTGGTGGCGCTTCTCGAAAAGCACTTCCCGAAACTGATCGACTACGAGTTCACCGCTCAGATGGAGTCGGACCTCGACCTGATCGCCGCCGGTGAGGCTGAGTCGACTCCGTGGCTGACCGCCTTCTACTTCGGCGACGATGGGCTCAAGCAGAAGGTTGCTACCCGTCTCGACGAGATCGACCCCAAGTCGATCGGGTCGATTCCCATCGGCAAGGACAAAGAGGGAGTCGAAGTCGTGGCGAGGATCGGTCGCTACGGACCCTATGTGCAACGCGAGGATGAAAGGGCATCGATCCCCGACGACATGGCACCCGATGAAGTGACGTTGGCGAAAGCGCTTGAACTGATTGAGAATCAGAACCTCGGCGACAAGATCTTCGGCAGCGATCCGGACAGCGGCATGACCGTGTACGGGAAGACAGGCCGCTTTGGGCCTTATGTGCAACTCGGCGAGCAAGAAGAGGAAAGCAAGGCCAAGCCAAAGCGAGCTTCACTCCTTCAGGGCATGATCCTCGACGAGCTGGGGCTCGATGACGCCCTCAAACTGCTCTCCCTCCCACGTACGATTGGCGAAGACGCCGATGGGGTGGAGATCCTCGCCCTCAACGGTCGATACGGCCCATACATCCAGCGTGGGGACGATCGGCGCAGTCTCGACTCAGAGGATCAGCTCTTCACGCTCACGATGGAGGAGGCGCTGAAATATCTCGCGGAGCCACCGAAACGACGAGGCCAGCGTTCAGCGCAGTCTTTGAAGGAAATAGGCAAGGACCCGGTTTCGGGTAAGCCAGTGACGGTGCGGTCGGGGCGCTATGGGCCTTACGTCACCGACGGCGACGTAAATGCCTCACTTCGAAAAGGCGACAACCCTGAGACCATCGACATCGACCGGGCCGCAGACTTGCTTGCCGCCCGTCGGGAGCGACTAGCCAACAAGTAACACTCAGTTTCGGCCAGTAAAAAACTGGCGAGCTCCACAACTCCGGAACGAAGTTGCTCATCCGGGGCGGTGCCGCACCTGCATTCCCGGGCCGCCATACCAAGCTGGGCGCCCTTGCGCATCTACGAGCGGCGAGCTCTCATCCATTCGAGGAACTCGTCAACGGGCTTGGTATTCACCACCCGTTCAGAGGTAACCCAAGCCCTTTGAGCGTATGAGACGCCGTAGTCCATTCGCACCAGGTCTCGTGTGTGATGTGAGTCGGTGTCTATCACGAAGTTGACCCCTCCCGCCATCGCCTTCCGTGTCACCTGGGTAGTCGCGTCGAGACGGTCGAGAGCACCATTGATCTCAAGGGCAACCCCGGTGACTGCCAAGGCCTCAACGATGACATCCACATCGAGCTCAACACCCGGTCTTCTCCCTACATAACGACCTGAAAGGTGGCCAATGGCATTGACCGCAGGGTCAGCCAGCGCTTTGAGAATTCGTGCCGTCTGCTCATCTTGGGGAAGGTCAAAGTGGGAGTGGATCGAGGCAACGCAATAGTCGAACTCCAGTCGGAAATCGGGGTCGTAGTCGAGGTCCCCATCAGGTCCGATGTTTAGCTCACATCCAAATAGGATCTCAATCTCGTCATAGGCCGATCCCAATTCCCTTATCCGGTCGCGATGGGCAAGCATCTCGTCACGGGATGAGCCGTTGATGGCCAGATCCTCACCATGCTCGGTAAAGACCACGTATCGAAAATCGGCTGCAATTCCGGCCTCGATCATCTCCTCGAGACTCGACCGGCCGTCACCAGAAAGATCCGAGTGATAGTGGAGGTCGCCCAAGACATCAGATCTTTGGATCAGATCGGGTAGGTCCTGATCCGCGGCCGCCTCTACCTCACCACTCCCCTCTCGCAGGGTGGGTGGGACGTACTGCATCTCAAGCGCCTCGTAGATCGACTCTTCGGTCTCGGATGCGACGACTTGATCACCGTCGAACAACCCGTATTCGCTGAGAAGCCAGTCACGGTCAATCGCTTTCTGACGGAGGGCGATGTTGTGGGCCTTCGAACCAGTGAAGTACATCAAGGCCGATCCCATCTGGTCGGGTCGAACAGTGCGGATATCCACCTGCATCCTTTCTCTGGTGAGAAAGGAGGTCTTGGTCTCACCTGAACCGACAACATCGTCTACCTCGCCGAACTCGAGCACCGCCTCCGAGACCGCACCCGGATCGGTGGTCGCAACGACAATGTCGATGTCGCCGATGGTCTCAGAGAATCTTCGAATCGATCCGCAGGGTTTTGCTGACACCACACCCGATATGTCCTCGATCCTCCTCGCCAAGTCACGGGCAAGGCCATACACCTCGACCAGTGGCGTGCGACGGTCTTTGCCGTGAAGGCCGAGCCTGTCGATCGCCTTCGCGATCTTCTCTTCAGACTTCTCGCCAAGACCCGGCAACTCCCGAAGCTCCTGGTTGGCGACTGCCTTCTTGAGCCCGTCGATGTTCTCGATACCAAGTTGGGAACGGAGCGCGAGCAAAGTCTTTGGCCCGAGACCGGGGATTTTGGTCAGCTCGACAAACGCCGGCGGGTACTTGACTCGAAGATCTTCGAGCTTGGCCATCTTTCCCGTCTTTTCGAACTCGAGGATCTTGTCGGCGGTGGAGTTGCCGACACCCTTGATCTTCGTCAGCTCCGTTTTCGACATTCCAAACGGCTCTTCGGGATGAGCATCGAGGCCCGACATCGCATTCTCATACGCCCTGACCTTGAAGGCTTGTGGGGAGCCCTCGTCGAGGGCCGTGAGTTTGGCCAACTCGGCGAGAGTTCTGATCAGATCGGAACGGGTGGGCATCGCTGCCGAGTATCGCCGATAAAGCGTTCGCACGCAGGAGGGCCGATGAGACCGCCTAGCTATTTGGGCGACAGACCACTAGCGCCCCAACCAGCGCCGCGGGTCGAACTCTGCACGAGCACCAGCGCGAATCGACAGCTCTCCCAGGATGGGAGCATCCACCGGCACCGCGACGACGACTGTGACGACCCGTGCCGCCAGTGACGCATCGATTCGACAAGAGCACGACACCAGTTCGACGCCGTTCGCTCGGGCAACCGACTGGGCGACTTGGCGTGGGCCACCGCTGGCTGCGGCGGGATAGGTGGCCACTGCGGCCGCCAGGGCAGCGGCATCGGCGCCGGAAACCGCTTGCGACCTGGCCGCAAGGACAACCCCAACCGAGACAACACCGACAGTCACTGTCGCGAGCAGGGCAGCCATCGCCGCCATGGCAATGGCTGCCACCCCGCTGTCACCGCTCGACAAGCATCACCGCGGAAGCCGAAATGTTGACGGTGAATTCCGTCGGCAAAGGCGACCCCATCCTGTGTTCGAGCGTCGCCGACACCCTGGCCTGCTTCCCGACGACACTGGGACGTGACACCGAGATCCTCACCCGATCACGGACATCGTCTGGGAGGGCTGCCTGAACGGCGTCGACCGCTCGTGCCGGGTCCGGCGTCGTGGCCGCGATTCGGGCTCCCTCACGCACCGCGCCTATCAGCTCGATCCGCGCTTTCGCCAGGCCCACAACCTGAAGGCCGGCCACCAAGACCAGAATCACCATCGGCAACACCAGGAAGAACTCCACGGTCACGCTCCCCCTTTCAGATGTCAGAATCGACCGACCACCCATCCGATGACCTTCCCGAACAAGTCACCCAACAAACCACCGCCGCTACCCGACTGAATCCACTTCAGAGCGATGATTGCCAGGGCCGTCGCGGCAAGGATGACGAGGAAATACTCGACAGTTCCCTGACCGCGTTCGTCCTGGGTAGCTGCGAGCAGCCGGTTCCAAATTCGTGTCATAGACACTCCCTTCCAGTCCGGTAGCCGACCGGTGCGGGGAGAAGTGCGGATTTCGTTGCATTGCGGTGTCCTATTGCCAAGCAATGCTTCATTGCCATGCTCCTGTCAGATCACTGAACAGACCGAATAGCGTTGGCGCGTAGAGCAGCAACACCAGACCCGGAAGCATGAGAAGAGTGATTGGGATCATCAGCTTGACCGGGAGCGAGCGGGCTTTGACCAGCCTCCGGGTGCGTTCAGCTGCCAGGTCGCGATCGAGAAGACGTCGGACCGTTTCCGACAGCGAGGCCCCCGATCGTTGAGCTCGCGCCAACTGAGCGATGATCGGGCGGAGTTGGTCGTCGGCCGATTCGATGGAGCGAGCGAGACCAGACACTGTCGCCACACGACTCACCTCGCGTAGCTCCGGATATGAGGGAAGCCCGGCGGCAACAGCCTGGAGTGACGCAAGCACGGACAAACCCGATCGGAGCTCCACCAGCAACAGCAACATCACCAGCCGGGTCGGAGGCAACGGATCCCGTCGAATTCGGACCCTGGACACGACAACGGGCACCAGACCACCGATTAGAGCGAGAAAGGGTCCGCCGATCATCATCCCAATGGCCGCGCCGATCACGATCTTGCTCACCGGGCTCTCCAGGCGAGGATCCCGGCCACCAGCAGACCCATCGTGAAGAGTGCAAGACCCATCAGGGTCACCACCCTCTGCTCTGGGTGAACCAGCAACCGCGCGAGTCGGTCCGATCTCGCTTGCACGATCAGATACGCGGTCGGTGCGCCGACAAAAATTAAGGCCGTGGCGCGAGCAGGCGCGGAAGCAACACGCACCTCATGGACGACCTCTGCTTGGGCAATGGCTAGTGAGCCGATCTCATCAAACAGATCAGCGGATCGCGAACCACCACTGAACACAGCGCCGATGGTCGACTCCAACTCTGGCCCAACATCCGGAAAGGCTTGTCCAACGATGTGTGCCGCCTCAGCCGGAGTCGTGCCCGGTCCGAGAATATTGAGGGCTGGCTCTTGCAACGGGGCCGCGGCAGCAGCAAGAGCATGCCCGAGAGGTGACCCGGAGCGAAGCTCCGATGCGACCGCCTCACAGAACATCGCGGCGCGACTCTCGGTAACCGGACGCTGCTTCCAATAGAAAACGCCAAGCCCTCCAGCTACAGCCAAAGGAGCGAGGACAACGCCCGCCAACAGCATCACTTTTCGGATCTCGAGACCTCCGGCAAACGCAGCTGCGACAACTAGGAGCTCCACAAGCCCTCTTCGATGGCTGAGATGACGCGACCAGCGGGCGTCCTCTCAATCTGGACGACAATGTCAATTGCCGCCTCCAGTTGTCGAGCGATCGCAGCTTCGGAGACCGTTCCCTCCATGAGTGCAAGGGTTTCCAGCTTCCAAATGGCCTCGCGCG
The DNA here is from genome assembly GCA_964195405.1 of uncultured Acidimicrobiia bacterium. GTDB lineage: Bacteria > Actinomycetota > Acidimicrobiia > Spongiisociales > ZC4RG35 > CAXMPK01. The sequence continues at coordinate 13,507 of CAXMPK010000118.1, forward strand.
GGGAGTTGGCGTGAACGGTGGTCATCGAGCCGCGGTGCCCCGTGTTGAGAGCGACCATCAAGTCCAACGCCTCCGGACCTCTCACCTCCCCGACAACTATCCGGTCGGGACGGAGGCGGAGTGCCGAGGTCACCAGTGAGCGGATCGTGATCTCTCCCACTCCCTCGGAGTTGGCCGGTCGTGCCTCAAGCCGGACCACGTGGCCCGGGAGCCGCAGCTCGGCAGCGTCTTCGATAGTGACAACCCTTGTGTTCTCGGGAATCTCGGCGCCAAGAAGATTGAGAAGGGTTGTCTTGCCGGCCCCGGTTCCTCCCGACACGACCACAGTTTGACCCGCGATAACTGCGTTTCGCAGCAACGTCACCTGATCGGCCGTCGCAGTGCCGGCGTCAACCAGATCATCGAGTGTTTTGACTTTCTGGGTGAAACGGCGGATCGCCACCAAAGGGCCTTCGACGGCAGCGGGTGGCAAGACCGCGTGCAGTCGGCTTCCATCGGGAAGACGGGCATCGACCATCGGTGCCGACCTATCGACGCGCAAACCGAGCGGAGCGATCACCCGCTCCACGATCGTGATGACTTCTTCTGACGACCGGAATCGCGAGTCGGAAAGTTCGAGACCGTTGCCACGGTCAAACCAGATCTCGTCGGGACCGTTGACGACAACATCTGTGACGTTTGGATCGCGGATGAAGGGCTCAACCGGGCCCAAGCCGAGGACCCGGTCCACAACCGGGCCGACGGACTCGGACTCACGCCAAGGTGAAGCAATTTGGAGAAGTCGGCGAGCTTCGAACTCGACGGCGACAGGTGCCAGTCGGGTGTCGCCGGAGGCGATGACACGGCTGATCTGATCGATCACGCCCACGGCATATCCCAGACAGGCGACCAGGCCCGGATCCAACGACTTCGGGGCGGAAGTTGCCCGTTGAGTAGACGACGGACGAGACCAGCTTTCAGAATGGGGAGAACGGGCCCCGGCCCGGACGGCTTCGAAGACGAGCCAATCGGTTGCCACACCGAAGCCGCATCATTGGAAGCGGCAAGCCATCCCGGATAGAGCGGCACCAACGGAACAGTCGGTCCATCCCATGCCGTTCCATTGACCCGCACCACCAGAGCCGGCCAGCGACTCCCCAGATCCGCGATGAGCTCAGCGGCGCGGCCCGCCTCTATCGGGCCCGATCCGATCACGGCCACACCCGATCGACCTGGACTGAGCTCTTCGAGGCTGGGCCCGTCGACATCGATGTCGGCAAGCGTCCGACCATGACTTATCTGAAGATCGCCGCTGAGATCAACCACCAATGCCGTACCGACTGACGCAGCCAGTCCGAGTGGGCCGACGACCGATAGCACCGGGTCGACTGATCGCACAGCGAGAACGGTTCCTCTCCCCTTCCCAACCATCGTTCGAACGTACGGGTCGAGGCGGGGCGATTCAAGACCCTTGGCCATCAGCCATTAGTTTGATCTCCATGACCGAGGCAGCCTTCTTCGACCTCGACAAGACAATCATCGCCAAATCCTCGACCTTGGCTTTCACCCGACCAATGTTCCGAGCGGGGATGCTCAGCGGGTCGATGCTTGCCAAAGCCGGGATAGCCCAGGCCTACTACCAGGCCTTTGGCGCCGACCATGACCAACTCGAGCGGATCAAAGATGAGTTGGCAGGTCTGATTCAAGGGTGGTCGCGTGATGAGGTCGTTGCTTTGGTTGAGGAAACGGTCGATGAGGTGGTGGCCCCGCTGGTCTATGCGGAAGCCTTGGCGATCATCGACCAGCACAAAAGAGAAGGACGACGGGTTGTTGTCATCTCAGCCAGTCCCGAGGAAATCGTCCGGCCACTGTGTGGGTATCTAGGCATCACCGATGTCATCGCGACTCGAAGTGAGGTCGATGAAGACGGTATCTACACCGGGAAGATCGAGTTCTACGCGTTCGGACCCAGCAAGGCAGAAGCAATACGAGAGATGGCCGAGGCCGACAACATCGACCTCGGAGCCAGCTATGCCTATTCGGACTCGGCTACCGATCTGCCCATGCTTGAAGCAGTAGGGAACCCGGTTGTGGTCAATCCCGACGCCGAACTAGCGCAGATTGCGGAAGAGAGAGCCTGGCAAGTCCGTGAATTCGAATCGGCGGTCACACTACGCGACAAGCTCGCCACCAAAGAGGTGGCCGGTGCCGCGGTCGCTACCGGGATCGCCGCGGTCCTCGCCTATTGGGCCCTCAAAGGCCGAAAGTCCGACTAACCAAGCCCGGTCTCGTCGAAATATTTGGATCCTCGCTGCATGAGCTCGGCAAACGCCCCGGCATCGCCCGAACCGACCACTTCCTGAAGACGTCCGACTGCGGCGGCAAGCGCAGCCAGCGACTCTCCCCCGTATTCATTGAGATGTTGGATCTCGAAGTAGAGATTGGGATTCTCTCGCGCTACCAAACTAGCGACAGCAAGCTGACGATCGAACGTTGTGCTGGAAAGGTCGGCAAGTCGGGCCGCTGTCTCCCCACTCTCCGCAAGGGCTGTGAAGAAGGCGATGTTCAACGCGTGGGAGAGTCCGAGAATGTAGGCGATCAGGCGATCGTGTGAATCGAGATCCATTTCCACCATCGTGACCATCGTGGACGAGAACAGCTCTCTCGTCTCTTCGGTAGCTCCATGGTCTCCCAAATCCACGACAACGACGTGCCGACCGGACAGCAGGCTGGTCTCAGGACCAAACATGGGATGTATCGACGCGACCCTGCCCCCGGCGGCGACTAGTCGATTCAGGCCACTTCTGAGTGGAGTCTTCAGCGAACCGATGTCGAATATGAGACCGTCAGGTGGATCCTCACTCATTTGAGCAAGAACCTCAGATGCAATCAGCAAGGGCGTTGCTATGACATAGATATCGAAAATGCTCTCGGCGTCGCGCCAGTCGTCGAAGTCTCCGGCATCGGGATCTGCAACATTGACCCCGAATCCTTGAGACCGCAGAAAACGGACGAACCAGCTTCCCATCTGGCCAGATCCACCAATAACCAGGGCCCTTCGCCCGGTACCCGCCGATGAGGCCTCCACTTGACCTCTCTCCTCCACTTCCAACGAGGCACGAATGAGCTCGAGCATGATGCGCTCGGCGAGATCCTCGGAAACGCCAACCGATTCGGCGACGGCTCGTGCCCGGTCAACAACGGTTTTCTCATGGCCGTAATCACGGATCGGAGAGCCGTGTTGACGTTTGAGTGAGCCGAGGCGGTCGGCGAAAGTTGACCGCCGCGCTACTAACTCGACGATCTGGCGGTCGGTCTCGGCAATCTCAGCTCGGACATCTGCCAGTTCGTCGGACATCAGATCTCGGCCATCGTCTTGACCTGCCAACTAAGCCGAAGGTCGACGACGGCGTCGTATAACTCCCGAGAGGTCATTTCTGAAGATTCGAGACGGTCGACCACAGCCCGGTTGAGTGCAAACCCTTTCACAGCCCAGATCTCATCGCGGTTCAGCGACTGGTCGACGAGCCCCTGAGGGGTGATTGTCTTGAGAGCGTCGGTGACCGGATCTACCAGAAGAGCGGCAGCACCGATATCTGGGGGCACCGGCACCTCGAGTGCCGCACCGTGGGAGTCAAACAAAACCCAATCTTCACCGTTCACAAGACGTTGCTTCAACGCGAGGATGCTGACCACATCCGAAAGGTAGCCTGACGTGATGTCGACTAGGGCCATGATCGTCGTGGGAGGTGGCTCCAGCTCACGCTTCGGTAGCGACAAGCTCCTCGCTGAAGTGGGGGGGAAGGCTTTGGTTTCGCACACAGTTTCGGCTATCCGTGACTTGGTGGACAAGTGCGTCCTGGTGAGCCACCCGGACATCATCGAACGGATCTCCAGTCTCGGCCTTGGCGTCGAGATCGTTCCTGGTGGAAGTTCGCGCACTCTCAGCGAAATGGCCGGTCTTGCCGTCTTGGGAGATGAATTCGACCTGATCGGCATCCACGATGCGGCCCGGCCATTGGTGGATCCCAAGCTGGTCGATCAGCTATTCCTATCAGCTGAGACGACGGGAGGAGCAGTCCCGGTTCAGGAGCCGGAAGACCTTCTTGTCGATCGTGGTCTTCTCAAGCCAGTGGATCGACCGGGAGTGGTACAAACACCGCAGGTCTTTCGGGGTCCAGAGCTGCACGCGGCCTATCTCCGATCAGAGCAGGCAGGCTCCGAAGGCCACGACACCGTCGAGATCGTCCACCGGTTCGGACAATTGGAGATCGCTGCCGTGCCGGGGGATCCCGCCAACATCAAGGTGACCTTCCCCGAGGATCTCGAGTTGGTCAGACGTATCGTCAGACGTCGCGCCGAAGATCCTTCTCGTAGCGAACCTCGTTGACCTGAATGCCACCCATTTGCTCCAACTTGATCTGGCGGCCCAGAACCCAACCTTGACGTTGGTAAAACGATCGAGCTCGTGAATTGCTATCCAGCACCCAGAGCAGGGCACGTTTGAATCCGCTATCCAGCAACGCCGCCTCCGCCGCAGAGAGAAGTTGGAATCCAAACCCTTGACCCCAATAGTCAGGGTGGACATAAATAGAGAAGACCTCACCCCACTCACTTCCGCCGGAGCGGGCCGCGCCAACCACAGAGAAACCGACAGGATCCCCATCCAAGTCAGCCACGAGAACCGGTGTGCCCGCACCGATGAAGCGCTGAAACCACTCGACTCTCGCCTGGACATCCAATCCGGCGAGGAATTCGCCGTCGAAATCGTCTTTGTAACCCTCCTGCCACGACCGGACGTGGATATGACCTAGACGCTGGGAGTCATCGAAGGTCGCCGTGCGAATCACGTCACTCCTCCTCAGACACGTCCGAGTGCTCGTCCTCCTTGTCTCGGCCGATGATCACCCAGAGTGCAAGAACGGAAAGGGAACCGGCAGCCAGGGCCAGAGCAAGCCAACCGAAGCGCCTGGTTTCCGCGCTCAACCCTTCGTCCGGCGGAGGTTCAGTGGTTGGGGTTGGCACGTCACTATCTCCAAAATCCGCACCGAGGTCGCTGAGGAGAGCCGCCGGCGACAAACCGTCTTCGACACCAATCGCCTCGAACACGACGGCATAATTCTTCGCAGCAAGTTCTGTGGTTATCCCGAACAGGCCTCCACCACGTTCAAGCAGAGGAATCGCGATCTGGGGGTCGGTGTCAAACGCAAGATGAGCGACCACTGATTGAGCCGAACTCCTCAGCTCGACTTCGAGAGTGAGGATCATGGAGTCATCGGAGATTGAATCGACCGTCGCCGTGGCGGCGCCGAATGCACCACCCAACTCCAGAGCAAGCATCAATGTCACGGCTACAGCTTTCATGAAGCCTCCCATTCATCCCTGCTGATAAGCACATCCTTGAGAACATTTGGACGATCAGTAATCAGACCATCAACACCAAGGTCGAGGAGCCGAATCATTTCTTCTGGGTCATTCACGGTCCAGACGTGTACTTGAAGCCCGGATTCGTGAGCCACTCGAATCAGCCTTTTGTCGACCACCCTGACACCCTTGAACTGGGTTGGCACCTGCAAGGCGTCAGCATTGCCGCCGGCGCCGCGCCCCACTCTCGAGCTCACCACCCACATACGAGCGGCCATTGGGCCAGTCGACGTTGCCACTTGACCATTGGTCAGATCTCGAAACACTTCGAGCCGATCGTCACTGAAAGATCCAACGATGAGACGATCACCAACACCGAGGCGATTCACCAACAGGGCGAGCGATTCAGCCAGACCACTGGCTTTCATGTCGATGACCAAACCGACATCGGAAAAGGTTGACAACAACTCTTCGAGACTCGGCACCCCGATGGCTTGCGCTCGAAAGGGGTATCCACCTGAGTCGGCATGGCGATATCCGGCGTCGAGGGCCTGAAGCTCCTCGAATGTCAACGCCGACACGTCTCCGGAGCCGTCGGTCGTTCTATCGACGTCAGAGTCGTGGAAGCACACCAAAACACCATCCGATGTGAGGCGAAGGTCGGTCTCTATATGACGAAACCCCAGGTCGTAGACCCCTTGGAACGCAGTCATTGTGTTCTCAGGCCAGAGGAGCCGGCTGCCGCGATGGGCGATCGGAACCGGCGGGTGCCAGCGGTGGGTGTCGAGACTCATCGGTATTCACGGTAACGCCGGCCCACCCCCATATTGCACAAAGAAAGCGACGGGCCCCCGGGGCCCGTCGCTTTCTGCAATCGGTTCTAGCTAGATCTCAGGCGGAAACCCGGTCCTTGAGACCCTTTGACGCGGAGAAGTGCGCGTAGTTCTTTGGCTGGATCCAGATCGTCTCGCCAGTGGCGGGATTGCGACCTTGACGTCCAGCACGATGTTTGGTGCTGAAATTGCCGAAACCGGTGATATTCACCTTGCGACCGCCATCCAACTCAACAGCGATGATTCCCTCACCATCTTTGGTCGAGAAAATGTGGTCAATGATCTCCGCGGCTTGCGCCTTAGAGATATCAGCCTTGCCTGCCAGCTTGTCCGCCATCTCAGATTTGTTCACGGCCCCTCCTTTGGGTCGGGTGACTTTGCGGCGTTCTGCTGCGCCGAATTGTGAGTAACCATAGGACTAAAAGGGACTGGCACCGGTGTTTTCCGTCCTTTACGATTCGCGACCTCAAGGAGGACAATGAGCGTCAAATACCAACTCGACGGCGACGTGGCCGTCATCACACTCAGCCGACCCGATCGGTTCAACGCCATCGAAGTCAACCTCGCGAGGGGTGTGATCGAATCGATGGAGCGTGCAAGAACCGAAGCGAGGGCGGTCGTCGTCACCGGGGAAGGAAAGGCGTTCTGCTCGGGAGCGGATCTCTCGGTCCTTGAGAGCGACGACGACCAGGGCTCCGATCTCGAGGAGTTCCTCGACAACGTCTTCCACCCGATGGTCCACGCCATCACCGACGCGCCGGTTCCTGTAGTGGCTGCAGTCAACGGAGTCGCCGCGGGAGCCGGGATGGGTATCGCCCTCGGTTGTGACATCCGGGTGATGGCAGACTCAGCTTTCTTCACGTCTGCATTCACTGCGATCGGTCTTGCCCCTGACTCGGGCACGACGTACTGGTTGCCTCAGCATTTGGGAGTATCCAAAGCAATCGAGTTGGCCATGACCAACAAGCGGGTGCCCGCAGAGGAGGCATATCGATTGGGGTTATGCGCGGAGGTGGTGCCCGACGACGAGGTGGTTACCAAGGCGGTTGAGCTGGCAAAAAGCCTGGCCGACATGGTTCCGGACTCCTTGGTCACGACCCGAAACCTGATCCGCGGCGCAACGAGCCTCAGCTTCGAAGAGGCATTACAAAAGGAAAAACGAGAGCAGGGCCGTCTCGGAAAGACTGCCGAGCACCGAGAAGGGGTGGCGGCTTTCATGGAGAAACGGAAACCCAACTACCGGGCAGTGCAGAAATGAGGCCATGCGCCCCGCATGTGGGGCGTTACGCCCACGAAGTGGGCGCTACTACCTGAGATTCGCAGGATCCACCTGGTGAGGCCTCAAGGCCTCAGGAGGTGGATGGTGAGGGTGATCTTGCCGCCCTCACCATGACCAAAGCCAACGCCAACCTCGTTGTTGAGCCAGGCCAGATCCTCGTTCCCCGTCTGGAAGACGATCAACTCCTTCGGGTCGGCCGACTGGTCGGGGTTGGCAATGGATACTCCGGTGGCGGTATATGAAACCGTCTCACGCTTTTCACCAATGGTGGCGTGGACGTCGAGAACCATGTTGCCGTCCGAGCGAGCCGTGAGGTAGTCGACACCACGCACCGGACGCTTGCCCTCCCAATGCTTGCTGGTCGCTGTGCCCTCGAAAGGGAAATCGATACGCATTCCGGCTGGGGTCTTCCCAATGATGTTCATCCCCAAATCGGCCTCAATCGTGCAGAACTCTTCCATCGACGGCATAACAATCCTCTCTATGTCGAAACGGCGTCACCGTAGCCGTGATTCAGCGAGCAGCGCCCGAACTTCGATGTCGGTTGTTTGTTGGAAGTCGCGATACCAGCTCCCCACGGAGCCAAAGACCCTCGGCTGGGACAGAACAATTACCCGGTCAGCCAAACGCTCCATTGAGCGGGTCGTCTCCCGGGGAGCTACCGGAGCCGCCAGCCAGACCTCCTCTGTACCCCTCTCGCGCAGAACGGCGATCCCAGCGGCTGCCGTAGATCCGGTGGCGAGACCATCATCAACAACAATGGCTGTGCGACCCGACGGGTCAACTGCTTCAGCTATTTCCCGGTACGTGCTGGCTCGACGTTCCAACTCTGCCCGTTCCCGCTCAACCACACTGTTGAAGACGTCGGCTTCTACGTGGGCGGCAGCGATGATCTCATCGTTGCCAATGATCACGCCATCATCCCCAATGGCACCCATTGCCAATTCGGGCTGGTTGGGCACACCGAGCTTGCGAACCACGAGGACGTCGAGCTCGCAGTCCAATACATGAGCCACCTCGAAACCGACAGGGACACCTCCCCTGGGCAGGGAGAAGACAACTGGATCAATCGGATCGGCTTCCTTGACCAGAACCCCCAACAACTCCCCAGCCGCTCGACGATCGGGGAACCTCATGGCTATCCGTAACGACTGAGGTATCCATCGATCCAGGGCATCACCCGATCGAGGTATTCCATCGCCTCATCCACACGAAGGGTGCGGGCGGCGTAATTCATCAACATGATTTGACGCGCCGCATGGAAGCCGTCCAATTGAGAATCATCCACAATCGGCCATTCCGCGATGGTTTCGAATCCCTTGCGGTAGGCCGCGCGGACCTCCTCGCGCTGGTCGTCATTGCGAGTCTGGTAGAGACAGATGGCCGCGTCCTGAGCCGGCAAGGCGAGCATCACATCCTCGAAATCGAATGCGTAGAGCCGACCCCCCACCGTATGGACATTCCACTCATGGAGATCGCCGTGAACCACCTGTGGCGTGCCCGATGCCCACGACTCATCAATCACTTTCTGGCAGATGATGGCAGCCTTCTCGATGGTCCTTTGTCGGCGAATGTCGAAGAGATGACCAAAGAAGGGGTCGTCGACGATGATCGGATCCATTTCGGAGTCGTAGTAGAAGACCTGATCCCACCTTCTCATCTCACCCAGAGGCGGTGGCGTCCAGGTACGCCCATGATGTTGCAGAGCCGCCGACATTTGACCAAGCACCCGGTAGCCAAAAGGACCGGCACCGTCGCCAAGGGGGGTTCCAGGCACCCAGCTGAAGAGAACACAGGGTCGCTCCTTGCCCAACGCTGGATCCATCTCGTCGACGATCAACCCGCCACCTGCGGTTCGGACGGGAGCCACCAGATCGAGTGAAGTCTCCCGATTGAGGGCGTCGAGCCAAGCCACCTCGAACTCGATGTTCGATCTGGTATTCGCATGAGGAGTGCCCACACGCAACACAACCTGCTCACTGCTGTTTGTGACAACCCGATACATCACATTTGAGTGAGTGGCTAGGTGCTCAATCTCCTTGGTCAGGAAGGGATATCTCTTTAGCACCCTGTGGACCAGAGGTAGGAGAGCCGAAGCCTCTTTTGCGATTCGTGATGCATCCATGAAAGAGGGTGACCTTATTCAGCCCGCGTACCGATTTCTTGCCGATGAGGGTCCAGCCGGAAGTGTCGCCGCAGGTGCTGTCGAGCCAACCTGTCTATAGGTCTGGCCTCACACTCTTAGCGACTCATCCAAATCGTCGGCGATGGGTGGGTCGTCTCGCTTGGCATGCCACCGATCCCAAAGAACCAGCATCGACGGCAGTACGAGCACCGCGGCCAACATGGCCAGCAGGATCGTGTACGCGGTCACGAAACCGAATTGGCGGAAGGGAATAGTTGTCGATGTAACGAGGATTCCAAACCCGGCCACAGTTGTCAGGGCAGACCCGGCGAGGGCGCCACCCGTGTTCCCGAGAGTTAGCTCGATTGCGTCCTCTACCGATGAGGAGCGGGCCCGATCCTCGAGGAACCGATGAGTGATGTGGATCATGTACGGAATCCCAATACCCACCGCTAATGCGGAGATCGTTGCGGTCACTGGACCGAACGGAATTCCAAAGGCGGTCATCAGCGCGAACGACCAGAGAACAACAAGGATGACAGGAATTGTTGTAATCACCCCCAACATTGGCCGTCTCGCCTCGAACCAGAAGTTGATCACGAGAAGGATCAACGCTGCGAGCAGGGTGAGCAACAGCGATGACAGCTGAGAGTCACGCAAGGTCGTGATGATGACATCGTTGATGATTTCATCTGACGTAGCGACAGCGGTGAGGCCGACTGCGACAACACCCGAGAAGGCATCCGTGACGTCATCTCTAAGCTGGCCGGCTGCTGACTCTCCGGCCTGTGTGGTGAAGTCAAACAAGGCCGCGTCATATCCGGCTCCGGCTTTGTGCAACACACTCGAGACCAATTCTGGCGAAGCGGAAAATGCTGCGTCGTATACCGAGAGGACATCCGCACCAGACGGGAACGTGAACGTTGCTGGGTCGACTCCGGCAGCTTGCATGGCTTGATCCACCTCAGGGACAAATCCCGGGGACTCTTCAGAGGCCATCGCCCCAATCACCGAAACGGGCGAGGTGCCCGCAGGGTTACCTGCAAACGTGACGACGTTTGGAACCTCGGTGAGATTCGAGTTGGCGACCACCATCTCATTCCAGGCCTCGGCAGTGGCGACATCACCCTCGACTAGAACCTGCGTGTTCTCTCCGAATCCGCCGCCGAAGTCGTTCAGCAAGGTCTCGAATGTGCCTCGAAGAGGTGACGTTGTCGGTATGAAGTCGATGAAGCTGAACTTGGTTTCGAGATTGGTGGTTCCCCAAGCACCGACCAGACCCAGAACGAGAGCCACAATTGTTGCTGCCGCAGCGCCCTTCTTGGCAATGCTCGACGTGCTGCCGATGATTCGACCAAGCGCCCGCTGCTCGCCACCAACGAGGCGCTCCGGTTCAAATGTCTCTCGTCTCACCCCGCGGCGGTCGAGGATCTCTCGCACCGCCGGCACAAACGTCAACATCAAGAGGAACGAGGCAAGTATTCCAACCGCAGCCAGAGCACCGAACTCCCTGAGTGCCGGGATCGCGTTGAAGAGGTTGGTGAGAAAGCCAACAGCCGTGGTCACTGTCGCCAGGACCAGAGCCACTCCCACTGTGCGGATGGCCCTCGAGATCGACTCGTCGACAGAAGCTCCATGAGAAACCTCTTCTCGATAGCGCGACGTCACGTGGATCGAGTAGTCGACTCCAAGCCCGATCAGCAAGATGGGCAAGATCTGAGCCATTGGGCTGGCATCTTCGAATAGCAAGTAACCGACACCGTTCATCCAGGAGATCGCGAAACCGATTGTGATAATGGTCAACATCGTGTCCGCAGCCGTACGTCTCAGTCCACGGTCGACAGACGCCCAGATGAGGAAAACGACGAGTAGAAGAATGGCCGTAGCCGCAAAGATCGTGTTGGAATTCCAGTCCTTCAAGGCATCTGGGAAGGAACTGTCGAAGATGATCGCCAGGGTCGGAAGCACGACCAGGACAAGAGCGACTATCACTGCCGAAAGTCCAAACACCAACACATAGCGACCTATCCTGCGCTGCGGCTTCACCAGGAAAACCATCGCCAGGACAACCATGATTATCAGGGCGGCTGTACCAAAAAGTCGACTAATTTCCGCTGCGAACTCGTCCTGATCTCCGAACAGAAGCTCGAATGAGAAGGGCTCAGCCGTGTAGCCGGGCGGCAGGTCGGTTGCGCTGATCTCTGCGGCGGCCTCGACGCTGGTATCCACGAACTGATCAATTGTTTCGGTCGACTCAGCCCCACTGGTGAAGATGATCATCAGCCCGCTGCCAGCATCAGGACCAGCTATGTCACCGCTTTCTGGCAACAGTCCTTCGACGAACCCGGCTTGCTCTGGAGGGAGCTCGCCGAGCGAATTCAGGAACAAGGCCTGAAGCTCTTCATCCGTTGTGGGCTCGGGGGCACCCTCGGCAACTGCGCCCTGAACGGGAGCGAGGAAGCTGAAGATCGGCCCACCACCCTGGTCGACGAGAACGTCGCTGAACGCACCGGCCACAACTGTTTCCGAAACGGCGTTGACCGCCTCCAGACCATCAAGGCTGAAAATGTTGCCACCGTCCTCGGCGGTGATGATCACTTGCATCACAGAAACGGTGGACTCCCCACCAAAGAGCTCGTTGATGCTCTCGGCCGCGGTCAACTCAGGCGCCTCGGGAGCAAAGGAGGCGTTGGAATCCTCTTCCGGCTGAAACTTCCCGGACAGGTTGCCGAGCACTACCGACACAAGCACTGTGACGATGATCACAACCCATGGCCATCGCCGAACCGATGACGAAAGTGCTGATACGAGGGACTTCACTCTGTTTCCTTTGTTACCTGTGGATGCGCATAGCCATGGACACGATCAAACATGCCTTTTTGGCCGGACAGGAGGCTAGATAATTTTGGCAGAAAGGGGCAATCTAATTCGATCGGGCTCGGCTGTCTGGCTCAGCTGGTCCTCTGTGAAGGATGTGATCCAGGGCCGAGACGAACTTCCTGTTTTCATCGGGTGACCCCACCGTGACCCGCACCCACCCCCCGACTATCGGACGCAAAATGACCCCTAACTCGGTGAAACGGTCGCTCGCAGCGCGTGAGTCGTCGCCAGGCATCTTGAAAAAGATGAAGTTGGTGTGGCTCTCGGCTTGTGGGAGATCTCGCTCAGACAGGGCCCCAGAGAGGTGGTGACGAGCCGCAGCGTTGGCATCCGAACGTCTTTCCACTTCGTCTGCCTGACCCAATGATGCCAGAGCCGAAACCTGGGCCACGGAGTTCACGGCGAGAGGCTGTTGCGCCTTTCTCAGCTCTTTGATGGTGCTGGTGTGACCGACCCCATACCCCACCCGGTGCGCGGCCAACGAGTAGATCTTTGAAAACGTCCGAAGAACCACCAGATTCTCACGTTCCACGGCTTCAAGAACCTGAGAGTGGTATCTCGCGTCCCGGACGAACTCGTGATAGGCCTCGTCCACGACGACAAGGACGTCGTCCGAAAGACTTTCGATGAAATCCTCGATCTCGCCAGCAGGCTTGATCGTGCCGGTGGGATTGTTCGGGTTGCAGACGACCACACACCGGGTGTCTTCATCGATGGCGTCACTCATGGCCTCGAGATCAAGCTCGAATCGATCATTGAGAGGAACTTCCGTGTAGGCCGCACCCGCCCAGATCGCTGCGAATCGGTACATGACGAAACTCGGCCACCCATAAACGACGTTGGTTCCCGGCCCGCCCACGGCTTTCACGATGTCTGATATCAGAGCGACACTGCCACCACCGAAGAGAAGGTTGGCGCGACTTACACCCAACCCGACAGCGAGTTTGGTGCCGAGATCCCAACAGTCGTTATCCGGGTAGCGGTTCGAGTTTGCGAGCGACGACGTCGCTGCCTCAACCACACCCGGAAATGGGCCCTCCGGGCTCTCATTGGCAGTCAACTTGATGATCGAACTGGGATCGAGGCCGAGCTCGCGGGCCACCTCTTCGATGGGCCGGCCAACCTCATAGGGATTCAAAGCGGCGATCCCTTCCCGATAACGAGGCATGGACGGAACTTAACCAGAACGGAGTCGTCCGAGGTGTGGCAGACTCGGTTCGTGGGCCAATTCGAGACGTTGCGAATCCTCGGCGCCGACGGTGAGCTGGTTGGCGAGGACCCCGGGCTCAATCCTGAGCTCTATCAGGAGATGTACCGGAACATGGTGCTGTCCCGGGAATTGGACCGACGCATGCTTTCCCTCCAGCGTCAGGGACGGATCGGCACCTACGCGATGCTCGAAGGGCAGGAGGCCGTGCAGATCGGCTCGGCGCTGGCGATGGAGCCAAACGATTTCGTCTTTCCGTCTTATCGGGAGCACGGTGTCCAAATCACAAGGGGACTACCCCTTGAGGCCCTTCTCGCATATTGGAAAGGGCTCCCGAACTCCCGTTGGGACCTCGACAAATACCGAACAGGGATCGTCACCGTTCCAATCGCCAGTCAACTCCCACACGCCGTCGGGTACTCGTATGTGACCAAACTCCGTGGCGAAGACACAGTTACCACAGTGTATTTTGGTGACGGTGCCACCTCGGAGGCCGACTTTCACTCGGGTATGAACTTCGCCGGTGTCTGGAAGACCCCGACCGTTTTCATCTGCTCCAACAATCTCTACGCCATCTCGGTTCCATACGAGAGACAGACAGCATCGGAGACGATCGCTCAGAAAGCCCAGGCTTACGGGTTTGAGGGTCTCCGGGTCGACGGAATGGACCCGATCGCCGTCTATCTGGCCACCAAACTCGCTCTAAGCAGGGCCCGGGAAGGTCGGGGGCCGACCCTCATCGAAGCGATGACCTACCGGTATGGAGGGCACGCCACCGCCGATGATCAGACCCTGTATCGGTCCAGCGAAGAAGTGGAGGCTTGGAAAGAGAAAGACGCGATCGAGCGTCTCCGCCGATTCCTCGAGAAACGTGGTGAATGGGATGAGCGGGTTGGTGAGAAGGTCGCCGCCGAGATAAGAGACTCTGTCGATGCCGCCATAACTTCGATCGAATCCGAACCGCTCCCGGACCGGGACGATGCGATCCGACACGGGTTCGCCCGGATCCCATCACATGTCGTGGAGCAACTGCACGTCATGCAGCGCTCCCATGGCGAAACCGAAACTCCTTTCGCTTCCGACGAGGTCTGGCAGATAGGCCACGATGAGATTCCCGTGGGACCAACCAAACACTGGACAATGGCCGAGTCGATCAACGCCGCTCTTCATCAAGCAATGGAACGGGACACAGAGACCATCGTCTTGGGGGAAGACGTCGGATTGACGGGTGGCGTCTTTCGGATAACCGAGGGCCTGCAAACGCAATTTGGCGAAGGGCGAGTGATCGACACGCCTCTCAACGAGTCAGGCATCATCGGCTCAGCGATCGGCATGGCGCTTGCAGGTGCACGACCCATCGCCGAGATCCAATTCGAGGGCTTCGTCTATCCGGCCTTTGACCAAATCGTCAGCCATCTCGGTCGCTTTCGCTATCGAACCCGCGGCAACTCGACCGTCCCGGTGTTGGTAAGGATGCCCAATGGGGCCGGAATCGGAGCCCACGAACACCATTGCGACTCACCAGAAGCCTATTTCGTCCATGCGCCTGGTCTGGTGGTGATTTGTCCTTCGACACCAACTGACGCCAAGGGCCTCCTCGCCGCCGCCTTGGAGAGTGATGATCCTGTGATCTTCCTCGAGCCCAAGGTCTTATACCGGGCGGGCAGGGAGGACGTTCCGACCGATCACTACACAATGCCGATTGGTCGGGCCCGCATCCGTCAGGAGGGTTCGGAACTCACTCTGATCACATACGGGGGAATGGTCCCGGTGGCGATCGAAGCGGCAAATGCGGTTGATAACTCTGTCGAAGTGATCGATCTCCGCACTCTCTTCCCATGGGACCGAGAAACCGTTCTCGAGTCGGTCGCGAAGACCGGGAGGCTCCTCCTGGTCCAGGAGCCACAGGGTTCTGCCGGCGTTGCCGCAGAAGTTGCCGCAGTGGTAGCTGAGAAAGCCATGTACGAGCTGACAGGCCCCATAGTCCGTGTAACGGGATTCGACGTTCCCTGGCCACAGTTTGCGATCGAGAGCCATGCCCTGATCGATGTCGATCGAGTGATCGCCGGGATAGAGCAGGCGTTAACAGGTTGACCCGATCAAGGGCTGTGGCCGTGTTTGGTTCGTCGCAAACAGAACGCGATTCCCCCAGCTGGATCGAGGCAGAGCATGTTGGACAGCGTCTGGCCCGCTCGTCGCTTGCTGTGATAACCGGTGGGTACGGCGGCACGATGGAAGCCGTCTCCAAGGGTGCGAGTGAGGAAGGCGGCCACGTCATCGGCATTACCGCACCGCCCCTGTTTCCCGGTCGGCACGGCGCCAACCCCTTCGTGGACGAGCTCATTGAAGCCGAGAGTCTGGCCGACAGAATCGGAAAAATGATCGATCGTGCAGTCGGCGCTCTTGCACTCCCCGGCTCGATTGGGACTGCCACCGAACTCCTCTTCGCCTGGAACATCAATCACATCGTGAGACGCAACGGAGGTTTGCCAGTTCCAACCTGTGCAGTCGGCCCAGGATGGGATGTGGTCGCCACAACACTCGCCAAAGAGATCGACGCTGTCCCTGCAGACATCCATCTGGCGCCCGACATCGCCAATGGGATGGACTGGCTGCTCGCACAGCTGTAGCCAACAAGATCCGACAAATTTCAAATTCGCGATCTAGCCTGGTCGGCCCGAATGAGTCATATCCGTCCCGAGGGCAAAGCTCAGAAACATCGCCGTTCCGACTGTCGGAAAGGCCGGCATGAGTATGGCGGGGCGCAAAATGTCGGCGCCGGAATTCGACGCCAGGTCTGTGTCGAGTGTGGAGCGGTGACCATTGACCTCACGGGCACTGACGAGCTAACCACACCTATGGTTTCCCCAAACACCAACATTCTTGCGTGGACGGCCAAACAGACAGGCACGTCGAAGCCCGAACCGTTCTAGCCTCCAGTTTGTGACTCCTGTCGTCCGGGCCGCTGGCGGTTTGATCCTTCGCCGTACCGGCAAAGGAAACCTCAAGATTCTTATTGCTCATCGTCCCTCGTATGACGACTGGGGCCTGCCGAAGGGAAAGGCCGATAAGGGTGAGACGCCCGAGGAAACCGCGATCAGAGAGGTCCTCGAAGAAACCGGATACGAGTGTCGCATCGTCGCGCCACTCGAAACGACGAGGCACCGAATGACCAACGGCGTCAAGGAAGTCCACTGGTTTGCAATGCGACCCCTGCCCTCCAGTCCCGGTTTCAAGAAGAACGATGAGATCGACAAAATCCAGTGGGTCACCCGCAATAAGGCGGTGGAGATCCTCGATTACGAAAACGACAGGAAACTGATCAAGAACGCCGACTACAAGCGCCTGGCCCAGACCGGAACTATCCACCTCCTCCGCCACGCCGCGGCGGGGAACAGAAACAAGTGGACTGGGGACGACACCAAACGGCCGGTAACCAAGAAGGGGCGTAAGCAGGCAAAGGCACTAGCCGAGAGTTTGAGGGGTCGAGAGATCGAAAGAATCGTGACCAGTCCCTACACCAGGTGTGTGGAGTCAGTTGAACCTCTGGGCAAACTCATCGGAGCGAGAATCGAGGTCAGCGATGCTCTCTCAGAGGAACCTGACATAGACGCCGCCTATGACCTGGTCGATTCGCTGGTCGGCTACAACGCCGTGTTGTGTTCGCACGGTGACGTCATCCCTGCGGTGATCAACCGGCTCATGTGGGCTGGGCTCACCCTCGACTCACGGTTCCATTGTTCGAAGGGGAGTGTCTGGGAGGTAGGCGTCGAGAGCGGCCGGTTCACAACAGCCCGCTACGTCCCACCACCCAAAGTCTGAGCGTGCTCAGACGCTTTTGGTACCCGCCGACCAGTCTGAGTAGAGATCTGCGTAGACCCCGTGCTCACCGATCAGTTCACGATGATGACCTCGCTGCACCAGACGCCCACGGTCGAACACCAGCACCTCGTCGGCACCTTCAGCGGTCGAAAGCCTGTGAGCAATGGTTACCGACGTCCGACCTTCGGTCAGCTTGTCAATGGCGTGTCTCAGGGCGACATCCAGTGCGGGATCTACAGCTGAAGTAGCTTCGTCGAGCACCAGCAGATCGGGGGTACCGATCCAGGACCGCACCAAGGCGACCAGTTGCCGCTCGCCGGCCGACAGATTGTCGCCTCTTTCACCGACCCTGGTATCGAGTCCCGCTCGGAGACCCTGGACCCACTCTCCCAGCCCCAACTCGTGGAAGGCAGTCCAAATCTCAGCATCGTCGGCCTGGGGGCGTCCGTAGCGAACGTTGTTGGCAACGGTGTCATCGAAGAGAAACCCTTCTTGAGGCACAAAGGCCACCCTCGACCGAAGATCTGCCAGTCGGATGCTCGATACCGGAAGCCCACCAATGTGGATTTCACCGCCGACAGGATCGAGAAGACGAACCAACAGCTTGGCAAAGGTTGTCTTGCCGGAACCCGTCTCACCAACAACGGCCACCCGTGCCCCCACAGCGATGTCTACCGAAACCTCACTCAACACTTCTTCACCGTCCGGATACGAATATCGAACGTCTCTGAAACGGGCGCTCAAACCGCCTGGGCTCAAAAGCCCCGGGTTGATTGGTTCGTCAATCTCAACGTCACCGTCGAGAACCTCGAGGACACGGCGAAGACCCGAGGCTGCTGACTGGGCAAATTCGAGCGTCTCAACAAGAACCTGCAACGGCTCAATCAGCAGGTTGGCCAGGAACAGAAACGCGATCAGAGTCCCCGCAGACATGTCCTGATTGATACCGATCAACACACCGGCTACCACCAAAGTGGCTGTGAGCACTCCCGAGAAGATCTCAGCCGTCGAATAGAGGGTGTTTCCGAAGCGAAAAGTACGAAATTCGCTACGGAAGCGTCTCTCCAGAGCAACGGCAACCTTGCTTTTGGTCGACTCCTCGGTTCCATAAGCGCGAACAATGGGAATGGCCGTAATCGATTCCGACAGTACCCCCAGCGAAGCTCCAACGTCCTTGCGGACCTCGTCGTATCTGGTAGCCAGCATTCGCTGGAACCAACGCATCATCGACAAATAGATCGCGACGCCACCGAGGGCGATCAGAGCGATCCGCCATTCGTAAAACACCATGACGCCCATCGCCAAAACGACTTGGCTCGACGCGATGATGAGACCGATACCGCCCCACTCCATGAATTCCTGAAGTGTCGAAATATCGGAGGTGACTCTGGACACGAGATTGCCTCTGCGCTCCGCCTGTACGTGGAGCACCGACTGACGCAGCAAGTGGTCAAAGGTCTTGGTGCGCAGGTCGGAAAGACCCGACGACGATGACCGAACCAGCCTCAACAGGGAGATTCGCCCGACCACGACGCCGATGACCAGGGCAACCAACGCCACTCCAGCCATGGCCACGACATTGCTCATGTCGATGCCGTCGGGCCCGAGGATCTCCTTGTCGATGATTTGTTGGATCACGATCGGAGTGACAACGGTTATCGCCTGACCCGCCATCGCCAGGAACAGCGTGAAACGAAGTCCTTCTTGGAAGACCGGCGCCTCTTGGAGAGCCCTACGGATGAGGGCGCCAGTGCTGTAGTCAGCGGTCATGACGCCTCCCGTCGAAGCCGGAGCGCCTCTTCCTCATAGGCCTTCATCAAACGGGCATAGCCCGGCACGGTTTTCAGCAGCTCCTGGTGGGAACCGTGCCCAAGAATGCGCTTGTTGTCGACATAAACGACCTCATCCGCCAGACGTATCGACGACGGTCGATAGGCCACCACGACAATGGTCGACGGTAAGGCGGCGCCCTGGAGCGCCTTTAGGATCTCGGCCTCGACCGACGGATCCACGGCCGATGTGGCGTCGTCAAGGATCATCAACCTGGGCCTGCGAATGAGGGCGCGGGCAAGTGCCAGACGCTGTCGCTGACCACCCGAAAGGGTGGTTCCACGCTCTCCTAACTCGGTATCGAGACCATCGGGGAGGTCTGCGATGAACGAAGCGGCGCCGGCTAGGCCAATAGCAGTATCCACCTCTTCATCGGAGAATTCCTCCTCCAGGGTGATGTTGCCGCGGACCGTGGTGTCAAACAGAAACGCATTCTGAGCCACATAAGAAACTTCCTTGGGCAACTCGGAGACGGCAAACTCCCGAAGGTCTCTACCTTCGAGATGCACCGCCCCAGAGCCCGGATCCCACAACCGGGCCAGCAACAACCCCAGAGTCGACTTCCCGGAAGCCGTCGGCCCGACCACCGCCAGGGTGGTTCCGGCCTTTAGGTCAAGATCGAGGCCGGCGAGAACCGATTCATCAGCGTATCTGAACCCGATGTCCGAACCGGCGACAGGTGCCGCCCCGAAGGAGTCACTTGCCGTTCTCTCGCCATATTCGATGAATTCGTCGGCATCGAAGACGTCCTGCACCCTCTTCCAACCGGCAAGGCTGCCTGCAAGGTCCCAGAGAACAAATCCGATGAGCTGTATCGGAAATGAAAGCAGGGCTAGCAGATACGCGATTGTCACCATCTCGCCGGCCGTCATTGCACCGGCTGAGATTCGGGCGGCACCACCCACCAGGAGAAGGACGATCAGCATCTGTGGTAATGCTCGGACAATCACCTGGTATTTGGTCCAGGTCGAGTTGACCTCGATGATCCGGTCTCGTAGTTCGTCGCTTGCAGAACCGAACCGCTCCGAGACATACCTCTCGCGTCCGAGCGATTTCACGGTGAGGGCTCCGTCGAATGCTTCGTGTGCGACCGAGGACACTTTGCCACGCATGACCTGAACCTGTTCCCACATCCGATAGGTGATCCAGCTGCCATGGACATCGACGGCGATGACAACGACCAGCCCGACGACTGCCCCGACAGCGAGCCAGGGATCGATCAGGGCGATCATTATCACAGTGCCCACCAGAAGCAGCGAGACGCCGGTCGCGTAAGGAAGCGGACCGAGGACACCGGTTCCCTGCTGCACATCAGAGTCCGCCACTGCCAGAAGATCGCCGATCGACTGACGATTGAACCATGACATCCTCAGTGATAGCTGGTGTTCGAGAAGCTCATTTCGCACATCGCGACGGACCGCTGAAGAGAGCCACCCGGCGGAGGTGCGCCGAATCACGATCCCAACAGCCTTGATGATTGCGACTAACACAATGATTGCTGCAGCGAGGCCAAGCAGGTCGGGATCGTTGCCCTCGTCGAGGATCGGGATGATCACGCTGTCGGTAACCCACCCGATCACGAGAGACGAGGCAATGATGGCGGCAGCGAATAAAGCCGCACCAAATACTGCGATGGCAAAGGCTGCTGGGTGCATCCGCACGAAACGCCCGATCAGGCGGGATCCGTCGCGCACCACGGTCCATGGAGTCATGGTCTGTTCAGACATTTGGGCAGGTCAACGTAGGGGCATCAATTTTTCTCTGTCAAGGTCATTTCGGGTTACAGCCCTCGACAATTGGTACCTTCCCCCACCATGGACATCAAACCTGGCGAGATGTGCATAGGGCGCACACAGATCGCGGATGAGCACGACGGCATTGCTGACTCGATCGAAACGGTCGAGATCGGCCTTGAGAAAACCGACATCAGGGTGGCCGAGACGAAACTGGTCTGGGTGCCGGTCGGCTAGGACGTCTGCGGATTAATGCGGTTGGTCAAGTCGTCGAGCTAGACAGTGTCCACCAACGACTTGAGCAGGTGGTGGATAGAGACCACACCCAAGAGCGAACCGTCGTCACCTACAACAGGCATATGGCTGTATGCGGACTCAGCGATCCATGCGGCAGCATCCCAAACATCGAGGTCGGGATCGAAGGTGTCCGGATCTCGACTCATGATCTCGGAGACATGGGTCGCGTCGAGATGCACTCCGTTGGCAACGGCCCGACGGATATCGCGTTCGGTGATCAGGCCAAGCAGCGTCATGCCTTCCACCACGGCCAAAGAGCCGATATCGGAATCCTCCATTGCAGAAGCGGCCTCAGTAACCGAAGTGTCAGGCCCACAGAGGTAGGGCGCTTCCCCAACCAGCTCACCAAGCTTCACAGACGGCGCCCTTGGGGCGGCAAATCAAAAAGACCCGCCGGTGGAGCGGGTCTTTTTGCGAATGTCGATCTATTGCTCAGACGAGATCAGCTTCGCGGATACCGAAAGAGGGATGACGGAGTCTGCACAGAGCGAGCTTCTCGAGCTGACGAATTCGCTCCCTCGTCAGATTGAATTCGTCGCCGATCTCTTCAAGTGTGCGAGGCACACCGTCGTAGAAGCCATAACGAAGTGCGAGAATTCGACCCTCACGCTCTGGAAGACGCTCGATGGAGACCCGTAAAGAGTTGGCGACATCCATCTCTTCGGTCATCTGGACCGGGTCGGCGGCGTCTTCATCCTCGATGAAGTCACCAAGCTGGGCACCGTCCTCACCAATGGGCTGCTCGAGTGAGACGGTGTCTGCGACACTGAGCGCAAGCTCGACTTTGTCGGTGGTTACACCAGCCTCTTCTGCGATCTCGTCTGGACGGGGGTCGCGCCCGAGCTCAGCCTTGAGAGAGGCCTGGGCTGCGCGAACTGCAGCCAGAGTGTCATGGAGGTGGACCGGGATTCTGACAGTTCGCGACTTGTCTGCGATCGCACGTGTGATGGCCTGGCGAATCCACCAAGTGGCATAAGTGGAGAATTTGAAGCCCTTTCTCCAATCGAACTTCTCGACGGCGCGAATGAGACCGAGGTTTCCCTCCTGAATCAGATCGAGAAAGTCGATGCCTGATGTGTTGGCATAACGACGGGCGTTGGCGACGACCAGCCGGAGGTTGGCGGTCAGAAAGTCGTCTTTGGCCTGGACACCGCGTCGGGCGTGGCGCCGAAGCTCCATCTCTTCGCGCTTTCCGGAATAGTTGCCCTCCTCGAGCTTCTCGGCGGCCTCTTCACCAGCCTCGATCTTCTGGGCGAGCTCGACCTCTTTCTCGGCGTTGAGCAGGTCGTACTCGCCTATCGCGGTGAGGTACTGGGAAACAAGGTCGGTTGTGAGACGTCCGCGCTCGTCGGTCAGCTTCGAATGAAGGCGAACGCGACGGGGCTTCTCGGTTTTACTTTTACTCGTCTGAGGGACGGCCATATCTACAAAATCCTCCGCAAGGGGCAATTAGAACGAGGGGTGGGGAACCCCGAACAGTCAAATATACGCAGTTTGGGAGGTTTGTGAACCCCCCTCTTTTCCACAGATCTAAGACGTCGCTGAAGTGTCGCCGGTTCCCACAGGCTTCAAAGTCAATACCACCTGCTCCTGGGACAGCAGAAGCATCTCAGAATCAGACGGCTCGAAGGAATCGACAGACTCGAAATGGGCCAGGATGATGCGCTCCTGAGCCATCAACTCGTCAGGCCCGGCCATCGTCGTCGTCACCAGCATTGGAAATGGATTGTCGTCCCCAATCGTCCCCATGAAGCGATTGATTCCGGCGCACCCGGACACCCGACCCTTCTCGATCTCCAGGGTGAGGGGTCGCCCACCCTCGAGCGGCGGCACCAACTCGCCTCCAACCGCCAGGTTCTCAACCATCCAAGAACCCTCAAGATCCAACTGTCGCTCCGAGGTCCGGGGTCTTGACGCCAAGCCAACCGAAGGCGGCGAGGAAGGTGGCTGTCAAGTAGACGACAACAAATATGGGTGACGAAAACATCGCAAGAAAGAAGAAGAGCACGGCGGCTCCCAATGCCATCCGACGCTCCCTGCCTTCGACCCTATCCGCAAACCAGGCAAGGACACCCGCGAATGTCATGATTGCCAACCACAGGTACGCCTGAGGAAATCCGGACCGATCTTCCACTCCGACAATAACGGCAAGGTAGAGGGCAGCGCTGAGGAAACCGATCACGCCGGCGATCTTCAGCGGTATCCGACGGATGATTCTGGGGCTTTCGGTCATCATTGTCGAGCTTAGATGAGGTGTCAGGGTGTCAACCGGTCGTGATGGAAAGCCGCGTTAGCTGATCTTGTCAGCCGACCCCGGCTGATAAACCCGGACACCGTCGTCGGTGACGATCTTGCCAACACCCGGCATCGGGTAGTGCCCGGCGACAAAGTCGGTACCGGAATCCTTCAATTCGCTGAAAACGCGATCCCTGGTTCTCCCCGCCAACACCTGATCGTTGTCAACCGGCAGGCTCCAGTGGGGATGTTCCACCTGGAATGGGTGATTGCTCACATCTCCCCCGATCAGCGTCCGGGTTCCATCAGAGATGAGACTCACCGTCAGATGTCCCGGGGTGTGCCCAAAAGATTCGACGGCAGTGACCCCGGGAAGGACATCCGTGTCCTTCCCGATGAAGTCCACCATGTCTCGATCCAGTAGTGGCTGGATGATCTTCCGCGCCGCCGCGGCTGGATCACCCTCAGCCGATTTCCAGAACGCCCACTCTTTGGTGTGAAAGACATGACGGGCATTGGGAAATACAACGTCGCCGTCGCGTTGACTTCCACCGATATGGTCGTAGTGCATATGGGTGTAGAGGACCGTTTGGACGGACTCACGAGCAATCCCGAGAGCGTCTACCGCCTCAGGCATCAGGCCGGACGTCATCCCGGGAGGTCCCCCAGGGTTGTCGCCGATGCCGGCGTCGATCATCATTGTCTGATCCCCGTTTGTGATCAGGTAGCAGCCAAAGTTCATCCTGACCTGACCGTCGTCATTGCGGGGATGAAATCGCCAATCGGTCTCCGTGGCGTTCTCGTGGTATCCGGAAGGGTCACGCCAGTAGTAACCGTCTTCGATGACAAACAGGGTGTATGAACCGCAGTCGAGTTTCCAGGTCATGACCCCGATCTTGGCACAAGCTTCAGCCGAGGTCCCATTGGGTACCAAAGTATGGCCGGGGGTGCTGAAGCGAAGTCAACACGCCCTGAGCTGTTGCCAAGTCAGTCCAATCATCGACCGTGAACTCGATCGCCGCTATCGAGGCAGTTTTCAAGTCCGCGACTGCACCGGTGAGCCGGTTCACCAACATCCCCCATGTCGGCTGGTGGCCAACCAACATCAACCGCTCCACGTCAGGGGCACCCGCCGAAATCTCGAGTACGGCCTCGGGGCCGCTCCCGTAGAACCCGCTCTCGAGAGCAATTCGGGTCTCCCATCTCCCGGAGTCGGAGGCCAACGCAGCGGTGGTGCGGGCCCGAACTGCTGTCGAAGAGATCACATGATCCGGTGTCAGGTCAAGACCGGCAACCAGCCGACCCATCAGACGGGCCGACCTGACGCCTCGGTCGTTCAGCGGACGTTCGTGATCAGCGGCATAATCGGCGGCCCAATCAGACTTGGCGTGACGCATCAATAGAAGCGTCTTCAATTAGCCGGCCAATCGCGCTGCCGTCGTGAAGATTCGCTGGTCCGGGTAGTCCTCGCAGTAGTTGTAGAGATAAGCGACACGGACCATGCCGTCGGTATCGACCACAAACTCAGCCGACTGCATCCAAGGGTCGTCGACAAGGTTGTAGACGCCATCTCTTCGCCCTGCCTGGAATTCCTCGCCAACCTCCCTGGTGAGCGTGCACAGCTCCTCGGGAGCGTCGTAGAGGAGCTGTTCTTTCGACCAGTGGGAGAGACCAAATGCCTTGTGTGTTGTGTAGTCGGGATCGGCCAGGATCGAGACCGGCAAATCGTGCCGCTCTTTGTACGCCAGCACTCGCTCGACTTCACCCGGGGCTACGACCACAACATCGAGACCGGCCCCCTCGTAATCGGCGGCCTCAGTCTTGAGTCTTGCAATTCGCTCAATTCCACAACCACAGCCCAGATGACGCCAGAGCATCACCAATGCAGGACGCTCTGACCAATGGTCGCTGAGCATGACTCTCGAACCGTCTTCGGCGGTGAGTTCGAGGTCCGGCGCCAACTGACCACGCCGCACCGGTTCACCCTCGAGGGTGGGGCCCGCAACCCAGTTGTCCAGAAATCTCTGCTCTGCCGACATGGTCATCGCCAGCATGTCTCGGTCTGTCATCAGACTCCTCTCTGCCCGGTCCAACATAGACAACATGACAAGACGAGTAACTTTCGGGGGTCATGCCCAACCGTCTCGCCAGCGCCACCTCGCCCTATCTACTCCAGCACAAGGACAACCCGGTCGACTGGCACGAATGGGGTGACGAGGCCTTTGCCGAGGCCCGCGAGCGCGATGTCCCGGTCCTGCTGAGCGTTGGCTACGCGGCATGTCACTGGTGTCACGTGATGGCCCATGAGTCGTTCGAAGATCCGGAGACAGCCGCTGAGATGAACCGTCTCTTCGTCAACGTCAAGGTCGACCGCGAGGAACGACCAGACGTCGATGCGATATACATGGAAGCTGTCCAGGCAATGTCGGGACATGGTGGATGGCCAATGACGGTATGGCTCGATCCCGACGAACGACCCTTCTTTGCCGGCACCTACTTCCCAAACGAACCACGACATGGCATGGCCAGTTTCGGCGAGGTCATCACGGCTATATCGACAGCCTGGGCAACCAAGAGAGACGACATCGTCGAGCAGGCCGAACGTCTCGTCGAAGCCATCTCGCAAACCACTCCCACAGGAGCCCTGGCCAACGCTCAAACCCTGCGGAACGCCTATTCCGCACTCGCATCCCAGTTCGATCCCGTGAACGGTGGCTTCGGCGCGGCACCCAAGTTCCCCCAACAACCGGTTCTCGAATTCTTGCTGAGGGTCCACGAGGAGGGGTGGGCAGACCGGGCGTCTCACATGGTTGAACACACACTTGACCAGATGGCGGCAGGAGGCATTCACGATCAGATCGGCGGGGGTTTTGCCCGCTATTCAGTCGACAGTCAATGGCTGGTCCCTCACTTCGAAAAGATGCTCTACGACAACGCCCAGTTGGCGAGGCTGTACCTGTGGGCGGGTGTCGAGTTGGGCCGGGCCGACTTCGTTGAGGTGTGCCGTTCAACACTCGACTACCTGCTCCGCGACCTTCGCCACCCGCTCGGAGGTTTCTACAGCTCGGAGGACGCCGACTCGGAGGGTGTCGAAGGGAAGTTCTACGTCTGGTCCGCTGCCCAGATACGTGAGCTACTCGGTGCCGAGGCCAATTCGTTTCTCGCCTTCTATGGGGTAACCGAAGCCGGCAACTTCGAGGGCACAAACATCCTCAATATCGTGCTTGAGGAAGCGCCGGACAACCTCGACGAAGCCAGGCAAGTATTGCTCGAAGCCAGATCAGGTCGGATTCGACCCGGTTTGGACGACAAGGTGATCTCATCATGGAACGGGCTGGCGATACGGGCATTTGCTGAAGCGGGCGCCGCCCTCCACTCGAATGAATACCTCGAGGCTGCCCGGGACGCAGCTCGGTTTGTAGCTGACAGTCTGATCGTCGATGGTCGTCTGATGCGGTCCTGGCGGGAGGACCAAACCTCGGTTCCTGGATTTCTCGATGACCATGCCGCGATGGCCGTTGGGCTTTTCGCCCTATACGCAGCCACCGGCGAGATCGAATGGTACGAGACGGCCGACGGACTGGTGAACATGCTCGAGCGTTTCACCAATCCAGACGGTGGCTATTTCAGCACGGCAGACGATTCGGCCGCCTTGATCAAACGCCCCACCGATGCCAGCGATAACCCGTTGCCATCGGGCAATGCGTTGGCAGCGGAAGCCCTGCTCCTTTCCGCTCTCTATACCGGTGACACCGCCCGCCGGACAGCAGCGGAGGGAGCCTTGGAGTCGGTTGGCGCGCTCATGGAGAAATACCCATCGATGGTTGCCCACCACCTGGCGGTGAGTCATACGCTGACGCGCACCAAAGAATTGGCGATTGTGGGTGAGGAGTGGGAACAGCTGGCGGAGGTCTTTTGGGCAAGATTCCGGCCACATGTTGCTCTGGCTGGGTCATTGGAGGACTCCGCCGGGGTCGTTCCGCTCTTGAACGACCGGCTCCAAGCGGGCCAGACGTTGGCATATGTCTGTGAGGGTTTCGTCTGCGACCTACCCACTGATGATGCCGGAGCGTTGGCCGAGCTCCTCGGCTGACATCACAAACGTGGTGTCGATCTTTGAAGCGGATGAGCTCTTGGTCGGAATCCAACAACTCCCGTAGATGTTCACAAGCTCATGCCATCACTATCGCTGAATCACGCTGTCCTCTTCGTTTCGGATCTGGACCGGGCCCGAATTTTTTACACCGAGATCCTCGGATTCACCGTGGCGTCGGAGGAAACCCAAATGGGTGCCGCCTTTCTCCGAGCACCAGAGTCGGAAAACCATCATGACCTCGGTCTATTTCAGACACCAAGCGTCAAACCGCCCCGGGGATCGGTCGGTCTCTATCACCTGGCATGGGAGGTTGACAACATCACCGACCTGGCAGACATCCGTGACGCTCTGACCGACTCGGGAAATCTCACCGGTCAGTCTCATCATGGAGCCACCATCTCCATCTATGGCGCCGACCCAGACGGCAATGAATTCGAAATCATGTGGCTGCTTCCCCGGGAGGCGTGGGGCGAATACGAGGAGAGAGCCGTTGTGATGGCACTCGATCTCGAGGCCGAGATCAAGCGATGGGCTAGCTAATCTAAAGAGGACCCGGGCCTTCCCTGACTCAGTTGCCCTCGCCGCGTAACCTTCCTTTGGTGAAATCAATGGCTTCCAGAGTGGCGTTGAAGACAAACCGCTCACGTTTGGGCGAAGCCAGAAATCGTCCAGCGGCGATCATCGGTTCCCGTGTGCCAAGCACCTCGGACTCGACTAACGATGCCCGCGCCGTCTTTACGGCATGGGCGATCATGATCGGGGCGATCGAGTTGTCCTCCGTCGCTCCCTGAGCCAGTGCCCCGTGGAGATCTTTTACGGGCCCCTCGAATCCTGCGATCTGCGCCTGCACCCCTTCGGGATCCTTGTTGCGGATCGAATCCAAGACCGAAGCGGGGTCGGTCGTGACGAATGGCACCACGGGATCGGATCCATCGCGTTGATCGAATCGACGGGTGAAGTTCACAAACCAGACGGCGTGATAAACACCACGCAACACCTCAGGCGTCGGATCGACCGACCACGCCCACCGCAAGGCGTTCAGATAGGTCATGTTGTGGGTCACGTCTAACCATCCCCATTCGTTGGTGTCATCAGCATCGAGATCTATGTCAAAACGTCGGAACCTCTCAGCAGCGGCTAGCGAGGTTGCGTCAAGAATCTTGGTCACGGACACGCCCGCTTCAAGCGCCCCGTTCAGAGCCGCGAATGCACTCCGATCGTCCTCATCGAGCAAGGACCGGCGAAAGATGGCATCGTCGAATGACACTCCGTTCTGTCGTGCCAATAGAGTCTCGAGGTTAGGCGCCGCCGAGTCCCAAGCCTTGAGGTACTTCTTCATATACGGGAGCCGGTCGTACCGGGTCGAGTAGATCATGTTTGGCACCAGCGGCCCAAGAACGGTGTCGGCATGTTCGAAACCGATGGTGTCCAACATCTCAAAAGACTTTTGGGCGTAGATCATCGGATGGCCATAACCGAGAAAATGGTCGGTTATCGCGGATAAAAGGGCATGACGGATACGGCTGGGAGCGACATCGGACGCTATCAGCCCCCGCATCAATGCTTCGGCCGAGTCGTGCTGTTCGTCATCCACAAGCAGCGGGTACGCCGCCAGAGCGTCTTCGAGGCTGCCATAGGTCGCCACTGGATCAATCGGCTCCGGTCGGGGTCGGAATGGACGACGCACCTCGGTCTGGGAGATCACCGACATTCCCTGGACAACAGGCAAAGCCTGAAGCTCGCCCTCGAAGAGGGAAGCGAGGTTCAAACAATCGGTGAGGGTCGCCAGGGAGTGATTCCACCCGTATTCCATCCGGGGAGCGCCGTAGTTGACTCCTTCCTTCACGACTTCGGCCAGTGGGGTGCCGAGTTGGCGGAGACGCATCGTGTCGCGAGCCATACGGCCAACGTCAACATCGCCGATCGCCTCGATAAGACTCTGGAACAATTGGGGGGCCACTACTTCGGCTGCCGGGTCAGTCACGTCCACAAATACCTGCCCACCCCTGACGTCCACAGGGTACGAGCGCACGGATTCGCCCCCAAAGCTGCAGAAGCCACCCTCATCAAGCTCGAACTTCCAGTTGTGCCAGGCACAGGTGAGTTGTTCACTCTTCACGTCGCCCTGAAGCAGGGCATACCCCTGGTGAGGGCAACGATTATCGATTGCGTAGATGGTTTGTTCGGTTCGAAATAGGGCTATCCGCTTGTCGTAGTGGCGGAACAATTTGCGACCACCGACCGGAAGGTCATCAGTACCGACAGCGGGAATCCAGTCGCCTGCTGGTGTCGTCATACACACAACCTACAACTTCAAGTCCACTTGAAGTCAAGGGGGTACAATGTGGAACCATGGATTGGCTGACAATTGGAGAAGTGGCATCGCGATCGGGTGTGGCCACATCGGCGCTCCGGTTCTATGAAACCAAGGAGCTCATCGAGTCAGAACGAACAGAAGGGAACCAACGCAGGTACCCACGAGCAACACTTCGTCGAGTGGCGTTGATCCGCGCCGGACAGGAGATCGGTATCTCACTGGCGGAGCTCGGCGAGGCGCTTTCGACCCTCCCCCACGACAAGACTCCCTCAAAGTCCGACTGGCAGAAACTTTCCCGATCGTGGCGCAAACGGCTCGATACCCAAATTGAGGAGATGATGGCTTTGCGGGACGAACTCACAGACTGCATCGGATGTGGTTGTCTCTCGTTGAAGTCTTGCGCGATCTTCAACCCGGGTGACGCCGCGTCGACTCTGGGAACCGGCCCCCGCTACCTACTGGGCGACAACAGCGAGGATGCGATCAAGCACTGATTGGCGTTGGTGTGGGCTGAAGCGAATGAGCTGAGGTGAGCACGTAGGCAATCCACAAGGCGTCAGCCAGAGCCAGGTGAATCAGCTGCATCCAGACGGGGACGCCGAGCAGCACATTCACGGCGCCGGTCACCAACATCAGTCCAACGAGAATCGGCAATGCGCGGCCAGATCGAGTCCGGGGCAAAGATCCCTTTCCCGAAAACCACCATCCGAGAATCGCAGTGCCGACAGCCAGCATCGGGTGGATGACCCGAAGTCGAGTGAGGAAGTGGGCGCCGGCCGAGAAGTCAGCATCAACCCCCTCACCTGGGAACAACGTGTCTGCGAGGGCAGTCACCGCTCCTGAAGCGGCAATCAGGATCAAGGCGACGCCACCGACGATGACAGCCCGGGTCACGGTCGGCTTTGATGAGAGATCGAGACGATTGCCACCGCTCAGCCAGAAGGCAGTGAGGGCGAGAGCGGCAAGCAAGAAGAGAGTATTTACCAAATGGAGCGGCACTGCCACTGCCCTTGCCACCGACGCGTCATCAGCTACCCATTCGGCTAAAACGATCACTGCGCCGATCAAGGCCTCGCCGATAATGGCCACCAGCGCCAACAATGCGCCCAGTCGCGCCGGCTGGCCTTTGTTGAGAGACCTCCACACCCACACGACAAGAACGACAACCAGGATCAGGGCAAACCCACTCACCGCCCGATGGGTGAATTCGACCGCCGTCGCCCCTTCTAGCGAAGGAACCACCTCACCCTGACATGTCGGCCAGGACTGACCGCAACCGGCTCCGCTCCCGGTGGCGCGCACGAGAGCTCCAGCCAGGATGACACCGACATTGAAGAAGAGGACGAACCATGCGTAGCGAGCCAGTCGAGACACCGGGAAAGGATAGGAAACTCTGGGATTAGTAGTGACGCGCCTCCATTGAATCCGATGTGCCAAGATCGGACAATGTCAATAGCTGGTCAGGCTGTGATTATTGCGGACACCTCGGGTGCCTACTGGTTCGCCGGCGTCCTCACCCTGGCAGCCGCTCTCATCGTCATGATCGTGATGCTGTCCGAGTCCAGAGCAGACAAGACGCCCTAGCCTCCGCATCGAAATGGAAGTCTTTGACGATGTCCTTGCCACTATCGGCAACACTCCGCTGGTTCGCCTCACCCGACTCCATCCGCCCGGGAACCTGGTGGCCAAACTCGAGTTCATGAATCCAGGTGGCTCGATCAAGGATCGGATCGCTGTGTCGATGATCGACCAAGCCGAACAGGATGGCTCCCTCAGACCTGGTGGCACAATCATCGAGCCGACTTCGGGCAACACCGGTGTTGGTCTGGCGCTGGTCGGCGCCGTCCGCGGGTACCGGGTCATCTGCACCGTTCCAGCCAAGGTATCCAAGGAAAAACAGGACTTGCTCAGAGCCTATGGAGTTGAGGTGATCGAGACCCCAACCGAACTCGGACCGGACAGTCCTGACTCCTATTACGGAGTGGCGAGACGGTTGGCTGAGGAGATCGAGGGTTCATTTCTGCCCGATCAGTACTACAACATGGCCAATCCACGGGCTCACTTTGAGACCACAGGGCCAGAGATCTGGCGTCAGACCGACGGGGCGGTCGATGTGCTCGTCGCCGGTGTTGGAACGGGGGGAACTATCTCCGGGAGCGGTCGCTATCTCAAGGAAAAGAAGCCATCCGTCCAGATCGTGGGGGCAGACCCAGAAGGCTCGATCTTCACGAAGGGACCTAGCGGCGACCTGCACCAGTACTACGTCGAAGGTGTCGGCGAGGACTTCTACCCAGACACAGTGGACCTCGATCTCATCGATCGATTTATCGAAATCACAGACGCCGACTCGTTCGCGATGGCTCGCCGCTGCGCCCGCGAGGAGGGTGTTCTCACAGGTGGCTCTGGCGGGATGGCCATCGAGGCTGCGCTTCAGGTTGCGGTCACGGATCCGAATCGGCTTGTGGTGGTCATCGTGCCCGACTCGGGTCGTGGATATCTGTCCAAAACGTTCAACGACGACTGGATGACCAAACAGGGTTTCGACATATAGAGAAACTCCCGCCCAACGGACGGGAGTCCCTCAAACATCGACAATGGCGTTTTCCGCAATGCGCCGCAGGTGGACGAGGTCCGCAGTAGCCAAAGCCGGGTGGTCCGGGTTTGAAGTCGCCACCCTGTCTACGCCTCTATGAGACGCGACGAGCAGCGCTTCCGGTAGTCGCGCTACTCAGCGCCCGACCACCTCCAGAGTCCTAAAACATTCATGCAACTTCGGACCACCTCCTTTCTCTGGTGATGAAAGTCTGCCACAACTCCGTCGTTCGCGGGGCGGATTTCTCGTCTTCGCCCTTTGAGTAGGGTTGAGAGGATGAAACGCGCCGCAACTTCAATCGTCTTTTTGGCAATCCTGACCACCGCGTGTAGTCCCTCCGAGCTGATCGCCGAGCAGATACTCGAAGGCCAAGAGGGCATCGAGAACGTAGAGATCGATGAGAGCACCGGAGAGATCAAGATCGAAATTGAAGGCGAAGACGGAGAGGAGGGCGGCTCCGTCGCGATCGGTGGCGGCGAAGTTCCCGATGACTTCCCGATACCGCTTCCAGCCGGCGGTGAGGTGGTTGCGGTTTTCGAACAAGGCGAAGAGTCGAGTGTCCAGATCTACTACGACAGCTCGAGCTTTGAGGACATCAAGAGTTTCTTTGAAGACTGGAGTCAAGACGCCGGCGACGAGGTGGCAGGCACATTCGAAACAAGTCAGCCGCCCAGTTTCTCAGTGACCGTCCTCGATGGTGAGAGGTCCTACAACGTCAGCGTGTCGGAACTCCCTGATCAGGTCATTGTAACCGTCATTGTCGGGCGCAGCTAGAGCCTCAAGCTCCCAAAAAACTCATCCCACCATGTAACGAAGGCATCAAAACTCTGGGTGAGGGCCCATAGGAACGCAATCCCCAGAGAAACGAGAATCACGATGGTGGCGAGATTCCGTACCCGGTAGAGCTGACGTTGCGTCCGATCCTCCATATACGAGGGCTCATGCGGCGGCGGGATGGCGGTGGTGATCACATACGGCTCGGCTGGCGCCACATACGCGGGTGCGGGTGCCGATGTGTCCAGCGGAGGCTGTGGAACCGGTTCGTCGTCGATATCTGAGCGCTCATTCTCGAGGTCCGCGGGCTCACTATCTTCGACCACTGCCTCGGGATTGAGAGTGGCGAGAGCCTGCTCCACGGTTGGGCTGTCCTCAACCACAGGCAGCTCTAGACCGGCCCTCTCAAACAAGACACTTTCGTCGATACCCAAAACAGCTGAAAGAGCCGTGATAACGCCAGGATCGTTTGGGCGACTCTTATCGCGTTCCCAGGAACGAACGCTGGACGGGGAACGCCCGACCAATTCACCAACTCTCGTTTGGCTAAGACCAAGTTTGGTTCGTTGGGAGCGGATCGTTCGCCCAAAAGTCGTCTCAGACATGTCCGAGAAATGTTATCCCACACCCGGAAAGTTCCCGAACCATCGTTGTACCGTTCGTTCCGGTAGTTG
>CAXMPK010000119.1:0-115336 GCA_964195405.1 uncultured Acidimicrobiia bacterium
CCGCTAGCAGCCGTCAGAAAGTTCAATGAGCAGCTCTACTATCGAGCGGGTGCATGCCCGTCAGGTGCTCGACTCCCGGGGTAACCCGACTGTCGAGGCCGAAGTCTCTACTCAATCGGGATTTGGCCGCGCCATCGTGCCCTCGGGCGCATCGACCGGGACCAACGAGGCCGTCGAACTTCGCGATGGCGGCGAGCGTTGGATGGGCAAGGGTGTCGAGAAAGCGGTGGCTCACGTCAACGAAACCATCGGACCGGCCCTACTTGGCCGCGACGCAACCCGGCAAGAGCAGATCGATTTGGCGATGGCAGATCTCGACGCCACACCCGACAAGGCAAATCTGGGTGCCAACTCCATCCTCGCCGTGTCGCTTGCTGTGGCCCGCGCTGCGGCGGCAAGTGTCGATCTGCCACTCTTTCGGTACTTGGGCGGACCCTCTGCCCGTGTCCTCCCGGTCCCCTGTCTCAATGTGCTCAACGGTGGTGCCCACGCAGCCAATTCGGTCGACATTCAAGAGTTCATGCTGGTGCCCGGCGGGCTCGGGTCGTTTACGGAATCCCTCAGGGCCGGCGTCGAGGTTTACCACGCCATGAAACGAGTGATGGCCGGACGTGGCCTAGCTACAAATGTTGGTGACGAGGGTGGCTTTGCACCCGATCTCGCAACCAGCGATGCCGCCCTCGATCTGCTTGTTGAGGGGATCGAAGAGGCTGGATATGAGGTGGGCACAGAGATAGCGCTTGCGCTCGATGTGGCAGCAACCGAATTCTACCGAGAGGGTCACTACGAGGTGGAAGGTCGAGATCTTGGTACCGGCGAGATGGTCGACTATCTGGCAGCTCTCGTCGAGAAGTATCCGCTGGTTTCGATCGAGGACGGTATGGCCGAAGACGATTGGGATGGTTGGAAGGAGTTGACCAAGAAGCTCGGCGGTCGGGTGCAACTTGTCGGCGACGATCTCTTCGTCACCAACGAAAGCATTCTCCGACGTGGTATCGCCGAGCGAGCCGCCAACGCCATTCTCATCAAAGTGAATCAGATCGGTTCCGTGTCTGAGACCCTCCACGCCATGGAAACTGCCGAACGAGCGGGGTTTGGCCGAATGATCAGTCACCGCAG
Organism: uncultured Acidimicrobiia bacterium; assembly: GCA_964195405.1. Classification (GTDB taxonomy): domain Bacteria; phylum Actinomycetota; class Acidimicrobiia; order Spongiisociales; family ZC4RG35; genus CAXMPK01. The sequence goes on from CAXMPK010000119.1 coordinate 1,120, forward strand.
CGGCGAGACCGAAGACACCTTCATTTCCCACCTGGCGGTGGCCACCAATGCCGGTCAGATCAAGAGCGGCGCTCCGGCGCGGGGTGAGCGCACCGCCAAGTACAACCAGCTGCTTCGGATAGAGGAAATGATGGGCAGCGAGGCGCGTTTCGCCGGCTGGGACACCTTTCGGAGATCACCGTGACGCTTCTGCGCCGCCCTGGTGCAGCCATCACCACGCTCCTGTTCCTCTTGATGGGCGCCGCCTTCCTGACTCAGGTTGTGCCGACTCGCCAGATCCTGGATTCGCAGCGTCAGGTGAACTCAGCTCGGTCTCAACTCGTCGAATTGGAAACGGACAACGCACGTCTTCAGGCAGATGTCGCCGCGTTGGGAACAGACGCGGAGATCGAGAAACTGGCCAGGGAGAAGCTTGGGTATGTTCGGCCGGGCGAGATCGCATATATCGTGCTCGATCCACCTGAGGGAGAGAGGGCTCCCGTTGCGCCTCCTGCATTGAGTGAGCTGCCTGAGCGCCAGACCTGGGTCGACCAAGTCTGGGATTTCCTCACCGGTGCTGACATAAAGTCGTGATGTGACCAAACCTGATGACCGTCAGGTCATCGAAGCTCAGATAGGCCGGCCTCTTCGGGCCGAATCCGATGTGGTTTCCCGGTGTCATCTCGGCCTGCCGGTGGTGATTCGAGTTCCCGCGATTCTCGATGACGGAACACCCTTCCCGACTCTCTACTGGCTGAGTTGTCCCCTGGCATCGACGCGAATCGGACGTCTCGAGGGGGCGGGCGGTGTGAAGCGAATGGAGGCCAAGGCCGAATCCGACAAAGACTTCGGCAAAGCTCTAGAAGCAGCGCATCGGTCCTATGAAAACGAGCGCGATGACCTGGTAGGTGATATTGCGGGGCCACGACCGTCAGGCGGTGTGGGTGGGACCCGGGTCGGGGTCAAGTGCCTTCATGCTCACTACGCACACACCAGGGCCGGTGGCGCAAACCCGGTGGGGGAACTCGTTGCCGACTGGGTCGAGCCGCTCAACTGCGAAGAGGTCTGTGTGATCAACGGTGACATGAATCCGAATTGGGTCAACCTTCCGTGAAGGTTGATCGACCGAAGGTCGGCGTTGTCGACATCGGTACCAACTCGATGCGTCTTCTCATCACCGATGGTGTCAACGAAGACGGACGTTGGGTGGAGGTCACGGGTCTCGGCTCCGGCGTCGACATCAGCGGTGTCCTGTCTGCCGAAGCGATATCGAGGACTATCGGAGTCTTTGAACGCTATGAGGCAATCATGAACGATTTGGGTGTCGAGCACCGAGTTGCCATCGCCACGTCGGCATCTCGTGATGCGACCAACAGCCAGGGGTTCTTGGATAGGGCAGAACGTGCTCTCGGTGTTAGGCCCCGCGTGATCAGCGGCGACGCGGAGGCTCGATATGCCTTTGCCGGTGCAACTCAGGGTCAGGAAACAGCAGGTGTTGTCGTCTCCGATATCGGCGGTGGCAGTACCGAATTCGTGACTGTGGACACGGCCAAATCCGTGGATATTGGCTCCGTACGTCTTACCGAGCGACGGCTGACAGACCGGCCGCCGGACCCGGAACAGATTTCCCTCGCCGTTGAAGATGTCGTCGCTCATTTCTCCGAGATCGATCACGGTGAGATCACAAATCACATAGGCGTTGCGGGTACCTGGACCAGCATCGCGGCGATTGCCCAGGACCTTCCAAGCTACGACCGGACTCGGGTCCACGGGTTCGTTCTCACCAATAAGCTTCTCAATCAGGTGGCAGAGAGGCTAAAACCGTTGACCATCAGAGATACGGCAGCCATTCCCAGTCTTGACCCGAAACGGGCTCCCGTGATTCTCGCGGGCACTGTTATTGCCTCGGTGATCGTGGAGACACTTGGTGTGGAGAAAACCACAATTTCGGAACAGGACTCTCTCGACGGTGCCGCGATGAAATTACTCGCTTTACTCTGAGAGCGACACCTTTTGGGGGACGACCCCAAGGCCCGCAATCACCCGCCCGGGTGGCGGAACGGTAGACGCGAGGGGCTTAAACCCCCTTGAGCCGATTAAGGCTCGTGTGGGTTCGAAACCCACCCCGGGCACCAGCAACATGGGAAATCAAGAAAAACCCCGACCATGTTGGCAGGCAGAGCAGTGGAGGAAGGTCGTGGGACCCGGGCCGGTGGGTGGGGGAGGGGAGAGGAACCGGACCCGGGCCCCACGAAGGCACAGGCGTTGATCTGCCTCTCCGAGCGACGCCTGGCTTTGTCAGGTCAACCCCGTGAGAGCCGAGTGTACTCCCACCGGTTCGACATCCAACTCGGCCCAGGTGCCCTCATTTGCCATCAGAAGTGTGTCTAGGGTCGCGGGTATGGAATTCATAGATGTTTCAATCGACGGCGCCGTTGCCCTCGTTCGTCTCAACCGTCCGCCAGTCAATGCGCTGAACGAGCAGCTTTCTTTGGAGCTGAAGGAGGCCTTTGTTCAATGCCAGGACCCGTCGATTCGCTCAGTGGTGGTCACCGGCAAACCTCACTTCGCGGCCGGCGCAGACATCAAGGACTTCAAGGAGACTCTCGACACTGGAGCAAAAGAGATCGGTGCTTCGAGTATTCGAGATGCCATCGCTGTGCTCGACGCGTTGGCCAAACCGACGATTGCCGCCGTGCACGGTTACGCGTTGGGTGGTGGTTGTGAGCTGTCGCTTGGGTGTGACTTTCGATACGTTGCTGAGGACTCCAAGATCGGTCAGCCTGAGATCTTGCTCGGGATTATCCCTGGCGCCGGTGGGACCCAGCGTTTGCAGCGTGTCATTGGCTTCCAACGCACCAAGGAGTTGACCTATAGCGGGCGTCAGGTGGGTGCCGAGGAGGCTCTCGAAATCGGATATGCCGACAAAGTGTTGCCGACCGACGAAGTGCTCCAAATGGCACTTGCCGATGCCGCCGTCTGGGCAACCAAGGCAACGGCTGCGATCGCAGCAGCCAAGAAGGCGCTGGCGGACGGTCGTGGAGTCTCACTCGACGAAGCGATGCTCGTAGAACGGGAGGGATTTGAGGAGTCTTTCTCCACCGACGACGCCAAGGAAGGCGTGAACGCCTTCCTTGAGAAGCGGGAAGCCAACTTCAAGGGGAACTGAGGAGCGAATCCAGTTGCTGGAGGTTGCTTCGCCACGTCCACATCAGAAAGGGTCTGACCACCCAGGCTGCTACCGGCCCTCCCAGCCACCAGGGGAATCGGAGAGTCTCGGTCCAAGTCACCAGTGTTGACTTGTTGTCAGCCAACGTCGCCAGACGACCTCTCCCGGTGATGACGCCTTGGTGCTCGACCACTATGTGATGGCCAGTTTCCCAACCGACCACCTCGAGAATGTCGATCGTTCGGAAGGGGCCAATCTTGGTCTTGACCTTCATGAGGGTCCCGACGCCGCTCGTCTGGTCCGTCGTGAACTCGAGATCGACGGCGTCTTTCATCCAAGTCGGGTGGTCAGCCAGGTTGGAGATGGTCTTCCACACCCGCTCCGGGGGTTGGTTGATTTGTCGTGAAACCTTGATTTGAGCCAACGTGGACTCCTCGATAGCCCCAGGCTATGCGACAATTGAGGTCTTCATATGATCTATCTCGATCACGCCGCGACCACCCCCATGCATCCCGAGGTCTGGGATGCGATGCAGCCGTTCGCTCTCGACGTTTTTGGCAACTCCTCCGGAGTACACGCGGTCTCCAGGCAAGCAAAGAACGCCCTCGAAGAGTCCCGCGAGCGGGTCGCTTCGCTGATAGGGGCACAACCGTTGGAGATCGTATTCACATCGGGTGGTACCGAGTCCGACAATCTCGCTCTCAAAGGGGTGGCCTGGAATACTTCATCCCGCAATGGTGTCGTCACGGTGACCACCGAGCACGAGGCGGTGCTCGAGACCGTGAGTCTTCTGAGGCGTTTTGATGATCCGACAGCAATGGTCGAAGTCGACGCCGATGGGTTCGTAGATTCGGACGACATATTGGAAGCAGTCACCGAGACCACAGGAGTGGTGTCAGTGATGTTGGTGAATAACGAGACCGGGCTGGTTCAGGATCTTCCGGCGATAGCCCGGGCCATCAAGCATCGGTTTCCCGAGGTCCTGGTCCACACCGACGCGGTACAGGCCTTTGTGTCGAAGGATCTCAATGTCTCCCAGCTGGGAGTCGACATGATGACAATCACGGGACACAAGTTCGGTGGGCCCAAAGGTGCGGGAATCCTTTTTGTTCGTGAAGGCACCGCCCTGGAGCCGGTGCTTCACGGTGGTGGTCAGGAACTGGGTCGGCGGTCCGGAACTCACGACGTGGCAAGTGTCGTAGGTTTGTCGACAGCAATGGAGCTCGCCGACCGGGATCGCAATCGTTTCAATGAAGAAGTTGGCCAAGCCCGCGATGAATTCGAGAAGATGGTCCTCGATGGGGTCGAAGCTGCCGTCGTCAACACCCCCTCTCACAATCGATCGACTCATCACTTCAATGTCAGATTCCCGGGCGTCAGAAACGAGTCGCTGTTGATGCGTCTCGATCAGGCCGGTGTTGCGGCTTCGGCCGGGTCGGCCTGTCAGTCGGGGGCTGCAACCGTTTCTCATGTTCTGGAAGGCATGGGACTCACTGCCGACGAGGCCCGTGAGAGTGTGCGTTTCAGCTTCGGTTGGACATCGACCCTCGGCGAGGCCAGGGATGCCGCGAGCATCGTTGGAGATCTCGTCGGGCAACTGCGATGAAGGCTCTGGTGGCGATGTCTGGCGGTGTTGACTCGTCTGTGGCCGCAGCCCTCATGAAAGACGCTGGCCACGATGTGATCGGGGTGACATTGAAACTCTGGGCGGGCCCCAACGGGGAGGCCCCGACCGCGGGGTGTTGCACGGTCTCCGATGCGGAGGATGCCCGCAGGGTCGCAGCTGAACTCGAGATCCCCTATTACGTCTTCGACTACACCGATGACTTCAAAGATGGTGTCGTCGACCGTTTCATCCACGACTACGCCTCCGGTCAGACGCCCAACCCGTGTATCGAGTGCAATCGGACGGTCAAATTCGATCGGCTCCTCAACCGGCTCGACGAGTTTGGATGCGAGATCCTGGTCACCGGTCATCATGCTCGGGTACAAGAGATCGACGGCGTCCCCGCCCTCATGCGAGGCACTGACGCAGCCAAGGATCAGTCTTATGTCCTTTCCATGCTGACCAGCGCTGAGCTGGGGCGCGTCAGGTTCCCGGTAGGTGAATTGACCAAGAAGCAAGTGCGTCGAATCGCAGCCTCGATGGGGATGCGCAGCGCCCACAAACCTGAGTCCATGGACATTTGTTTCGTCGGTCAGGGTGACTACCGGGGCTTCCTCAGGCAAAACGCCCCCGAAGTTTTCACGCCGGGGAGGATTGTCGACACTCACGGAGATGACCTCGGGGCCCACGATGGCATTGTCGGCTTCACCGTCGGTCAGCGTCGAGGTCTTGGTGTGGCTGTCGGTGAGCCCAGGTTTGTGGTCCGAATCGACTCTGACAGCTCAACGGTGGTCGTGGGCGATCGAGACGACCTTGAGGTGACCGGTGTCGAGCTTCGCCAGATCACCTGGGCCAACGGCCACAGAGGTGATGGGCTCGTGACGGCGCAGTTCAGGGCTCATGGTGAGCCGGTTGCGGCCACTCTCGAGGGATCGTGTCTGACGTTTGTGGACGCGCAGCACGCCGTGTCTCCAGGCCAGACGGTGGCCTTCTACCACGACGATCGGGTGCTCGGCGGCGCATTGATCAGCCGCACGATTCTGTGACAAGTCGCCTGTAACGTCGATGTGATGCCGTCGGCTACCAAACGCATAGATGAGCTACGCAACCAGATCCGAGAGCACAACCACAGGTATTACATCCTTGACGATCCTGTGGTCTCGGACGCGCAGTTCGATGTGCTGCTCAAAGAGCTCAAGCAACTCGAGGCCGACAACCCGAAGCTGGTGACAGCGGACAGCCCGACCCAGCGTATTGGAGTACCGGTAGGGGACTTGTTTCAGCCCGTCAACCACCTTCGGCCACTCTTCTCCCTCGACAACGCCGAGTCCAGAGAGGACCTGGAGGCCTGGGAGCTGAGGTTGGAGAGACAGCTCGGAGAGGCGCCATCCGGCTACGTCTGTGAGTTGAAGATCGATGGTCTTGCTGTGGTCCTCACCTATCGCGGCGGTGTTCTTGTAACCGGTGCAACAAGAGGTGACGGCACCACCGGTGAGGACATCACCGCCAACCTGAAGACCATCAAATCGATTCCATTACGACTCCGTGGGGACGAGGTGCCCGCGGTTGTCGAGGTTCGCGGCGAGGTCTACATGCCCTATGAGGCTTTTGACGATCTCAACCGTCGCCAGGAGGAGGCGGACAAGCCGATCTTCGCCAACGCCCGCAACGCTGCCGCCGGGTCGGTCCGTCAGAAGGACACCGCCGCCACGGCCGCGCGGGGTTTGGACATCTGGATCTACCAACTCGGGTTGATGGATGGTGGACCCGCGTTCTCGAGTCACCACGACACCATGAACTATCTCCAGACCCTCGGATTCCGGACCAATCCTGCCAGCTCGGCCCTTGCCACGATTGATGACGTCTACGGGTATGTCGAGCGAGCCGAGAAAGACCGTCACGACATGGCGTATCAGACCGATGGCGTCGTCATCAAGACCGACTCCCTCGCCGAGCAGGATGAACTCGGTTTCACTGCCAAGGCGCCGCGATGGGCTATCGCCTACAAGTTCCCGCCTGAGGAGCAGGTGACGACTCTCAAAGACATCTGGATCAACATCGGTCGGACCGGAGCGGCGACACCATTTGCCATCCTTGACCCGGTGTTTGTGGGTGGGGCGACTGTGGGCATGGCCACGTTGCACAACCAGGACCAGGTTGCGCTCAAAGACGTGCGAATCGGTGACCAGGTCATTGTGCGTCGTGCCGGTGATGTGATCCCCGAAGTGGTCGGGCCTGTGGTTTCGGCGCGGACAGGCAAAGAGAAGAAGTGGAAAATGCCGAAGAACTGCCCCTTCTGCGGCAATCCGATCGTCCGCATCGAGGGTGAGGCTGTAGCGCGATGCACCGGCGGGTTCGAGTGCCCCTCACGAGTGCGAGAGTGGTTGTTCCATTTCTCCGGCCGTGGCGGGATGGACATTGAGCACATGGGATATCGGACAATCGACCTGCTGCTCGACAAGGGGTACATCTCAGACCCGGCCGACATCTTCACTTTTGATATTGATCAACTGCTCGACGAGGAGGGTTGGGGCGAGATATCTGTGAACAATTTGAAGAGCGCGGTGAAGGCCGCATCGGATCGCCCGGTAGCCCGACTGCTCACGGCTCTTGGGATTCGGCATGTGGGCGGGACTGTTGCGAGGACACTTGCCCGCCACTTCGGAGGGGTGCCTGCCTTAATGGCGGCCAGTGAGGAACAGATCTCCGATATCGAGGGCATCGGTCCGGTGATTGCCGCTGAAGTGCGGGCATGGTCGACGGATCCGGTCAATCGCGAATTGGTTGAGAAGCTGGGTGCCGCCGGAGTACGGCTTCTCGACGATGTTGAAGATGACGTCGTATCTGACCTTCTTGCAGGAGAGACATTCGTGGTCTCGGGGACGGTGCCCGGGTTCACCCGGGAGGAGGCTCAGGTGGCCATCGAGTCCCGGGGTGGCAGAGCGACCAGTTCGGTGTCGGGAAAGACCACGGCATTAGTGGTCGGAGAGTCGCCGGGAGCGTCGAAGTCGCGTAAGGCGGAAGAATTGGGTATCCCCATCATCGATGGTGACACTTTCAGGAGGATTCTTGCTGAAGGTGTTTCCGCCCTCTCTTGAGCGTGTGCACACGCTCAGACGGTCAACCCACCCGGAAAGACCATTGGTACGAGCCGGGGTTGGGGAGACCGGTATAGGTGTCCCATGTAATCGACACGGTGTGCTCGCCCGGGGTCCATTCCTGAATCGTGGGACTCGACGGTGATGGAGTCCACCGGTAGACGCCGGTTGCCTTCACAAAGGTGGCGTCGCTGATAGGCCAGCCATCAACGAGGATTGTGGCGGCGTAACCGACTTCGAGATCGATTTCGAGTGTGGTCTGGGGTGGGACCAGGTCACCTGGCTGCGGAGACACCGACTCGAGGCTCTCGGGGAGGTCGGCCGCCTCGCCGTCTGTGGAGAAGACCAGCCCGAGCGCAATCGCGGCCAGACCGACCAGACCAAGACCGATATAGATGAGGCGATATGGCATGTTCCTCGGGACCTACCTAGTTCCTGTGGAGAGCTTTGTTGAGCCCGCCCCAGGATCCTGATCTGGGTAGACCCTCGACCGTGCCAGTGACCGAATTGCGTCGAAAAAGCATGTTGCTGATCCCGGAGAGCTCACGGGCCTTGACCGTCCCACTGTCGGGCAGTGTGACCACGGTGCCTCCGGTGATGTATAGTCCTGCCTCGATGACGCACTCGTCCCCGAGGGAGATGCCGATACCCGAATTGGCTCCCAGCAGACATCGCTCACCGATCCTGATGGTTTCGGTGCCCCCGCCCGAAAGAGTTCCCATGATCGATGCGCTTCCCCCGATGTCGGTGCCGTCTCCCACAACCACGCCTGAGGAGATCCGTCCTTCCACCATCGACGTGCCCAACGTCCCCGCGTTGAAGTTGACGAACCCTTCGTGCATGACTGTTGTGCCCTCACCCAGGTAGGCACCTAGCCGAACCCGGTCGGCGTCGGCGATGCGAACCCCGCTTGGGATCACGTAGTCGGTCATCCGGGGGAACTTATCGATCGAGGTAACAGCAGAAGTTCGGCCCGCTGCGACGAGGCGGGCCTTGGTATCGGCAAATCCCTCGACCGCGCATGGTCCTTCGCTGGTCCACACCACATTGTTGAGAACACCGAAAATGCCTTCCACGTTGATGTCGTGGGGCTGATGAACACGGTGTGAGATCAGGTGGAGGCGCAAATAGGCGTCGGCTGGATCCTTTGGCGGCGTGTTGAGGTCGGGAATCCTGGTCTCGACGATGCGTCGAACGACACCCCTCCCGATGTCTTCACCCACAAGGTTCTCGAGATGGGCGGCGTCGACCGAATGCGGATTGGGATACCAGACATCGAGTGTCTCTTCGTCGGCGAGGGTCGCGATTCCTACAGCGTGTGCGCCAGCTTCGGTCACCAACCGCAGAGTAGCGGTTGGCTGTTACCTTCCCGAAGTGCCGAAATTGACCGAAACTCTTGCCTGGCTGGTTGATATTCCGTCCGAGACCGGAAATGAGGAGGGCATTCGTGACGGCATCGCCGATCGTCTCCAACAATTCCCCCAGACACAGGTAAACAACTCGCTTGTTGTCGGAACTCCCAAGAAAGGAAGCGTCCTTCTGGTCGGACACACCGACACCGTGCCGCTTCAGGGACACGTGGGGGCCCGTGTCGAGGCCGACCGGCTTTTCGGGCTGGGGGCCACCGACATGAAGTCTGGTCTCGCGGTGATGATCCATTTACTCGAAGATCTCGAAGACGAGGGCGTTGTTGGCATCTTCTATGCGGGTGAGGAGGGCCCGATGGACGGGAACGATCTTGGGCCGATCCTCGACGCACTACCAGTTCTCGAGCTGGCCGATGTGGGCATCGTGATGGAGCCGACCGACCAGGAGATGCATCTCGGGTGTCAGGGGTCGGTGAACGCGACTGTGTCTTTTCACGGCGAGGCATCGCATTCGGCTCGACCCTGGCTGGGCCGCAACGCCGTGACACGGGCGGGTGAGTTCCTCACACTCATGGATGCCTTGAAGCCCCAAGTCCACGAGATCGAAGGACTCGAGTTCAAGGAGGTGATTTCCGTCACCCGGGCTATCGGAGGAGTTGCCAACAACATCATCCCGTCACGATTCGATCTCAATGTGAACTACCGATTCTCACCCGACCGCAGTCTCGACGAGGCACTGGAGCACCTCCGCGAGGTCTGCTCCTCCGCCGACGACTTCGAGATTGTCGACTCGGCACCTGCCGCGTACCCCGAAGCATCCCACCCGCTATTTGTCGCATTGGCCGAGGCTTCGGGCAACCGGATTTCACACAAACAGGGTTGGACCGATGTGGCCCAATTGGCACAACGTGGAGTGCCCGGCGTCAACTTTGGCCCTGGAGAGACGGCCCTGGCCCATAAACCTGGAGAGTCGGTTGCCTTGGAGGATCTCGACTGGGCTTATGAGTCGTTGTCCGTTGTGTTGGCCTAACCGCTGAACGAACCCAGCCAACCCACCCCAGAAGCGCTACCCCAAATCAACCCCGGCCGCAGCATTACCAAGACGAGACCTGTGCCGCCTCGGGGAGGGGGATTCTCGGTGAGGGGATCAGCAGCATTTTGACGATTTGACCGGTTCAACCTCAGGGATCATGACATCGGAATCGCTGAGAACGGTGTACCACTCCCACTCGGCACCATCGGGATCGTTGGCCCAGACCTTGTCTTGGCGGGCGTAGCAACACTCGACTCCGAGCTCGGATTCTGTGGTGAGACCTTCCCCAACAAGGTGACGGCTCATCTTCTCGACCTCATCGGTGGTTTCGACTTCGACACCGAGATGGTTGAGTGTCCCACCCTCCTTGGACTCGATGAGAACGAGTTTCAACGGTGGCTCGGCAATGGCGAAGTTGGCGTAGCCTTCGCGGATCTTGGCCGGTTTGGCGGAGAAGGCCTTCGAATAGAATTCGATGGCTTTGTCGAGGTCGCTCACGTTGAGTGCAAGTTGGATACGGCTCATTGGGGCTCCCCTTCATATTGACTACTGTCGATACATAGATCATTGTCGATATGAGCACGTATGTCAACTATGGAGACCCGTTGATCAAAGTGAGACAGTGGCGACGGGTTTCTACACTTCGGCGACCATGCCAATCGAAATCGACATTGCCCATGTTGCCCGTCTCGCTCGCCTCGACCTCCCTCAGGCCGAACTCGACGACTACCGGTCACAGCTAGGTGCCATCCTCGATCATGCTGCCCAGGTGCAGTCACTCGACGGAGAACCCAGTACTGAGTCCGAGCACCCCCTTGGCTTGGTCAATGTCCTCCGTCCCGATGAGCGACGCCCCTCGCTTGATCGTGACGAGGTCCTCGCCCAGGCTCCTGAGTCTCGGGACGGATACTTTGTGGTGCCCCCGGCGATGGATTCCGAGTGACTCTCCACGACCTCACCATCGTTGAGGCCGGGGCACGGCTTCGTTCAGGAGAGACAACCTCCGCCGATCTGCTTGCCGCCGTATTGGACCGGGCCTCTCAGACAGAGGCGCAGATTCATGCCTACCTGACGATCGATCGCGCTGGGGCAGCCGAAGCCGCGGCAAAGGCCGATGCCGATTTCGCCGACGGAATCGATCACGGTCCGCTCCATGGAATTCCTATGGCGCTGAAGGACAACATGTGCACTCGTGGTCTGGAAACCACTGCGTCATCGCAGATACTCGCCGGATATGTGCCGCCATACGACGCGACCGTCACGACTCGACTCAGGGACGCAGGCGCAGTTCTCATCGGCAAAACCAATCTCGACGAATTCGCCATGGGCTCATCAACCGAGAACTCGGCTTATGGGGCCTCCTACAACCCCTGGGACATCGGTCGGGTGCCCGGCGGATCTTCAGGCGGTTCGGCCGCCGCAGTTGCTGTCGGATCGGCGCTTGGCGCGCTCGGCTCGGACACCGGTGGTTCGATTCGTCAGCCTGCTTCCCTGACCGGCATTGTGGGGATGAAGCCAACTTACGGCACGGTGAGCCGGTACGGGTTGATCGCGTTTGCCTCGTCGCTGGACCAGATCGGCCCCCTCGCCAGGAGCGTCGATGATGCGGCGGTCATGCTCGAGGCCATTTGGGGCCACGATCCTCTCGACTCGACCTCTTACGCAGGGGAGTACCCCGATCTGCACTCGGGCATGGGCAGGGATGTACGTGGCCTGCGGGTGGGAGTGGTCAAGGAGTTGTCGGGTGAAGGATATGAGCCCGCTGTCGAAGAGGCCGTGGCCACCATGGTGGAGCGACTGGCCGCCGAAGGCGCTGAGATAGTTGAGGTGTCTCTGCCCACGTTCGATATCGCCATGTCGGCCTATTACCTGATCGCCCCAGCAGAGGCCTCAGCCAACCTGGCCCGTTTCGACGGGATTCGCTTCGGTCACCGAGCCGAAGGAGCCACCACCAACGCCCTGATGGCACGGACAAGGGCCGAAGGTTTCGGCCCGGAAGTGATCAGAAGAATTCTGCTGGGGACATATGCACTATCGGCCGGGTATTACGACGCTTTCTATGGCCAGGCCCAGAAGGTGAGGGCGGCAGTCCAGGAGGACCTTGCCCGAACCTATAAGACGGTTGACGTGTTGGTTTCACCGACCAGCCCAACCGTGGCGTTTGTGGCCGGCGACCGGGTTGACGATCCACTCGCCATGTATCTGTCGGACATCTGCACGATCCCGATGAACCTCTCGGGTGATCCGGGGATCTCGGTGCCGATCAGCCTGGACCACCAGAATCTTCCGATCGGATTTCATGTGATGGCACCCTCACTCGGCGAGTCGGTCCTGTTCAGGGTTGCAGCGGAAGTCGAGCGTCTCGCGGAGTTCACCGCGAAACCCGTGCTCCAAGAGGTTGCTGGATGACTTCTCCGACTGCCAACCCGACGAAATACGAGTCCGTGATCGGTATTGAGGTCCATGTCGAGCTCGCCACCAAATCGAAGATGTTTTGCGGCTGTGCCGTCGAGTTCGGTGCCGAGCCCAACACCAACATATGCCCGGTCTGTCTCGGTCTTCCCGGAGCACTGCCAGTGGCCAACGCACAGGCCATCGAATGGATCATGGAGATCGGTCTGGCCCTCGACTGCGAGGTATCGGAGCGTTCCATTTTTCATCGGAAAAACTACTTCTATGCAGACTTGCCAAAGAACTATCAGATCAGCCAGTTCGACATCCCGGTCTGTCATGACGGTCATCTGGATGTGACGGTCGACAACAACACCACCCGGATACGGATCGAACGTGCCCACATGGAAGAGGACACTGGAAAATCCACTCACATTGGCGATGGCGGGCGGATCCACTCAGCTGAGTCGACTCTGCTCGACTTCAACCGCTCAGGTGTTCCCTTGGTGGAGATCGTTACTCGACCCGACATCCGAAGTGCCGCTGAGTCGAGGGTTTACGCACAGGAGCTGAGGTCCGTTGTTGCTGAACTCGGGGTGTCCGATGCCAGGTTGGAGGAAGGTTCGATCAGGTTTGATGCCAATGTCTCGATCCGCCCCGAAGGTCAGGAAGAGCTGGGAACCAAGGTCGAGATAAAGAATATGAACTCGTTTCGCTCACTGGAACGAGCGGTCGAATATGAGATTGAGCGTCAGATCGCCGCGGTTGACGCCGGACGGCCGATCGTCATGGAGACCCGACACTGGGATGAGGAGGCCGAAGTCACCCATTCCATGCGAATCAAGGAAGGGTCATCCGACTACCGCTATTTCACAGAGCCAGATTTGGTGCCCATGTTGATGGACGAGTCCTGGGTGACTGCCGTCCGGGAGGGTCTTCCCGAGCTGCCTGCTGACCGCCTGGTCCGATATCAAAGCCAGGGTCTCGAGGGCGATCTCGCCGGGGTGATGTCTGCGGCCTCGACCCCCGTCCGCAGCGTCTATGAAAACGCCGTGGACTCTGGGGGGGACCCGAAGTCGGCGGCCAACTGGCTAACAGGCGAAGTAACAGCTTGGTTGCGTCGCAACGACACTGATCCGACCGATATGTCGTTGGACGGAGCCCAGCTCACCGAGTTGCTTGCCATTGTCGATGAGGGTGTCGTGTCTTCGTCGGCGGCAAAGGAAGTCCTCGTCGGAGTGCTCGAAGGTGAAGGAACTGCGAGGGAGGTCGCAGAGAGTCGCGATCTCGTTCAGATCTCCGACCTCAGTGCCCTCGAGGCTGCGGTCGACGCCGTGCTGGATGCCAACCCTGAGGCCGCCGATAATTACCGTTCCGGTGAGCAGAAAGTGCTGGGTTTCTTGGTCGGGCAGGTCATGCGCGCCACCCAGGGGAAGGCCGATCCCAAACAGGTCAACCAGCTTCTCCGAGGCAAGCTGGCAAGCTGACCCCTCCGGTTAGCGTGGTGCAAATGCAACGTCAGACCAAGATCATCGCCACCCTCGGTCCATCGGTGGGTACCGAGGACGGTGTGAAGTCGTTGGTGGCGGCGGGCATGGATGTCGCCCGACTCAACTTCTCCCACGGAGACCACGACTTCCATCGCCAGATGTTGATCTGGGTTCGATCGGCTGGACACGAGTTGGGGCGAAACGTGGCGGTGATGCAGGATGTCCAGGGGCCAAAGCTCCGGCTCGGAGAATTCCCCGGTGGGTCGTTCGAGCTGGAAACGGGCACTGTGGTCGAGTTGGCCCCCGATGCGGGTGAAGGTTCGCATCGGAGAATCCCAATCGGTTACAGCAACCTTCTCGATGATGTCGAGACTGGTCACAGGGTCATTCTCGCCGACGGACTCGCAACTCTGGAGGTTGTGGATTGCAGGGAGTCCTGTCTCGACGCCAGGGTCATCGTTGGAGGAGTTCTTTCAGATCACCAGGGCGTGGCCTTCCCCGACAGCCGACTCTCCGTCGCCACTATTACCGAGAAGGATGAGATCGACCTCGCTTACGGGCTGGAGTTGGGCGTCGACTACGTAGCCGCCTCTTTCGTGCGCTCGGCGTCTGACGTCGAGGCAGTTGCCGCTCTTGCCGGCGACACGCCAGTCATTGCCAAGATCGAGCTGGCTCAGGCCCTGGATAATCTTGATGAGATCGTTCAGTCGTCGTTTGGGGTGATGGTTGCCAGGGGGGATCTCGGGGTTCAGCTCCCATTGGAGAGAATTCCGCTGATCCAGAGCGACATTCTTTCCCGCGCCAACTCGGCAGGTGTCATCTCTGTAACTGCCACCGAGATGCTCGAGTCGATGACGCACAGCCCGCGACCCACTCGCGCCGAGGTCACCGATGTCGCCAACGCGGTGATGGCGGGCACAGACGCGGTGATGCTGTCTGGTGAGACGGCTGTGGGCGACTATCCGGCCGAGGCGGTTGAAGCCATGGCGAGGATCTGTCAAACAGTCGAAGAGGGCACTTTGGGCAAGCGCGGAGAGACTCCGGTTGCTTTCGTTGGTGATGAGAACAATGTCGCTTCGGCTGTTTCGCTGGCGGCGACACAGATCTCGAGGAACGTCGGAGCCGGGACGATCGTAGCTTTCACCGAATCGGGCAACACCGCGCGACTCATCTCCAAATACCGTCCCGAGCAGCGAATCGTGGCCTTTACTCCCAACGACGCAACACTCCGTCGGATGGCCCTCTATTGGGGAGTCATTTCACATGAGTTCAAACGACGCGACTCCACAGATGAGGAGATGGCTGCGGCTGCGCGCCATCTCGAGGCCGATGGTTTGGCTGAGAGCGGTGAGACGGTGGTAATGGTTGCGGGAGTTCCTCCAAATTTCCAAGCTTCTACCAATCTCGTGAAAGTACACAAGATCGGTGAGCTTTCTGGTGGTCTCGGAGGCTGAGTACGATCGGATGCAATGGGTCAGAACGTAGAAATCAAGGACGCTGTGGAGATTGGCGACGTTCTCATCGTCGACACCGATAGAAGCTTCACCGGCCAAGACGGTCATGTAATCACCCCCGAGTCCGGTGGAGAGGGTGTGCCGCGATTGCTCGCCTCTCGTCTATTCGATCTCGATATCGGAATCGATCATGTCTTTGTCCTCCAGAACACGGTCACGGTGCGCCGACCGGGCGGATGGGACGAGGACAGCGCCGGAAGTGTTACCGACGTCACCCACACCTTCCTGCGTTTCTACAACGAAGAGGAATAGCAGTCACCTAAGGGGAGACGACCCCTTAAACACCCCGCCTATCGAACCAGTCGTAGACATCGGCCACGGTGTCTTCGATCGGACGTGGCTCATGGCCCAACTGCTGATGAGCTTTCTCCCCTGTGATCGGCGGGCAGTGCTGCAAAGCATGTAAAGACCCGCTGGTAAAGGTCAGGGCGCTGCCGCTCCGTCTGCTGAGGCGGTCGCCGACAGGGCTCCACATCTTTGCCATCCACATTGGCATGGTGATCCTTGGTTTTGGCGTGCCACTCACCTGCTCGACGATGGTGGCCAGCTCAGCCATGGTGCAATGGTGTCCCGGGAGCAAATAGTTCTCGCCCTTGAGCCCCCGCGCGTCTGCGGCCAGGATCGAGTTGGCAACGTCTCGGGAATCGACCCAGTCGAACCCACCTTCTATCAAGGCTGGGAGTTTGCCCGCGAACAGAGCTTGGAACACTTGGCCCATGTGCGAGGGCACATAGTCGTAGGGGCCGATGATGCCGGTCGGGTTGACGATCACTGCGTCCAGACCTCGATCGATCACGTCACGCAACACCGACTCACCGGCGGCTTTCGACCGGTCGTATGCAGGGAGTTGCGGAGCTGTTGCCCGGGCGTGTTCCTCGGTGATGGGCCTGCCGCCGGTTTCGAGGTCGAAGGCATGGACCGAACTGCAGTGGACCATCCGTCGCACCCGCCTTTCGAGCGCCGCTTCGGCAACGTTGCGCGCGCCGTCGACGTTGACCCGTCTCACTTGTCCAGAAGCGTCTCCGGCAATGGAGATCAGCGCAACAAGGTGGTAGACAGCTTCGGCGCCGTCAAAAGCTGTGAGAAGACTCTCGGGATCGAGCACGTCGCCGCGAACGAACTCAACATCGAGCCCTTGGAGAGTCGGCCCACGGTGAAGGTCAACGGCTCGCACGGTGCGGTCCTGTTCGAGAAGACTTCTCACCACTGCCCCGCCAAGGAACCCGGACGCACCGGTGACGACAGTGGTCATTTGGGATCCTTAAGGCGTGGTCGGAGGAGGAGTAGAAGTAGGCGTAGTAGGAGTAGTTGTGCTCGGAGGAATTGTTGTGGTAGTGGTTGTGGTCGGACAGGTGTGCTCCCGACCCGGGATCTTGCACGGATGAACCTCAAAGACCGCAAAAGCCGGTGAATAGCGGACGGCCCATTCCTCTTCCCTGAGCAGCTCGGTGCCGTCTCTGAGGATGCGTCGGGTCACAGTGACGCTCCAACCGTCTCTTTCGGTCTGAGTCTGGTCTACCTGATTGAGACCGAAGTTTGGATTCCCCCGGTATTTCGGCGCTCCCGGGCTGGTGTGGGCAAAACGCTCGCTGACGGTGCCCACGACATGAAGGGCATCGGGTCCACCCGATGAGGCCACCCACCTCTTGGTCTGACCACCACTCTGTTCACCCTTGACGGTTCGTCCATCATTCTCGCCAAAGATGCGAATCGTGATCGAATCGGCCGTGTGAATGGTGTCGATCATGATCGCCTTGTTGGTGTTGTTGCGGAACACAAGGTCTGGCGTTGTCCAGTTGATGGTGGCTTCGATCCCCTCGGGATAGCGGCTGAAGTAATAGGAGTGCGGCTTATGGGTTATGTCTTGGTAGCCCCCCCAAAACACCGCGTTGTACATAGTTGTAGCGAATTGGCTGACACCGCCACCGACTGTGTCCTTGAGCTCGCCGGCGACGATCGTCCCAGCAGGAACGTAGCCCTTCTCCGATGTGCGTTGTCCAACGAAGCCGTTGACACTGAATTCCTGACCGGATCTGACTATCACCCCATCCAACCGGTCTGCCATGTTCTGAATGTTGGTCACACGGTCGGCACAACAGGGGTGATAGGTAGTAAAAGATGACACCAGATGATTGATCCCCAGCGTCTCGAGCTCCTCTGTGGTGACGTCCGGTTCAGCATCCTCGACCAGGGAGAGTTGACCTGTTCGGTTAGTGGAGAGGCCGGCCAGATAGAGACGCACCGCCGCTTCGTTTTCGTCGATCCTGGTTCCACGGCTACCTGGCTCTATCGAAATACTGTCACCGGAGATGACAAATCTGGCGTTGACTGGCTCGGCTTCGAAATCGGACCGGAGCGGGACGAGAAACCCGTCGATTACCTCCGGATCGAAAGAGTTGATGATTTGGGGTGAGCCGCCGGCAATGGTCTCGGATCGGAACGCTTCCATGAGTTGTTCCGACGTGAGTGTGATGTTGCTGTTGTTGTAGACGAGTTTGATCGGACCGGCGACAAGTGTGTTGGCTTCGAGCAGTGCCTCATCAATGTCCCCATCGTTTAGCTGAGGGATGATCGTCACGGTGGGGAGAGCGGCGTTGCCGCCATTGTTGGCCAGCATCGCGGCAAGCATGATCTCCGATGCAGCGTCACGGTCGACACCCGTCCCGGTCTCCGGGTAGATCGGTTGCACCACACTCTCAACCAGCTCGAGCGAACCAAGGCTGGCGGGCATTCCGATGACATCGGTGTCCCACGTGTCAAAGACATCGGCCATCGCTTGGTTGTCCACCGATCCAGTCAGGTCGAGTTCGACTTTTGAGAAGACATGACCCATCCACCAAAGGAACTGATAGATGGCGTTGCCCTCGCGGCCAACTGCCATGGCGCTGTCGACAATCGCGAACTCATCGACATCGAATCCGGTGACCGGAGGCTGGATATGCACCGGTGTACCGTCAAGGGAGAAGCTGGCGGTTTTGGCGAGATGCTCGTCCTCGACCGCAACCATTGTGTTCAACGCCTGGTCCACGGTCTGTCCGCCAATCTCCGTCCCGGAAACGTCGACTCTGCCCATAACCTCGTCCTGAGAGAAGGCTCGTGTCAGTCCGTAGAAGCTCAAAAGGGCGACGAAAAGTCCACCGACGATGATGGCAGCTGCCACCAACGGATGTATGCGAAAAAGGAAGCTGTCTTTCATGGATGAGGCCGCCATAATCGACCGGAGGCCGGGAATTCGCATGGTACATCCGCGAGGTCACCTACCAGAACCCATCTGAGCTGGGTCCAGGTATACGCTCGGTGATGATGATTGTGTCTATCCCTCATGTGATCCCTGGCGATCCGCTACGTCTTTCTGCTTCGACGTACGTGGCATGGAAAAAGTGCCCGGATTCTGCAAAGGCACGTCTCGAGGGCATCTATGGACCCGATACCCGACCGGCTTTTCTGGGCAGTCTCGCCCACCGGATCTTCAGTCGGCACCTGACCGCTGGGCCGATCACGTCCGAGGAGTTCGTCCAGGCTTGCCGGGAGGAAATCGGTGGATCGAATCTCAACCACAAGCTGGCAGGGCTGGAGATGAAACCTTCGAGTCTGGCGGGTGTGATTGAGGAGGTCCGGGATCTCTACGAACGCTTCACAAGGTTGCCGACGGAGGGTTTCGAGGGATCCGAAGTAGACATCGACTACAAGGGCGATGACGCCGTCCAACTCGTCGGAACGGTCGACGCCATATATCGAGAAGACCTTGGTGGGCATCGCCTCGTCGACTGGAAGACCGGCGAGTTAGGTGAGCCCGAAAACCAGCTGTTGTTCTATGCGTTGCTCTGGGCTCTAGACCGAGACGACATACCGTCATATGTAGAGGCAGTGTCGGTGAGGACAGGGGAGCGATATCGCACGGTCCCTTCCAGTGACGACATCAACCGAGTCGCCACTGAGGTCGCTGATTTGGCGAACGAGATGCGAAGCGCCTGGAACGAGGATTCCGGTCTGCCAAAGAGAGGAGGGCCCTGGTGTCGATTCTGTCCGATCCTGAGTGAATGCGACGAAGGCAAGTCGGCGGAGGCCCTTCTCAGATGATGCGTTGATCCCTATTGTATTGATCACTGTCAATACATCGTCTATCATCGACTCGACAATGGACAATTGCTGCACACCACTCTTCGCCGGGGTGATCAACGATGAAGACGCCACCGAAATGGCACCAGTCCTGGCGGCTTTAGCCGACCCGGTCCGGCTCCGCGTGGTGTCGATGCTTGCCGCCGCACCCGATGGAAGTGCATGCGGCTGCGACCTCGAAGACCCGCTTGGGCTATCACAGCCGACGGTGTCCCATCATCTCAAAGTCCTTCGTGAAGCCGGGTTGATCGAAGGTGAACGACGTGGTCGCTGGATTCACTACCGCGTCGTCCCCGAGCGTCTTGCCGAGATCAGGGAGGCATTGAGCCCGGCTGGAGTTCTTGTCTGAGAGGCAGCGTGGCCGCTCGCATCTAGCCGGAAATGGCTTTCCGGAATGCGTGGAACAGCTCTCTATGTTCGCCTTCCATCCGTTCGGGATGCCACTGCACCCCTAGTGCCCACCAGGCTCCGTCGCAGCGGGCAGCTTCGATTAAGCCGTCGTCGGTCCTGGCTTCCACGATGAGTTCGGGGGCGAGTCTTTTGATTCCCTGGTGATGAAGCGTGTTGACTTTCGCCTCGCTCGACTGATATAACCCGGCCAGAACCGACTCCGGTTCGAGTTGGACGACGTGGCGTCGTGCGTTGAGCTCGACCCGGTCAGTGTCTTTGTTGATCAGTTCGTGGGCGGTACCCGAGACCAGGACATCCTGGGCGAGGGTGCCCCCCAAAGCAACATTGAGAAGCTGCAGCCCCCGACAAATCGCAAGCACTGGCTTGTCTTGAGCTCGGGCAGCCGTGACCACCGCGATCTCAAAGTCGTCGACGGCTTTGCTGTAACCCCTTGAGCCGTCATTCCCCAAACCGTATGACTCAGGGTCGACGTCGTCACCACCCGAGATCAGCACCCCATCGACCATGTCGACGAGACGTTGAGCCTCGTCAGGATCCTGACCGTTCGGAAAGACGATTGGTGTCATCCCTGCGTCGATGAGTGCGTCTGTGTAGAAGGTGGACAGAGTCTGCAGCGACTCCTTCCCCAGGAAGGTGTCCAGATCTCGTCGCCACGCCGTGACCGCAATGACTGGTCTCATTCATCCAACTCCGACTCGTAGTGTTGTGCCCCGGGGCCTTGTGGTGCCCTGATACCGCGAAGCTCCCAGTCGCCACCCATGGCGGTGGAGAGAACTTCTTCGGAATCACTTGGTTGGGCTCCGAGTTCTGGTCTGACTTCAATGTCTCCGGACACAATGGTATTCGTTAATTCTCCGAGACCCTCAACTGCAACCGTCACCACATCTCCAGGCTCCACCGGGCGCGACCCTGCCGGTGTGCCACTGAGGATGACGTCGCCGGGCAGAAGGGTGATGGTGCGTGCGATGTCGGCGACCAGATAATGCATGTCCCACTCCATCTCAGATGTGCTGGCCGACTGTTTCGCCTCACCGTTGACAAGCGTTTGGATGTTCTTGTCGTGGAAGTCCCAATCGGTCACCAAACCGGGTCCCAGTGGGCAAAGGGTGTCTGACCCTTTCACCCGCAGCATCGAGCCGGCGTCGGTATCTCTGAAATCGTGCAGGCCATAGTCGTTGGCGATGGTGTAGCCGGCGATGTATTGGTCTGCGTCGCCCTGGGAGATGTTGAAAGCGGTTTCGCCGATGACGATGGCGATCTCACCTTCGAAGTTGAGGTACCTGCAACGCAACGGTCTGACAACCACTCCCAAGTGAGCGTTCAATGACGTCGTTGGTTTGTGGAAGTAGGTGGGCGCCGGCGGCAGTTTTGTCATGAACTCGTCGACCCGGCTCAGATAGGTGAGGTGGGTGGCGATTATCTTCGTCGGCTCGACCGGTGGGAGATGGATGGCATCATCGATGGCAATCCGCTCGCCATCGTCGGTTACCAATTCGTCACCGTCACGATGGACACGGGCGGGGGCGTCATTGAGCAGGATCCTTCGATACTCGGTCATTGCGGGGGACGGTAATCCTGGCCAGGGAAGAAGACCTACCCAGATGGCTGTTTGCTCGAGGGTCGCTGCAGCCATACCTTGATCGGAGCAGTTCCCACCTGTCCTCGGATTATGTTTAGGTACCTAACGAGCATGCCTCCTGATCTTCTCCATTCCGATCTTGGCGACCCCAACGCCGACATCACGTCGCACGACACCTATCTGTCGGGATTCCCACACGCCGCGTTCAAGCAGCTCCGCGAAAACGAACCGGTCGCCTGGATCTCCGAGGCCGATGGATCTGGTTTCTGGGCTGTGACCAAACACGCCGATGTGATCGATGTGAGTCGCGACTACAAACGGTTCAGCGCAGCCCGGGGGATACGCATCGAAGACATGGCGGATGACGAGCTCGAGGCTCGACGCACCATGATGGAGTTCGATCCACCCGACCACACCCGTCTGCGGAGACTGGTCCAGCCCGGATTCACACCCAAGGTGGTTGCCACCTACGAGTCGGCATTCCGGCTTCTGGTGGGACATGTGCTCGATGGTGTTCTGACCGAGGGCGAGTTCGATTTTGTTACTGAGATCGCCCGGGAGCTGCCGATTCGAATGTTGTGTCGTTTGCTCGGGATTCCCGAGTCAGATGCCGGGAAGATGGTGTCCTGGGGCGACCAGATGATCTCCAACGCCGACCCGGAGTACACACCAGTGATCATCGACAAGGTGGACACCGAGGAATACCGCCTGTTGCCGTTCCGTGCCCCGGCGGCCATCGATGTGTTTCGCTATGCCGAGGAGATCGCCCTCGAGCGACGACGCAATCCCGCCGACGACATCATCACCACACTGTTGACAGCCGAGCCCGATGGAGAGCCGTTGACCGACCTGGAGTTCAAGAACTTCTTCACCCTGATGATGGTGGCGGGCAACGAGACCACCCGGCACACCATTAGCCATGGTTTGGTTTTCCTGGGCAAGCACCCCGAACAGCTTTCGGCGTGGACGGCCAATCCGGCAGCGATGTCAGAGCTGGCCACCGAGGAGATTCTTCGCGCATCGAGCGTGACGATGCACTTCCGGCGCACCGCCACCGTCGATACAAAAATCAGGGGTGTGCCGGTGGCTTCGGGTGACAAGGTGGTCATTTGGTACACATCGGCCAACTACGACACCGACGTGTTCAACGATCCTTTCACCTTCGACCTCGAACGTGAGCCAAACAACCACATCACTTTCGGGACCGGTCGTCACGTATGTCTTGGCGCATCCCTGGCTCGGCTCGAAGTGCGTGTGTTCTTTGAGGAATTCCTGGCTCGGGTATCCCGTTTTGAGGTGGGCGAGCCAGACCGACTTCGTTCCAACTTCATCTCCGGGATCAAGCACTTGCCGGTGAATGTGTGGGTTTGAGACCTCGAGCGTCTAACGCCTGGGCGGAATCCCGACCCGTCGCACGCTCGACGTGTGAGGACTAGCCGATCAGTGTCTTTTCGATGATCTCGATGGCGTGATCGACGTGTTCGGTGGTTGAACGCCGATTGAGGATTGCGAACCGGAGGATGAATCGTCCGTCGATGATCGTCGGGGAGAGGTGAACCTTTGCGTCCTGGTTGACCGCCTCCCAGGCAGCTCTTCCGAGTTTGTCGTCATCAAAGCCAAACGCCACGATCGAAAGATCGGGTATCCACCGTGGGTCGACACCATCAATGGACGTCAGACGGTCGTAGGCATATCGAGCCAGGTCGAGGTGGGAATCGAGGGGTTCCCCGAAAGATCTTACGCCATGGAGTTGCAATGGCAGCCAAACGGAGAGCCCCCGGAACGGCCGGCTCAGCTCCGGGCCCAGCGAAGAAATGTCCCGCATCCCCAGGTAGCTGTCTTCGTCGCGGAGGTAGGCCCCCCTTCCCTCGTGGGCATCCACCAGCTTTGACTCGTCTCGTGCCAGCAGAGCACCAACTCCAAAGGGGATCGAAAGACCCTTGTGTGGGTCGAGGGCAATTGAGTCCGAACGGTTGATTCCAGACAATGTGTTTTTGCCACGTTCGGTCAGCTGAAAGAAGCCGCCGTAAGCCGCGTCCACATGAAGCCACAACTTTTCGGTCGCGGCAACATCGGCCAATAGCTCGAGAGGATCCACGGTGCCGGTGTCAGTGGTGCCGGCTGATCCAATGATGAGGAACGGCTGACGACCCGCGGCGCGGTCGGAAGCGATTTCGGAGCGCAACAGACCCACATTCATCCGCAGTTCATCGTCGGCGTCGATGGTGACGATCTGATCGGTGCGAAACCCGGCCAGGCGCGCAGCCTTGGCCGCCGAATGATGTGTGTGAGTCGTCACGTACATCACACCGTTGGTGAATTCGTCGCCGAGTTGGGCGACTCGGGCGGTGACGATGCCGGTGAAGTTGGCCGTTGACCCGCCAGAGAGAAGTAGTCCTGATGCGTCCGGTCCCAATTCGAACAAACCTGTGAGCCACTCGACGACACCGTGTTCGATGGCTGTGAACCCGGGTGCTGCCGAGGCCACGCCCGTGTAGCGGTTGAGACCGGCCGCGAGGAACTCGGCGAGGGCTGCGGTGTACATGCCCGAGTTGGGGATGTAAGACATATGGCCGCCGGAGGGGTGAAAAATCCCACTCTGACCTGCCTTGGCGATGTCCTCGAGGATCGTCGTGAGAGAGCGCCCGACCTCCGACGGTTGCGTTTGCAGATATTCGAGAAACTCTTCGCTCGGGTCGCTTCCGTGAGCCTTCATCGTGTTCGCCTCGTCGAACCAGTTGGCCAGAAACTGCGCAATCTCGGCGGTCAGCGCTGCTCGTTCCTCTCGGTTTGGCTCAAGCGGGCTGGTCACGAAGAACAAGGTAATCGTGGTTCGCCCGATGTGCCCATCTCGAAGGATCTACGATCAGTTCTATGAGTGTGGGTGAAATGTGAGCATCGAGTTCGACCGACTGAGACTTCTTTGGCCCGACCACCTCGGTCTGGCTCGTGGAAAATATCTGACGCCAGACAAGGCCGAATCCGGGACGGCGCACGCCATTTCCCTTTTCACGCTTGGTTTCGACAGAGTGATGTACGACCACAAGGCCGGCATGATGACCGAGGGGCTTCCCGACTGCGATGCCAACTACGAGGGCTCCGACATTCGTCCTGGATGGCAAAAGGGAACACCGGTGGTCATCCCAGACATCACCCGCCAGGGCGAGCCGGTGCCGATGGCTCCTCGAAATGTTCTCAAAGACGCATTGGAGAAGTGGCGTTCCCATGGTCTGGAGCCGATGGTCGGTATTGAGTTGGAGGCATTCCTCTTCGAGCCGGACGGCAGCGGAAGCTGGACACCCATTTCCACTCCCGGCGCCTATGTGTACGGAACCGGGATGTCCGTGGACCCCACAGGAACGATCGATGAAATCATGGCAACCGCCCGGGAGGTCAACCTTCCTCTGGAGTCGGTCAACAGCGAGTACGACAACGGACAGTTCGAACTCACCCTGGCATACACAGACGCACTCAAGGCTGCCGATGAGGCCTTCCTTTTCAAAGTGATGGCCAAGGAGATCGCGGCACAGCGTGGTCTGCTCCTGACGTTCATGGGCAAGCCGATCAACAATCGTGGTGGCAGTGGTCTCCACGTCAATCTTTCGCTCAACGACTCCAGCGGTTCCAACGTCCTCTACGAAGAAGCTGCCGACGACGGGTTGAGTGAGATAGCACGGTCGGTGACGGCGGGACTGCTTCACCATCATGTCGGCATGACCGCGTTGATCGCACCGACCGTCAACTCCTACAAACGGCTCCAGCCGGGATCATTATGTGGTTATTGGGCCAACTGGGGTTACGACCATCGCGGGGTGACCGTTCGTGTCCCCCCGGCTAGGGGTAACGGCACCCGTCTCGAGCATCGTGTCGGCGACGGCTCAGTGGCACCCCATCAAGCTGTGGCCGCCGTTTTGACAGCAGGCCGCCTCGGCTATGAGAACGGCTACGAATTGCCTCCTGCCGAGACGCTCGACTGCTTGGAGAGCGCATCGACCGACGTGGTTTGCCCGTCGTCACTCGAGGCCGCCCTTGACGCTCTGGAGGCAGACACCGTTCTGGTCGAGGCTTTCGGCCCTGTGTTTGTTGACGGCTACGTAACCGTCAAGCGTGCCGAATGGAACCGTTACAAGGTCTGGACCACCGATTGGGAGATGGCCGAATACTTGCCGTTCCTCTGATGAGCGGATTTCTTTTCCCAAAGACACCGAGTGGGCGCTCCTCACTGATCCCTGAGCCGCCCTGGCACTACTCCGGGGAGATGCTGAGCGTCGAGTATCGGACCAAACCCGGTCGTGTCGCTGACCTATTACCCGAGGGCGTAACACTCGCAGATGACGATCCTGGGGCGGTGGCTCTCATCTGGGCCGACTGGCAGAGCACCGGTGACGGCCTCGAAGAGACCCTCGACCCCGTTCGCAGCCAGTACAAGGAGGCGTTTGTGGTGATTCGCTGCGAGTGGGACGACAAGATTTGGAGTCGGTGTCCTTACATCTGGGTAGATAAGGACTTTGCCCTGGTCAGGGGTTATCACCAGGGCTACCCGAAGAAGCTTGGCGACATCTGGATGACCCGGCCGATAACCGTGGGTCGGGCCGGCCCCCGGTTGGAAGAGGGAGGCCGATTCGGGATGACCCTCGGTGCCGCCGGTCGGCGTCTGGCCGAGGCGACTGTGACGCTTTCGGAACAGGTGACTTCACCTGGATTCGTAAACGGGCACCCCATGCTCCACAACCGGATTTGGCCTTCGATCGAGTCGGACGGCTCTCGATCAATGGACGAGTTGGTGACCATGAGCGGTTACGACGGGGAGATCGCCGACGTCTGGGCCGGGCAGGCCACCATTGAGCTCTTCGAGTCACCCTCAGAGGAATTGTCGCTTCTCGAGCCGGAAGAGGTGATCGGCGGCTTCTATCACCGGGTCGGCGTTTCCTGGAAGGGCGGAACCACCCTGCGGTCCACCCCATGACCGAGGTTGTTGTCCTCGTTGCCGCGGGGGCGATTCTCGTGATCACAGTGGTTTCGGGCCGTTTAGAGCGATTCTGGCTGACCGAGCCGCTGGTCGCCGTGGTGTTTGGCGTGGTGCTCGGGCAATTCATCATCGGCCCGGTCGACCTGACCCAGCCTGGTTTCTTGACGTTTCTGGAACTGACTCTCGCTCTGGTTCTCTTTAGTGACGCGTCACGTGTCAGCGTTCGCCGGGTCAAAGGCACTTATGCGTGGCCGGCACGGATGTTGACGCTGGGTCTGCCGCTGACAATTGCTCTCGGGACTGCTGCCGCAGCCTGGCTGCTCGGTCTTCCGTTGGGGTTCGCCCTACTGATTGGTGTCGTGTTGGCACCCACGGACGCGGCGCTCGCTGAGCCGGTTTTGGAGAACAAGTCGGTGCCTGCACGAGTGAGGCAGACCTTGAACATCGAATCTGGTCTCAATGACGGGCTGGCGGTCCCTGCCCTTCTGGTTGCCGTGGCTCTGCTCGAGGCCGATGAAGGAATGGTCACACCAGCGGAGGCAGTGTTGGTGTTCATCCAACAGCTTGGCATTGGCATCGTGGGTGGGGTCGTTCTCGGACTTTTGGGTGCGTTCATCATCGGAAAGGGGGTGGAGCGGGGTTGGATGAACTCGCTACATCAAAAGATCGCTGCCCTCTCGTTGGCCCTGGCAGGTTTTGCTGCCGTCCAGTTGTTGGGCGGATCGGGGTTTGTCGCCGTGTTCATCGCCGGTGGGCTGATGAGTCACCGGCTTGAAGAGAGATCTGAGTACCTCTACGAATTCGCCGAAACCGAAGGTCACGTCATGGTCTCGTTAGCGTTCTTGTTCGTCGGAGCCGGTCCGGCTGTCGAGATGATTTCTGGAAGTGTCTCCTGGGAAGCGTTGGTGCTGGCTCTTGTGGCTCTAGTTGTGGTTCGCCCTATCGCGATTGGGCTGTCGCTGATCGGCGAGAAATTGATGGTTTCGACGGTGGCGTTTCTCGGCTGGTTCGGTCCTCGCGGCCTGGCGACAATCGTTTTCTATCTACTGGCGATCGAGGAATTACCGGAGGTCCCGTTGCTGGTCACAGAAACCGTGACCGCGACTCTGGTGCTGTCGATTGTGCTCCATGGAATCACTGCCGTGCCGGCGTCGAACTGGCTCGCGAGGAGGTTTGAGGGCATGGATGAAGACGAGGACATGCCCGAAATGGGCGATTCGATCGAATTCCCGACTCGAAAGGGTTAGTCGTCAAGGACAGCATCTGTTCACAACAGATGCAATCTTCAGGAGACAGTGTCCTCACTGATCTGGAGTGTCTTCAGGTCGGAATGGAAATCGAGTGCGTAGTCGCCGCCTTCACGTCCGATTCCCGAAATGCCACAGCCGCCAAACGGAGCGGTTAGGTCTCGGACCAGATATGTGTTGACCCAGACGGTTCCGGCGCGAATCCCGGCGCCGGTCCGTTGCGCCCTTTGCTCCGACCCTGTGTAGACAATTCCCGAGAGGCCGTATGCGGTTGAATTGGCGAGAGCGATGGCCTCTGTCTCATCCTCAAATGTTTGATAGGTGAGCACCGGCCCAAAAACCTCTCGTTGCACGATTTCGGACTGATTCGACTTTGGCATGATGAGCGTTGGCTCATACCAGAGACCATCGTCCTTCCAGCGTTCACCGCCCCGCATGATTCGGTCGCCGGCCCCGCGAGCCCGGTTGACAAATCCCTCGACTCTCTTGAGATGGTCGGGGTGAATCATCGGCGAGATTGTCGTTGTGGGGTGGCGACTGTCTCCGAGGACGTGCTCGTCGGTGTATTGGTTGAACAGCTCCAAGAACTTTCCGGACACCGACTTCTCGACCAGTAGACGGGTGCCGGCGATACAGGTTTGGCCGGAGTCGTCGTACTGACCTGCCGCCTTTCTCGCGGCTGCTTCGAGGTCTGAGTCGGCAAAGACGATCAGAGGCCCCTTGCCACCCAGCTCCGCGGTGAAGGGTGTGATGTTCCTGGCGGCGGCCACACCGATGTGGCGAGCCGTCTCTGGTGACCCGGTAAAAGAGATTCGTCTCACCCTCTTGTCGCCCACCAGGGCGGCTCCGACCTCATCGCCGATGCCATGCACGATGTTGAGGACACCTGGGGGCAATCCTGCCTTGTCAGCCAGGTCGGCGAGGATCGATGCGGAGAGGGGTGACCATTCTGCGGGCTTGAGAATCACAGGGTTTCCAGCGGCAAGAGCGGGAGCAAGTTTCCATATCGACAGAAGCCAGGGCGCGTTCCAGGGGGTGATGATCACCGCAGGCCCGGCAGCCATCCGCTGCACTTGATTGTTGGTTCCCTTTGAGGACCAGGATCTTCCTTGGTAATTCGCAGCGAGGTTTGCGTAGTTGCGGAGGTTCTCAGCCCCGCGGTGAATCACCCGTGCCTGGAGACTCTCCAACAGCATCGCCATGTCGACACATTCGACGGTGGCCAACTCATCGATGTTCTCGTCGATCAAATCCGCGAGATGATGCAGATACTCGGCCCGCTTCTCAGGCCTCTGCGCCGCCCATGAGGGAAAGGCATCGACGGCGGCACTTATGGCCGCATCGGCGGTGAGGGCATCACCACGGGCCATGTCGGCGAGCTTCCAATCCCAGTCGAGTGGAGAGCGGACCTCGAAGGTTTTTTCGGACGAGACTCGCTTCCCACCGATGTAGTGATCAGGTGAGACAGCAACGTCAGATATCTCCGCTCGGGACGATGGCAAAAAGGACTCCAGGTCGTTAGCTACCTAAGGATAAGCTGATGGTGTGAACCTGAGAAGACGATGCCCCGACCGCTGACCGATCACGACCCTGGAGTGGTGTTGGAGGCCGAGCGTGACATTCGGATCCGACTGGGAGACCGCCCCCTCGATTTCGAGGCGCTTCTTGCAGTTTCCAATATCTACCGGGCGGCCAACGCGGTACGTCATCGCATGGAGCGTGATGTCCTGGCTCCCGTCGGTCTCAGTTGGGGCGGCTTCACCATCCTTTTTGTCTTGTGGGTGTGGGGTGACCGCGAGACGGGTGATCTCGCAGAGGATTGTGGCCTGGCAAAAGGCACTTTGTCAGGAATGTTGCGGACCCTGGAACGGACGAGTCTGGTGTCGCGGTCGAGACATCTCGATGATGGGCGCAAGGTGATGGTTCACCTCGCATCATCGGGTTTGGAGACCATCGAAGAGGTGTTTCCCCGTTTCAATGAGTTCGAGACAAAACTCACCACCAGCCTTGATTCGGACGAACGTCATGAATTGGCGCGACTGCTCCGGCTGGTCACTGCCACCGCCGACGAACTTCCTCTCGTTACGGAGGGTCGAAAACAACGATGAGAAGGAGATACAACGATGAGAAGGAGATTCAACGATGGGTGAGATAGTCGGTGCCGGCCTGATCAGCCATGCCCCCACAATCATGTTCGATGAGGCGACACGGCGTGAGCTCAACGATGACAAGGAGATCAGCCTGGTCCCTGGTCTTGTCCGGCTTCGGGATCAAGTGTTTGATCGGCTCCAGCCGGATGCGATGGTCATTGTCGACTCCCACTGGTTCACCACCGTTGAGCATGTGCTGTCAGCTCATTCTCGCCGTCAGGGGCACATGACATCTTCCGAACTTCCCAGAGGGATGGCAGGGATCCCGTACGATTACCCGGGCGATCCCGAGTTGGCGCATCTCGCGGCCGATCTGGGCAAGGAGCTGGGCACGCCGACACATGCCAGCGAAGATGACTATCTCCCGGTCTACTACGCAAGCGTCAACCTGGTGCACTATCTCCACCGGGACGAAAAAGTTGTATCGGTTTCCGTGGTTCAGACCGGTGAACCGGACGACTTCTTGACGATGGGCGAGGCGATTGGCGAGGCTGTGTCGCGGCTAGACCGTCGCGTTGTTGTGCTGGCTTCGGGCGGAATGAGTCATACTTTTTGGCGTCTCAAGCAGATCCACAAACACGAGGCATCAGACCCGGTCCACATAATCACACCTGAGGCCCGCGCCGCCGACGAGCTTCGTGTCGACTGGATGCGACAGGGTGACCATCAGCAGATCGTCGACTCGATGGATGACTACAAGCAGTACAACCCCGAAGGCGATTTCGGGCACTACCTCATGATGCTGGGAGCAATCGGCGGGGCCGAATGCACTGCTCCCGGAGAGCTCTTCTCCGACTATGAGAATGCGACGGGTACAGGACAGGTTCACGTCTGGTTCGAGCGACCCGAAGGCGGTTGGACCGTCTAACCCGGAACCGACCCCTGTCCGTGGCACAATCTGTGGGTGGTCGCAGTAAGAAGCTCCACGGGTCTCGTTGATGACTTAGATCGTCTCGCGCTGGCTTTGGAAAGCCTCGATCTGAGAACGGCTTCGATTCGCGGCAAGGAATCGGACTCCAAGAGGGATCAACTCGTCCGGACGATTCGATCGTATGTCGTTCCTCGCCTGAGCGATCCCACGACGCCGTTGTGTGTGGTTTTTACCGGGCCGACCGGTTCAGGTAAATCCACTCTGGTCAACAGCATTTCGGGGCACAAAGTATCCGAAACAGGTCCGGTAAGACCGACCACCACCGCACCAGTTGTGCTCGCCTCGCTAGCGAATCGGGATCGTCTCCAGAGGCTGGGGGGTGTCGAGTGCGAGGTAGTGGAAGGTGCCGCTCCAATACTCGACATGGTGGCTCTCGTCGATACGCCCGACATTGATTCCACTTCGACTGAGCATCGAGCAACAGCCGAAGCGTTGATAGACAGTGCGGACGTCGTTGTCTTCGTGACGTCCACGCTTCGTTATGCCGATCTGGTGCCGTGGGAGGTCCTCCGCCGAGCCGTGTCACGTGGAGCGCCGGTCATCAATGTGCTCAATCGCTACAGCAGTTCCTCGGCCGGGGCTTATGTCGACTTCAGAAGCTTGCTCTCCGCTGAAGGCTTGACCTCCGACGTTGTCCGGGTTCCCGAGCATCATCTTGATAGTGATGCTCATTCGGTCCCTTCTCTTGCAGTCAAGGAGCTGGCTCGGCGTCTTGTCGATGTCGCCCGTGATCGAAGGCGTTATCAACAGGAGGTCCTCGATCAGGTGTTGGCCTCATTGGTTGCTCAGAGTGAGGATTTGGTCGACAGTGTGAATGACGATCGACGTTGGCTGGGTGATCGTGAAGCAGAGCTGCGATTTGGTTTTGCCAACTCCGCAATCGATCTCGACCTCTCGGGCGTCGTCGACGACATCGTCTTTGGTTTCCCGAGTGGAGCCTCGGCCCGCCGTAAGAGACGCTGGCTGCGTCGTGCCCAGGTCGAGATGGTTGCGATCGATCGCATCGTTGCCGCTGTCGATGCAGATATTCGCTCACGGGGTCTGAGTGATGGCGATCTTCGCGAGATGATCGCCGAAACCATTCCCCGCTGGCTCGGCTACACCCGTCGTGTCGTCGAGGAGGCAGACGTTGTGTCCTCTGAGTTGGCGTGTTCGGTTCTTGTTTGTTCCGCCATTGGCCTACGGGATCCTCAGTTGGAAATGTTCGTCCTCGGTGATGACTCAGATCGCCTCGTAGCCAGAGCCCGGCGCGAATTGGTCGACCGACTCCAAGTCATCTACACCCACTGTGGAGAGCGGTTGGTCGATCGACTGGAGACCGAGGCCGGTGAGCCCGATGCGGACGATCTCGCGGATCGAATGTCATTCGTCGTTGCGAGGTCGCATTTCGCCGATGCGTGACGCGTTGGGCGAGATTCTCGACAAAACCGATATCGTCGTCGCTTCCTGTCGAAACGTCGTGGCCGATAAAGACCTCGAGAGTTTCGCTCGGGCTGCACGAAACGTCAGAGCTCGGCTGAGTTTCCCCCCAGATCTGGTGGTGGCGGTCCTGGCCGGTGGGACCGGATCGGGCAAGTCCAGCATTTTCAACGTGATTGCAGGCGAGGAAGTATCAGACGTCGGGGGTGTCCGCCCCACAACCAGCACACCGCTGGCGATTGTTGCGCTCGATCGAGTTGGCGTCATGGATGGATTTCTCCGAGAGCTTGATATCGAGGTGCGTCCAGTGGCCGGCGTCCCGACGTGGTTGGTCTTGATCGATCTACCCGATATCGACAGCGTCGAGATGGATCATCGGCTTCAGGTCGAGGCGTTACTCCCGCGGGTCGACGTCATTGTCTGGGTCTCAGATCCTGAGAAGTACCGAGATGCCGTGTTTCATGACCGGTTTGTCAAGCCGCTCGCCGCTTACGCCTCCCGGATGCAGTTCGTTCTCAACCAAGCAGATCGGATTCCATACGGCTCCGTCGATGAAGTCCTCGCAGATTTCACCAGAGCACTCCGTGAGGACGGAATAGATGAGCCGCACCCCATCGCGACTGTTGCTGATCCGCCGTCGGGTCCGCCAGAAGGCATTGAGGTTCTGATTGCTGCGTTGGAAACGATGACCGACGCCCCGCAGGGCGTGTATTCGAAACTGGTGATCGATCTGGAACGTGCTGTTGCCGTCTTGGACACAGTTGTTGGAGGTGGGGGAGTCAATTTCGCCCATCGCTTCGGTGAAGTGATCAGCGACGCCGCGGAGATGGTGGTTGATGATCAGGGCGATGCTGCCGTATCAGCCTTGACTCGTTTCGTTGAGGGTCTGGCGACCGAGGCCGGAGGGCCGGTCGGTGATGAGATTCGCCTGGTGGCTGTGGCTATTCCCGGTGCGGTGGTGAGCGCCAGCGAATCGTTGACCAAGGCAATGGTCGAGCACCGCAAGGCACTTCCAAGGATCAGATGGAGCGAGAAGGGCGACACGATGGAACGGGAGCCCAAACTGGCCATGGCCAGCGAGCAGCTGGTCGAGACGCTGGGGCCGCCACTACGCAAGACGCTCTCCCGACGTGCCGATGCCACTGCGGCGCTCGCCGATTTGTCGCTGTCGTTGACGTCTAGAGCCGCGGGTCACCGGTAATCTCTCGTCGCTCATGAGTGATGCTCTCGTCGAAAGCCTGATCCGCAGCGTGGTGGTAGTGGCTATCGCCATAATCGCCTACTTTCTATTGGTTCGGGTGGGTAGGCGTCTGGTCGACAACTACGCCGCCAAATCCGGAAAGGAAACCGGCAAAAGAATCGTCACCCTCTGGCGAGTGATGAGACGGATCGTGCTCGTGATCGTGATCCTCACGGCCATCCTGGTCCTGTTTGGAGTCTGGGGATTCAGCATTGCGCCGTTCTTGGCGGTGGGTACGGTTTTTGCCGCCGCGGTGGGGTTTGGCGCCCAGGATCTGGTCAAGGATTTCATCGCTGGCTTCTTCATCTTGGTCGAGGACCAATTTGCTATGGGTGACACCGTCACAATTGCCGGTGTTACCGGAACTGTCGAGGACATCCAGCTCCGGGTGACGGTGTTACGTGACCTCGAGGGCAATCAGCTGTTTGTCCCCAATGGGCAGGTCGTTGTCACCACCAACTTCACCAGTGCGTACGCCAAACCGGTGATCGATGTCGGCATCTCATATGAGACGGATGTCGATCGGGCCCTCGCCATTCTCAAGGACGAGCTCGATGCTCTGGCCTCCGATCCTGCCTGGACCGGTCGCATCTCTGGCGAGTCGGAGATCATGGGTGTCAACGAACTGGGGGATTCGGCTGTTGTGTTACGAGCCCGTCTTGTCACTGACGCCAATGAGCGTTGGACGGTGAGGCGGGAGGCTCTTCGACGGGTCAAGAATCGATTTGATGCTGAGGGCATTTCGATCCCGTTCCCCCAGGTCACGGTGCATCGGGCCGACTAGCGACACACCGTTAATTTCCCACAACTCTCAACGATTCGGCGTTCCACTCAACGACGGCCGCGTCGACCATCCCAAGTGATTCTCCGTCGGCCTGAACCGCGACCGGTGGGTCTGCTTTCAGTTCGAGAATCTTGACAGCCTCCCAAACCTCAACCTCGTTGACCGCCGACAGGGAGCGCTTGGTAAGGGCGTTGACGGCGATTTGGGGGATACGTCGTCTCCGCAGCCGTTCTAGAACGAGGGCCGTCATTGGGTTGGGCTGCTCAGAGGTGAATGTGATCGGGATCTTACCGAAATAGGTGTAGACATCGCGGAACTGGATCAAAGCGGCTGTCCCCACAGCCGATCGGTCTCCTGCGAGTATTTCGAGATGGGGTCGGCGCGACGGAAATGTCTTTATACCAACGCCGATGGCAGATCGGGCGTAGTGGATGGAGCCGAAACGGTATTTTCTGTAGGGATCTCGATCGGCCTCGATCACGATCTCAGCGTCGAGCCCAAATCCGCAGGCAAATATGGCGTGATGAACGCTCTCGGTCGCCCCGCGTGTGAGTGTCATGGCGGCGACACCTATGACCCTGGGTGGCGATGGTGTACCGATTATCCGGGCCGCCTTCGACGCCCGTCCAGGCAGGCCTAGGAGTCTGGCGATGACATTGGTGGTTCCCACCGGAATGATCCCGAGTGTCGATTCCGATCCAATCAGCGCTTGGGCTACGTGATGGACCATTCCATCACCACCCATTGCCACGACGATGGACACTTCGTCTTTGACCGCGGCGCGAGCGGTTTCGGTTGCTTCAGAAGCAGATCCCGGCCAAATGGCGTCAACCTCATGTGTTTTGGACAACGTCGACATAACGTCGCGGTGGGAGCCGCCCGTGAACTGTGACGCCACCGGGTTGGCGATGACTACAAGTCGATCCATTGGCCCGGCAGAGTACAGCGGTAGCCTTCCTGCCCGATGAGTGTCATTCCTGACGACCACGAAGACATCCCTGCCAGCGATACCGCAGTCGAAGCGGGCGAAGGCGAGCCCCTCTTTTCCCTGGTTGCCGGTGAGGGCAACGGTTTCCTGCTCGGTGTTGCCGCCGGTGATGCGGCCGGTGGCGCATTCGAACTGGGCTATTCGGCAGTGACCGAACAGGTCACCGTCCTCTCGTACCAGCTGATCGATCATCGTCATCTCGACCCGACAATCGTTGTCCGAAGGATCAGAGAACTTGACGGCTCGGAGGACGAAGGCAACGTTTACAGGTCAGAAACTCCGCACTTTCGGAGTTGGCTTGATCGAGCTGCCGCTGGCTCGGCTGTGCCGGAGGAGGAGTCCTCTTCGGACGGCATCGCCCGCTCTGTCGCGCTGGGCGTGGCTTTTCGCAATGATCCCAGAGCCCTCGTCGATCAGGCTGTGAGCCTCGGGCGTCTCTTCCATCGTGATGCGGGCAGTGTGGCCGCTGGCGTCATTTCGGCAGCAGCCGTTGCCGCGTCGTGTTTTGGGCAAACCGGCCGTGACCTGGTGATAGGTGTGGCTGAGGCCGTCGTTCCCGCGATTCCCGAGATCGTTGTTGAGATGACAGGCGCCGAACGGCTCAACAATCTCGAGAAAGAGTTCTCGGACTTGGAAGACTCAGTGGGAGTGAGAACAAGTCAGCAGGCGATGGCGTTGATGGGCGATGGAACCGGTGATCCGGTACAGCAGGCCATGGCCGGAGTGCTTCTCGCCGCGC
Source organism: uncultured Acidimicrobiia bacterium (assembly GCA_964195405.1). Taxonomy (GTDB): domain Bacteria; phylum Actinomycetota; class Acidimicrobiia; order Spongiisociales; family ZC4RG35; genus CAXMPK01. Next base: position 37,343 of record CAXMPK010000119.1, read on the forward strand.
CCATGGATGAGGTGTACCACAGTCCCGTTGAGCAGGCAGCCCTAATCGGCGGCAGTGTTCTAGGTGCGGCCGTCGGGGCCATTGTTGGCGCCCGGATCGGTATTCGCGCCTGGCCTTGGGCTTTCCCCAACGACACTTGGTTTGCCGAGATAGGTCGCCGGCTGGTCAGTGGCCCAAACGAGACCCGTGATCTTCCGATTCCGTATGCGGTGGAGCAGCACCTCATGTCGGGATCTCGTCCGGGCTTTCACTGAGAACCAGCAACTCGTCTGCACCCCACTTTCTCTCGGTGTCGTCGACCTTGCGAAGGATCCACCAGCCAGCGGCAACGAACATTGCCAGGGCGGCCATCGCTGCATTGCGGCCTATGCCGAAGCCGTCGACGATGATTGCCCAAACCAGCGGGCCGCCGATCGTGGCGAATCGCCCCACGGTCGCATACAGACCGTAGAATTCGCCGAGGTGCCGGGGAGGCGAGACTCTTGTCATGACAACCCGGTCCGCCGACCAGGTGGCGCCGAGTGCGATTCCGCCGAGCGGGCCGATGACCCAAGCGAGGTTCGTTTGACCGGTCACCGAGGCGGCTATGCCCGATACCAGAGCCACGACCCACAGCACCAGAACGAAGCGAAGCACCCTGATGGGACCGAGTCTGTTGACAAACCAACCGGCGCCCAAGCCACCGAAGACGGCGGCGGTGATCGCTACAGCCATCAACGCCGTGAAGAACTCGCGATCCAGCCCGAGTTCATCGATCACGAAGATTGCAAGGAATCCCGAGATGAGAGTGTTGATGGCATCGGTGTAGAGGAATCGACCGACAAGGAACCTGACGACACCGTCATATTGGGCTGCTTTGCGCCATGCGGCCACGAGACGACCGCCGATCGTGCTCAGAGCGGGGAGCGGAGCGTCCGAAGAGCCGGGAGGTTCCCTGATGAAGAAAAACGCCGGTAGGGAGAACAAGAGGAAGGCTGCCGCCAGAATCCGAAATGTGGCGGCATGTGTCCAACCAAGGACCTCGAGAGCGATCGTCCCTATTGCCAGACCTATAAACGATCCGAGGTAGCCGATGCCAACACCCAGGCCGGAGATCCAGCCCCGGTTCTCGGGTGTGCTCACGTCTACCAACAATGCGTCGTAAACGACTGATCCGGTGTTCACCGATACCACTGCGACCCAGAGCATCACGAGTGTCATTGCCACCGGGCCCGCTGCGAGGAGTGCGGTTGCAGCCACTGCGATCACAGTGGTGACCGCCAGAGTCGGGACTCGAGTGCCCCGCACATCGCTCCGAGCGCCTGCCCACGGGGCGAGGAAGATCACGACCACCGCTGCAGCAATCTGCACCCCGGCCAACGCGCTGTCGGGTAGCCCCTCGTTTATCAGCCAATCGGAGAAGTAGAAGCCAACGACTCCCAGGGCGAAGATCGTGTTGGCCAGGTCGTAGATGACCCAAGAAGCCACCGACAGGCGCCCCGGCATGGGTGCGGCCCGGCTCATCACCCTGATTCAGAACGTGACGGCGACGGAGATCAGTTCCTCACGTCCCAACAGCCCGGCGGCGGCCTGGAGGGCCCGCGGCGACTCCGAGAGAGGGAATTGGTGTGACACCAGGTCATCGATGCGGGGATCGGTTGCGACCTGATTGGTCGCCCACTGGTATCCGATGCTGGTGGCTCCCATTGCTCCCTTGATCGTCAACTGCTTGGCCACGATCACGTCGGAGAGAAAATGGAAGGCACGGTCGCCTTTGGTGGAGGCGAGCACTACCCGACCGCCGCTACGCACCAAGTCAAGTGCGGTGAAGACCGCCTCGGGGTCATCGGAAGTGACATCGACAACCACATCTGGCCGCCGTCCCAATGCGCTGGCGATTTCGCCGGCCACATCACCTTGTTCGGCGTTGATGGTCATGTCTGCCCCGAGTGTCTTCGCCAGTTCGAGTCGGTCACGATCGTGGGAGAGGCCAGTGATACCGACCCATCCGGCTCCGGCAGCCTTGGCCGCGATAAGACAGGCCAAACCACGCGGGCCAGGACCCAGAATCAGCACGCTTTCGCCCGCCTGCAGTGCCGGCAATTCGACAGCCCAGCTGTGGCCCGACGCCAGCGGGTGAACGTACGTAGCCACCTCAGCGGGGACATCGTCGGTCAGTTCGTGAAGATGGGAGTTGGGATCGAGGTACATCATCTCTGCCAACCCGCCCCACAGCCCGGGTGGCTCGATCGAGGGGATCAAACCGTAGGAGTTCGTCGGTTTGCGACTCACGCATGTGGCGAGGTTTTGAGCACAACGTCGGCAGCGGCCACAGCGAATACGAGGCTCGACTATTACCCTTGTTCCAACGGCGTAGGGGACGTTGGGCCCCTGGATTGCAATTCTTCCGACGACTTCGTTGCCTGGCACCAAGGGGTAGACGATGTCGCGGGCTTCACCCTTCCAAACCTGGACGTCAGAGCCAGAAATGCCGGTGGCTTCAACGGCCAGCCAACCGCCGTCCTCGTCGTCGTGAGCCGCTATTTGTGTGTCAGAGAAATGACGTGGCTCGATCAGCATCATCGCTCGAGCAGTAGTCCCCGAATCCATTGCAGGCGAGTGTAAACCCGCCTCAGGGGGCTCCAGTCACCTCTCAATCAGATCGGCGATTGCGGCGACGCCACGCCGGATCTCTTCCTCACCGACGGCATAAGAAAGACGGAGATAGCCGGGTGCCCCGAATGACTCGCCGGGGACCAAAGCGACGCTTGCCTGGTCGATGATTGCTTCGGCGAGGTCCGCCGAAGTTGGATATTGCTCACCCAGCGCTTCGCTCACGTTGGGGAAGACATAAAAGGCGCCTTGGGGCTCCACACAATGGAAGCCGGAGACTTCGGAGACCAGCGAATACATCAGGTCCCGTCGCTTGGCGAAAGCGTCGCGCATCACATCGACGGTGTCCTGAGGGCCAGTGAGCGCGGCCAGTGCGGCATGTTGAGACACATTGGAGACGTTGGAGGTAGCGTGTGACTGGAGCCGTGCCGCCGCGGCCATCACATCGATTGGGCCGATCATCCACCCGACCCGCCAGCCGGTCATCGCGAAACTCTTTGCCACACCGTTGATAATGATCCAATTCTCAAAGCGGGGGGTGACGGCCACGATGGAGGGAGCGACGCCACCCTCGTAGTAGAGACGTTGGTAGATCTCGTCGGTGATGACCCAGACATCGTGCTGGGCCGCCCATTGACCGATGGCCTTTGCCTCGTCGGCGGTGTAGACCGAACCGGTTGGGTTGGATGGCGAGACGAACACCAGGGCCTGGGTGCGCTCGGTCAGGGCAGCATCCAGGTCTTCAACCGTCACTTTGAAGCCAGATTCCGGGCCGGTCTCCACAGGAATTGGGACACCTCCGGCCAGCTCTATACCCGCCGGGTAGGTCACCCAGTAAGGAGCGGGGAGGAGCACCTCGTCGCCGGGATCGATGAGGGCTGCGAAGGTTTGAAACACTGCCTGCTTTGCGCCGTTTGTCACCACGACTTCAGACGAGTCGACTTCGACGCCCGAGTTGATGGCGGTGTATTCGGCCACCGCTTCTCGCAAGGGCGGTAACCCCTGGTTGGCCGTGTACTTGTGGTTGGCGGGGTCGTGGGCAGCCCGGGCCGCCGCAGCCACGATGTGCTCCGGGGTGGGGAAGTCGGGCTCGCCGGCCGCGAAAGAGATGACCTCGCGACCCTCGGCGCGCAATTCACGGGCACGGCTGCTGATGGCCATCGTCGCCGAGGCTGGGATCGCGGCGAGACGACGGGAGACTCTCTTCATAGACGGCATCGTACGACTTGACTAGCGGGTAAGAAGATTGGCCTCTTAGGAGAAACTCCACATGATCAACCCGATCACAAGCGTCAAGACGATGGTCCCAACGACGATCAGCACAACACCTGACGACTTCAGTTCCGGTGGCGCCTTTCTCGGGGCGCCTGACCAATCGTCGCCGTTCCAGTAGCGCTGCATCCCTTTTCTGCCGTCGGGATGGTCATACCAACCAGGTTCTGAGGGTGTTTCCGAGTGCGTCATGTTTCGTCGATGTTACGCACAACTATGGAGCGGTCGGTAACGCCAACGGTCGACGACACGCCCGTCACGGTCGAGGAGCAATGCCATGTCACCGTCGTTGTTCCAGACCGGCGATCCTCCCGGATCCCAGGCGAGGTCGGCACTGCTTATGGTCATGTGGGCTCCCGGTTGAAGAGCCGACCCGTTAGGGAACCGGTAGCGATGTCGTGACGACTCGTCCCGCACCGTCCATCCCGAGAGGTCAACTTCGGCAGACTCGTTATTGATGATCACAATGGTCTCCTTTGAGGGATCCAGAGCGATGATCATGATCTGGGGGATCGGTCCTGACCCACAAGCGTCGCCGGACCAGAGACCGATGTCGTTTTCGAAGGCTCCCTCTTCTTCAACCAGGTACCCGCTCCCCGAGTCGGGCGTGGTGGCGAGGGCCAGGCCCATCTCGACCAGCTCGACATTGACATTCCGGTCGTCGTCCCAGACATGGGCCAGAGTTCGGCCGAACTGATCCAGAGTGGCGCCGATATCAAGTCTGACATTGCGGCCTTTCAAGGTGTCGATCAGATGGTCAAGCGACTCCTTGTAGAAACACTCGTCATTCTCGGGAGCGTTGATGTCGAGAAGCCGGACATCGATGTTTCCCTGATCTAGGTCAACAGCGATGGTGTCACCGTCATAAATCCAGGTCACGACACCCAATGAGCCTTTGGGGGTTGTCTGTCCGGGGGTGGCCGTTGGCGTGCACGCTGTCGTCAGGAGCATGACGACAGCGACCACGCGCAATGTTTTCAGTCGTCGCCCCTCAGCTGGCGCAGCTCGTGTTTCTCGGCGCGTCGTGCCCTTCGTTTTCGTCTGTAGAAGGCCCCCGACAGCAGGGCGAGAACAGCGGCGGACACGGCGGTGACAAGGATGACGATCGACAGCGGAAACTCGGCCGACAGCCAGAGGAAGTCAATGGCCACTGTTTCGGTGTTCTGAACGGCGAAGACCACCAGGAGGACCACTCCAAGCGTCCCCACGATTCCTCCCCAGGGGATTCCGTCACTCGACGGAGGTGTCGGGTCGCTGTCCGATGTTTCGTCAATCTCAAGAATCTCGCCCATGGGCAAAGAGCCTATCCGCTGTCGGTGAGCACCCATCTCTCTCGCGATGCCCTGGCTTCCTCGACGTCGACTCTGGAGAGGAGGATCAAGCCCACGCTGAAGAAGAACACCACCGACAAGATCGCCGGCCGTCCCGAGCCGGTGGCGTTACTGACGATTGCGAATACCAGGGGACCGAAGATTGCTGAGAACTTGGAAAAAACCGAGAAGAACCCGTAGAACTCTGCCGACCCCTCCTCCGGGATCATCGATCCGTAGAGACTCCGTGACAATGCCTGCACACCGCCGAGCACGAAGCCGACGAACACTGCGAGCCCGTACAGCGGCAAAGCTTGACCCTCGGGTAGGAAGTAGGCAGCGATTGCGATCCCTATCCATACGACCAGTGAGATCATGATCGCCCCCTTGGCACCGACCCGGCCGGCCAGGGAGCCAAAAGCCAACGCCCCGCCAAATGCAACGAACTGAACGATCAGAAACACAATGATTATCTCTGCCGCTTCCAATTTGAGTGTCTCTTCCGCATAGGCACCTGACACTGCGATCACTGTTTGAGTGGCGTCGTTATAGAAGAGGTAGGCAACGATGAAGAGAAGCAGCTGTTTGAAGCCAAGAAGCTTCTTGCCGGTCGAAAGAGTGCGCCCAAACCCGATCTTCCAGTAGGCCAGCATCTTTGGCTGACCCCTTAGGGCCTCTGGAAGTTCAGTGGCGTCTCCTTCATCAGGGAGGCGTTTCAGTGAGACGGAAGTGAAGATCAGCCACCACACACCGGCACCTGCGATGCCGATCCGCGATGCAGTAGCCACCGAAAGACCGGTCGTGCTGTCATCACCGCTGAGGAGGATCAGCACAAGTGCGAGGAGCACATAGAGACCGCCCCCGATGTAGCCAAAGGCAAAGCCCCTGGAGGAGACTTTGTCGATCGTCTCGTCCGTCGAGATGTCGGGGAGAAAACCATCGTAAAACACGTTGGCGGCCACGAACCCCATCTGGCCGAGGAGAACAACCACCAGGAAGAGTGGGACCGACCCGTCGGGGACAAGGGGGAGGGCGATGGTGATCAGCGCGCCTGCCGTCGCAAAAAAGCGGAGGAAGCGCTTCTTCGCTGCTGCGTAGTCGGCCACTGCTCCGAGCACCGGCATGATCAGGAACAGGACCACTGCACCGATCGAGATCACCAGCGACCACAGGGTTTGGCCGCTCAACCCGTTCCACCCGTCGTCGACGATGACTCCGGTGAAGAAGGCGGCGACGATTGCGGCGAAGGTGGTGATGTACGCCGAGTTGGCCCAGTCGTACATTGCCCACCCGAAGATGGTGCGTCGGTCGTTCTTCGATGCTTGGTTCACAAAATGAAGCTAGTGGTCGGGCCTAAAACTGGCCACCAAATAGCCTGTCCGACAATGCGTCGGCTATTAGTTGTTTTATCGGCCCTGATTGTGGCGTGTTCTTCTGCGGGGGAGCTGGCCCCTACCACCTCTGCCGCGAAGAGTGTTGCCACGACTCCGACCTTGGCCCCCACAACCACGGGTGGTCTCATCAGCACGACGAGTACCACAGCCAACCAGGGCGATTCGACGACAACAACCGGCCCTCGGGTACTGGAACCACTCATCGGCCTCGAATACCAGGAGATAGCCACCATCGACTTTCCTATTCACCTGGTGGCCCGGCCGGGAGACGACAACTCCTATCTCGCTACCAAAGATGGGCGGGTCTGGCTGGTTGAGGGGGGTGCGGTCCATGAGACCTTGCTCGACATCAGGGACAAGGTGCGTGACAGCGGTGAGCAGGGGCTGCTCTCGCTGGCGGTGAAGCAGGACGATCCCGACCACCTTTATCTGCACTACTCGGCGAAAGACGGTGCCACGGTGGTGTCGGAGTTCACGTTCATCAGCCAGGCAGGGTCGGTCGATCCAGAAAGTGAAAGGGTTCTACTTCAGCTCGATCAACCTGCTCGCAACCACAACGGCGGGATGATCCAATTTGGACCCGATGGAGGTCTGTATCTCGGTCTTGGTGATGGCGGAGGCCGCGGAGACCGTTTCAACAACGCGCAGAACCGCGACACTCTGTTGGGGGGCTTGGTGAGGATCGACGTCGAATCCGGTGACGCTGAATTTTTTCAATATGGACTGCGTAACCCGTGGCGATTCTGGATCGACGGTTCCACCGTTTACGTCGCTGACGTTGGTCAGGGGGCGTTCGAGGAGATTTCGGTGGCAGCCCTGATCCCCAACGTGAACTATGGCTGGCCGATCACCGAGGGTTTGCATTGCTTTCGACCCAGATCTGACTGCGACACCCTCGGCTTGACCCTTCCCGTCGTCGAGGTCCCGCATGGGGATGGCGGTACCTGTTCGATCACGGGCGGGGTGGTTTACCGGGGCCAGGCGATCCCCGAACTCGACGGCACTTTCTTCTTCTCTGACTATTGCGGTGGATATCTGCGCGGCCTGATGGAGGGGGAAGTCACCGATTTCACTGACGAGGTGGGCGCGCTCGCGCGGGTGGCCAGTTTTGGCCTCGATGGCTCTGGCGAGGCGTACGTCATGACCATCGACCGGCTTCTCAGGCTGGTGCCGGTTCGAGGTTGAGCGTCTATAGGCTCCGGTCATGGCCACCATTTTCACCGGAATCATCGAAGGCGAGATCCCTGGCACATTTGTCTGGAAGGATGACGAGTGTGTCGCCTTCATGTCGATCAACCCACTTCGAACCGGTCACACGCTGGTGGTTCCGAGACTTGAGGTCGACCATTGGATCGAGTGCCCGCTGGATTTGCGTCATCATCTTTTCGATGTCTCCCAGACCATTGGCAAGGCAATCGACAAGGTCTACGGTGCTGAGAAGGTTGGGATGATGATCGCCGGTCTTGAGGTGCCTCATCTCCACATTCACCTGGTGCCAATGGACGGTGTCCACGATCTCGACTTCGCCAACGCCGCCGTCTCGGTCGACCGTGACGACCTCGAAGAAGCCGCCTCTTCGATTCGGTACGTCTTGACCAGTCATGGGGCCAGCGGGGTTTCCGACTAGGTGGGCATATTCCTAGGGGGCCTAGCCTCCCTCTTCTGGGGCGTTGGTGACTTTCTGGGCGGAGAGGGGGCAAAGCAGGCGCCGGCGGCGTCTGTAGTTATTTGGGCAGGTGTGTTCTCGTTTCCTGTGGTGACGGTGGTCGCTTTGGGGATAGGTGGGACCGTGTCGATCGTCGACGTTGGGCTGGGTGTGGCCGCCGGCGCCGGGGGAGCGCTTGGTCTGGTGTTTCTCTTTGCTGGATTGGGGAAGGGTCAGGCCGCCGCGGTAGCACCGGCTTCGGGGGCATTGACCGGGATCCTTCCCGTCGGAGTTGCGTTGCTGTTGGGGGAAAGACCCTCTGTGCTCGCCTGGGCCGGCGTCGTTTTGGCAATTCCTGCCATCGTTCTCTGCTCTTGGGTGGCCGAGCCGGGTGACGTGCCGCATGGAGGTCTTTGGTACGGCGTGATAGCTGGTTTGGGTTTCGGGAGCTACACAATCCTGATCAGCATGACCAGCGAGACAGCCGAGCTGCTGCCATTGATTCCGGCTCGGGCGGCGACGATGGCAGTTGTCGCCCTTGTGGCTGTCTTCGGTGTGTGGAAGGTGGTTGGGTTCGCCAAGGTACCGAAGATGATTGTGATCGGCAGTGGTCTTTTCGACGTAGGGGCCAACATGACACTTCTGGCAGGGCTCAGGCTTGGCTCGCTGGCGTTGGTGTCAGTTTCGGCATCGCTATTCCCGGCAGTGACGGTAGTTCTGGCACGGGTGGTAAACCATGAGCATCTCCGGGCCCGCCAGGTGCTGGGATTGGTGATGGTCCTCGTCGCAATCACGGCTATCGCCCTCGGTTAGCGACCTTCTATGACGTGACGGAAGGGTTGGTCCCGATGACCAGCCACGTCCCGAATATGACCAATGCGATTCCGCCGAGACGTCTGGCGTCGAGAGGGTGAGCGGTCCCAAAAAGGCCGAAGTTGTCGATCAATGCCCCAATTGCGATCGACGCCCCCGTAAACAATGTGAGACCAGCCCCCAAGCCGAGATTGGAGATGGTTATGCCCAACGAAGCCACAATCACGAGCCCCATCAGACCCGCAGTGAGAGCCCACCACGGCACCTCACGAAGATCGGAGAGTCGTGCTCCACCGAACGCAAGCATCATCAGCGCAATTGCCAGTCCACCACCGCCGTATGTCACAAACGTGGAGACCAGGGTTCCTGCTTTTGCTTCCATGATTCCCACAAAGGAACCCTGGAGCGCACCGGCCAGGCCGCCGACAACGCCTATTAAGACAACGAGGATCATGCTCATGTTCGATCATGGTGGTCGGCCAGCTTCTCGTAGTCGCGGATTGTTCGGTCGAGATACCGGACCGCGGTGTCGTAACCCTGAAGGGCCTGATTGGTGGTGTAGGCGAGAACCCGCATCAGCCACAGTCGAAACGCCAACGCCTCCCATGCCGGGTCGCCCAACCGAAACTCGTTGTGGAGGACAGCCAGGGTCTCGCCCCACGTGGACGCATCCATGAAATCGAAATGGGGTGCCTGGTGATTCCGGAGAACTTCAACCGCAAGAGGCTCCGGCAAGCTTTCTGCAAGTTTCTGCTCACCGGGTTGCCACGCCGCGTTGAGCAACGTGATGGTTGGGTTGACATCGTAAGCCACGGTGTTCTTGAGATCATCGGGAACCGGGGCGGGGGGATCGGCGGCAAATTCAGTCTCACCGTTCGGGCTTTCTTTCCCGCGAAGACTGATCACCGCATCCAGGCATTCAATTGCCATGGCCCTGATCTCGTCGAGAGTCCCGTAGAGGGCATGACGCTTGCCCTCAGCAACGTTGTGTTCATAAACCGGCAGACCGAGTGTTGTGGTGGCGTGGGTGATCATGGTGTCAACACCCCAGTCAGAGCGCGCCTGCACCGAAGAGTCCGAGGCGAGAGCGGCGATCGCCTCCCCGGTCAAAAGCATCTCGCCACCGAGCGGCTGGCCCAATCGGGGAAGGACAGTGCCGGGAAAGAGCATGGCCAGGGATGGCCTTGTGATCATCCAAGTGATCATTGCGTCCGTCGACGCCCGAGGGAACCTATGGCGTACAACGCCATAACCCCGATCTACCGCCGTCTCGGCTCCGTCTATCCAGTTGTCATCGAAGTTGGTGATGTCAGCGTCGTAGAAGTGGACCCTGTCGAACCCACGCTCCGCAGCCCGCCGAATCGCGGTGTTCATCCCGTCCCCTTTGCCACTGCGAAAGACTCCGATTCTCTCCTGGGCAAAGACCTCGATCGGTGTGGATTCGCCAGTCGCGATCTCACCCGAGATAGATGAGACCTCATTCATCTCAGGTCCGGCGGTGGCGGCAACCGCCCACACCTCGTCGACGCGACGGTGACGGGCCGCAGTCGTGAGGTTGGCGGCGATGACACTCAAGTCCTCCTGCTTGAAGGGAAAAACGATCAGGCTCATGGAAATGTCCGGGATGGGGGGGCGGAATCTGTCACAACCGGCGTCTACTCTCGTGGCTGATGGAAGAAATGGTCGGAAGGGTCCTCGGGACCAAAGACGCAACACCGCTCGAGTTTTGGGTTGGTGTGAGTGAAGGCGAGTTCATTCAACTCGACGATGTCGTCGCCCTGGAGCGTGTGTTGCCAACCGGTGAGGTGGTCAGGATGTACGGGACCGTGGGTCAGGTGATCGCACGTCATGAGGGGGCGCGCTTCGATTCCGATGTCTTTCTGATCGAAGACGGGATCCTCCCCGCTGAGGTGTCCGAGGCAGCCCAGGTGACCGCCACCAGATTCGAGCCCGAGGTGTTTGTGCCGCCGCGTCCCGGTCAAGCGGTACGCATCGCGGAAGGCGAAGAGAGGGAGCGTGCCCTTTTCTTCGACCAAATGGATAAGCGGTTCCCGGTTGGGATCACCAGGAACGGCGATCCACTTTGGGTCAACTTCGAGTTCATCAACGGTGAGCGAGGGGCTCATGTCAACATTTCTGGCATCTCGGGTGTGGCAACCAAGACGAGCTACGCAACCTTCCTTCTTCATTCCCTTTTCACATCTGGAGTGCTGGGGACAGCAGTGGTCAACACCAAGGCGCTGATCTTCAACGTCAAGGGTGAGGATTTGCTTCATCTCGACCGGGTCAACACTCGACTAGATGACGAACAGCGACGGCGTTATGCCGACTTGGGTTTGCCTTCTACTCCTTTCGAGTCGGTGGGCACATTTGCGCCGCCCCGGATCGATGATCCCAGAGCCACGGCGGATGTCGCCTCGAGATCGGATGTCACCTCGTTCTTCTGGGGTGTCCATGAGTTCTGTATTGACGACTTGCTGCCCTTCCTATTTGCCGACGCCGAGGACGACCGGGCCCAATACACAACGGTGGTCTACAACGTGATGGCCCAATTGCGATTGGCGGAGGCGACTGAGACCGGGGCAGCACACATCGATGGGGTCAAGGTGCGGACGTTTCGCGAGCTAGCCGATCTCATCACCGAGCGGGTGCAATCTGACGACGGATCGATTCGACACCGCTGGGCCGGCCCGGCGATAGGGATTGGAACCATCAATGCCTTTGTCCGCCGTCTCCAGGCCTCGGTGAGACATGTGGGACGGCTTGTCCGGTCCGACATCGCCGACGCCGATCGGCATCGAATCGATCTCGGCCGCAATCAGGTCACTGTCGTCGACCTCCACAATCTCAACGACCGTGCCAAGCGCTTCGTGGTGGGGATCACCCTGAAACGTGCCTTCGACGAGAAGGAGCGCGCCGGTCAGTCGGATGAGTTGCTCTTGGTGGTGCTTGACGAACTCAACAAATACGCGCCACGTGAGGGGACGAGCCCGATCAAGGAGGTTCTTCTCGATGTTGCTGAGCGCGGTCGGTCACTTGGTGTGATTCTGATTGGTGCTCAACAGACCGCATCAGAGGTCGAGCGGCGGATCATCGCCAACTCATCGATCCGGGTGGTCGGGCGTCTCGATTCGGCAGAGGCTGCTCGCGAGGAATACGGGTTTCTACCGGGGGTCCATCGGCAACGAGCGACCATCGTCAAGCCCGGCACGATGATCCTCAGTCAGCCCCAACTACCTGTTCCACTTGTGCTCGAATTCCCCTTCCCGGCCTGGGCGACAAGGGCGTCGGAAGCTGTAATCCCGCCGGACAACACCGGTTCGGAGGATCCTTTCGACGATCTCTAGGGCAAGTACCTATGAGAACGGACCGTCTTCCACAAATCTGTCTTACCCACGATTTACGATCTGGGCGATGGCAGTGAAGATCCTTCACACATCCGACTGGCATGTCGGCAGGAGAATTCGGGGTAGGGATAGATCCGAGGAGCATCGCGCCGTCCTCGCCGAGATCGCAGGCCTGGCCCGTGAAAACGATGTCGATCTGACCGTTGTGTCCGGTGACACCTTTGACACGTCTTCACCGACACCGATTGCCGAGCAGATCGTTTGGAGTGCCCTTCTCGAGCTGGCCGAGGTGGCTCCTGTGGCAGTAGTCGCCGGCAATCATGACAACCAGGCCCGACTCGATGCGGTCGCCCCGCTGCTCGCTATGGGAGGCATCACGATGGTAGGGGCTGCGAGGGGGCCCGACGATGGTGGAGTGGTGTCCATGGATGCTCTAGGTGTGAAGCTGGCCCTGTTGCCTTTTGTCTCGCAGCGAGCGATGGTCAAGGTCGAGGAGATCATGGGATCGGATCCCGATCAGCACGCCGGGGTCTACGAGCAACGGCTTCGTCGGATCATTGATGCACTTACCTCCGGGATGACCTCGGATACGGTCAACATCGTTGTCAGTCATCTCACGGTTTACGGAGGTCTGGTTGGAGGGGGTGAGAGACAGGCCCATATCTTTGGATACGCGATACCGGCTTCGATTTTTCCCGGACATCTTTCGTACGTGGCACTTGGTCATTTGCACCGCCAGCAGAAGATGCCCCACTCAGGTGCCGTCTGGTACTCGGGGTCGCCGCTGCAGCTCGATTTTGGCGAGGTGGCGGACAGCAAAGGTGCCTTGCTCGTCGAGGCCACACCGGGTCTGCCGTCAAAGGTGACCAGTCTCCCGCTGCAGTCTGGAACCAGGCTGGCGACCGCCAGGGGGACACTCGAAGAGATTCTTGGACGGGCCGACGATCTCGCCGATGCCTACGTGAGAGTTGAGCTCACCGAGAAGGCCCGTGTCGGGTTGGCCGATGAGGTGAGAGAAGCCATTCCGGGCGCAGTCGAGGTGCTCCTCGACAATCCGAGCCCGGCAAAGAAGAAAACTGTGTCTCGACAGAGTCTCCAGCCACTTGAGGCCTTCCACCGCTACCTCGAAGAAAAGGGTGGTGATGACAAGGACGTAGAAGCCTTGTTTGCCGAGCTACTGGATGAGGCCGTCGCATGAAGACAACGTGGCCATCTTTGTGATGGCGTCATGAGACCACTTCGTATCCGAGCCGAAGGTTTCTCGGCATATCGGACACCGGTAGAAGTCGATCTCGACGGTGTCGACTTCTTCTCGTTGAGCGGAGCAACCGGTTCGGGCAAGTCGAGCCTCATCGATGCCATGGTCTTTGCCCTTTATGGGCGGGTTCCCCGACTTGGGGGCAGCACCGTCGCTCCCGCGATCAGCGCCGGTGTCGACCGAGCTCGAGTCGCCTTCGATTTCGAGATCGACGGTTCCGTGTATACCGCTGTTCGTCTTGTCGAAAGGACCAAGACCGGGGGAGCCAGTGTCAAAGAGGCGAGACTTCAAAAGGGCCAGTCAGTCTTGGCCGATGGTGCCGACGACGTAACCGTGGCAGTTGAAGGCCTTCTCAAGCTCCGTTTCGAAGACTTCACCAGGACGGTGGTCTTACCGCAGGGTGACTTCGCCCAGTTTCTCACCGCCACCAAGGCGGAACGCCAGTCGTTGTTGCGAAGTTTGCTGGGACTCGACATGTACACGGCAGTTCGTGGGCTGGCCAAGACCCGCGCCGCGGTTGCCGGGGATCGCGCTGAGACCGCCCATGCTTCGCTTGAATCTCTGCAAATTCCTGATGATGAATCGGTGGTCTCCGCCGAACGGCGGCTGACCGATCTCGAAACTCTGTCCACTGAAATCGTCGAGCGGGAGAAGAGGCTGTCCAGTCTCGACAAGAAGGTGGCGGATACGCGGGCCGAGGTTGATCGTCTCTCCGACGCGGCAACGCGATTGGAATCAATCTCACCGCCGGACCAACTCGAGAGACTCGACGGTCTTGCCAATGACGCTCGTGACGGTGTCGCCCTGGCGGAGAAATCCCTGGAGGAGGCGCGTACAGAGGTGCTCTCGCTCGAAACACGCCTCCGCGACCTGACATCACCTGCTCAAATCGCCACACATCGCATCAGCCATGAGAATCTTGGCGAACTGGAGGAGCGGATGGCCGCCCACAACCTCGAGCTGATCGAAGCCGAAGTGGAGGCTTTATCCGAGGAGTTCGATGAAACGGTCGGGCGACTCCAGGAGACCCGGGATTTGCTGGCGTCGGCTCGATTCGCCCATGCTGCCCATGCTCTTGTGTCCACACTTGTTGTCGGCGAGCCCTGTCCGGTATGTGACCACGAGGTCATCGACATACCGAGCTACTCCACTCCCACCGAATTGGAACAGCTCGAGGCGGATGATGTATCGCATTTGCAGGCTCGTGAAGCGGCCCGATTGAATCTGGACACTGTGAAGGGTCGCCTCACCAGTGTCCGGGCAACCCTCAGCGAACAGACAGAACAACTAGGTCGACTCCAAGAAGCTTTGACTGACATTCCAAACATTGAGGAGTTGACTGAGCTCGAGAGCCGGTACGACGAGATTGTCGTGGTCCTCGAGGATCGTCGGGCTGTTCAGGTGGTCCGCGACGGTGAGCTCGAGACCGCCAGGCAAAGCCTTGATGGCCTCGCTGACGCCGTCCGGCTTGTCGGCAAACAGTTGACCGCAGCTCAATTAGAAGTTGCCGATTTGAAGCCACCAGTGTCCGATGCGGATGATGTGGTGGTTCGCTGGAAAGACCTGATCAGTTGGCGTGACGAGGCTCGTGCCGCCATCGATGCAGAGACTCTGCTCGCGGTGGACTCTGTTGCGTCTGCCAATGACAGGGCGGCCGACGCCAGACATGAGTTGACCTCGACACTCCGCGATGCAGGCGTGAAGGATGAGGAGCCCCATTCGGCCCAGGTGGCGACTGAGTTGGAGAAGGCCCGCCAGCTTGTTGCTGACTTCAAGAAGACGTTGTCCGCGGTCAACAAGCTTCAGGTGGAAGTTGAGGAGGCTTCCTCAAAGGCCACCGTGGCCGAAGCTCTCGCCGGCCATCTGCGGGCGAACGGTTTTGAGCGATGGCTGATGGCTGGCGCACTCAGTGATTTGGTTGGCGGTGCCAACGGGTTACTCGGGGAGTTGTCATCTGGCGGCTATTCCCTCCATTCGGATGACGTCGGTTCGTTCTCCATCGTCGACCATCGCAATGCCGATGAGTTGAGGTCCGTTTCGACACTTTCCGGCGGAGAGACGTTCTTGGTTTCCTTGGCCCTGGCGTTGTCTCTCGCAGAGACTCTGGCGGCTGCCGGCGGTGCACGTCTCGACACCATCATTCTCGACGAAGGCTTTGGAACGCTGGACACCGAGTCGCTGGACACGGTCGCATCTGTGCTCGAGGAACTCGCCGGCGACGGGCTCATGGTGGGAGTCATCACACACGTCAAGGAGCTGGCAGCGCGGGCGCCGACCCGGTTTGAGGTCACACGAGAGCCGACAGGCTCGGTGGTGGAGAAGGTCTCATGAAGTACACCGTTGAGGCCTGGGATTCGGACTACGGCGCACCTACAGACCCTGAGCTGGACGATGCCACCCAGTCAGTGGACGCTTCTGTTGAGGTGCCGGTCGATCAATGGCGGCCTCTGCTCCCTGAGGTCGATCCGGTCGACGACATCCTCTTTGTCGACGGAGTCCGGCGGGTCGACGCAACCCTGTGGATCGACCAGCCACCCGATTTTCCTGCCTTCGCCCTGGCAGCCACATACGCCGCCGGTGCAGTCCGCTGCAATGGGACGGCACAGGTCGAGGTAGCGGATGTCGGGAGAGGTCTCTTCACTTCCGCGCCGGCCGACGACATCGAGACGAGTGTTGGCACCTATGAGATCAAGGCCACCAAAGGAACAACATCCGAGGAGCTCTGGCTTGGTATACAGCAGCGGATGGGCGATCTCGAGGCACACGTAGCGCACAAGGCCGGTGGTGGTGAGCTTCTAGTTGTCGACGGGCCGCTTTCCCATGCCCGTGATCTCGAAAATGCGGTTGGCTACATCAAGACTCAGAAGGTGCAATATCTACCGCTCGAATTGCGGTCGGTTCTGACTTCACTGCCGGCTGGATATCGCACGCCACTGTTTTTGACGACCACGTCATGGAGTCGTTATTCGTGGTACTTGCGGCTCGCCAATCATGCGGGTCCGGCGGGTGGGCTGGTGCGTTGTGAAATCGATGCGAACAAATCGGTCGCCGACGCTGCCAGAGTGGCCACGCGTGTCAGTGCGACGTTGCCCCGTTTTGCATCTGCAAGTCACAAGGATCCCCGGGCGCCGCAGAATCTCTATCCGATAGGTGGTCTGGAACGTGAGCTCCGACGACGGCTCGGTGACAAAGAACTGGCGGTTCGATCGTTGCGGAAGGCTTCAGCGGTCGCGGCGTGAGGCCAGGAAGGCCCCAACAATCACCAAGCCGACACCTGCGATGGCCAGCGGCGCAACCACCTCGTCCCGGAAGACGACACCAAGGGTCAGCGCGACCACCGGGATCACATACGTGAGGAATGCCGACCGGGTAGCCCCAACGCTCCCCACAAGGGCACCCATCATGTAGAAGGCGATACCGGTGCCTACTGCACCGAGTGCCAGCGTCGCTATGAATGCCGGCCAAGTGAAACTGGATTGGGTCAGGCCATAGATCCCGAAAGGGGTCACCAGGAGTGTCGCGCTTCCCAAGACGTGGGCCATGACCGGCAGCGAGCCATATTTCTGTGCCGCCGGCGTGACCATATTGAGAGCGATGGCATAACAGACCGTTGCCACCAGGATGAGGGCTACGCCGAGGGTGGCGGTGGCCCCTGTCCCAGCCGATGGGAGAGCTATGGCCACGATCCCGGCAAACCCAACGATCAGCCCCACGATTTGGAGTCTTGCGGGAAGGGCACGAAGCAAGATCGTCGCCAGGAGCGCAGTGAAGACCGGAGTGGCACCGTTGAGCATTCCCGCGATTGCAGAGTCGATCCACTGCTGCGCGATTGGAAAGAGCGTGAAGGGGATCGCAACCCAGATCAGCCCGAGAAGCCGGAGTCTCGTCAGATCATCACGGTCGACGCGTGTCCGCCTGGCTTGGGGGAAGAGGGCGATCGTCACGGCTCCAAATCCAACTCGAAGCCAGGTGACCAAACCAGGGTGAAAGGCGTCGAGCCCAATCGCGATGAGAAGAAACGATGAGCCCCAGATCAGTGCCACGCCAAGGAACAGCCCCCAATCGAGCGCGGTAAAGGCATCGCGATTGGTGCCGTGGGAGGTGGTCAGGATATGAGTGTTTGCCATTGGTCAGAAGAACACCACGCAGGATGCGCTGGTTGCATCTGAGTTCAAATTCAACGCCGATACGGGTTCAGATAGTCCGGAGTGTCAACGTCTTCTTCGAGATCGGAAGCTCTGATCGGCTCACCCGCCTGAAGGGTCATTGGAACCACTCCGGCCCAGACCCCGCTGTTCATGTCTTCGAGCTCGTCGCTCGGATCCCCTGACCGGATCTTGGCTGACACCTCGTCGAGAGAGAGCCTGATGACAGATGTTTGCTTGAGCTCGCTCTCGGTGTTGGCTCGGATATCTGCTGTTCGCCCTGGAATCAAGGTCTCGATGATGACATCGAGAGCGTGGGCGTGCTGCTTGCCAGACACGATTTCTCCCCGACCATGGATTACAACGCTGCGGTAGTTGGCCGACGAGTGGAAAGCGCTTCGGGCCACAACAAGACCGTCGATGTGGGTGACCGCCACGCTGAGGGGTGATCCGTTTCGGACGGCCCGAGCGAGACCCATGGTGTTTGAGCCATGGAGTAGCACAGAATCGCCGTCGCGGGCATAGAGAGTTGGGAGCACCACCGGGCGATCTTCAACGACGTAAGCCGCGTGGCATACAAATCCGGCATCGAGAATCGCATTGATGGTCTCCCTATCGGTCACACCGCGTTCTGGGAGACGGTTGAGTGCCGTCTTGTCAGACATCGTGTTCCGATTTCGCTTCCCTGGTCATGAGACTGAGAACAGCATCCCGAGGCGACATCCCTTCGTAGAGCACTTTTGCCACATGCTCCACGATCGGCATTTCAATATTCGCTCCCTCGGCGAGGCCGATAACACCGCGAGTCGTCTTGACGCCTTCGGCGACCATTTTCATTTCGGCTGTGACTTCGTCGAGTGTCCTGCCCCGTGCCAAACCTGCGCCGACACGATGGTTGCGGCTTTGAGCCGACGAGCAGGTTGCGATCAGGTCGCCCATCCCGGCGAGACCTGCAAATGTTGCGGGGCGACCACCGAGACTGATGCCGAGTCGGGTCAGTTCGGCAAGGGCCCGCGTCAGAAGCGCGGCGCGTGTGTTGTCTCCAAACCCAAGCCCATCGGACATTCCAGCCGCTATTGCCATGACATTCTTCATGGCCCCTCCCAGTTCACATCCAATGACATCGTCATTGGTGTACACCCGGAACGTCGGGCCCATCAATACCGTCTGTATCGCCTGAGCTGTCGGCTCGTGACCCATCGCTATCACGGCAGCCGTCGGTTGCCCGACGATGATTTCTCCGGCGAGATTTGGACCTGTCAGAACGCCAGTGCGGCTCGGATCGTGATTGGGCGCCTCCTCATGAACCACTCGCGTCATCGAGGCGAGAGTCCCTTCTTCGATACCCTTGGTCAGAGAGATGACCGGAGTGTCGTTGGCGAGTTGGGGCGTTAGGGTGCGAAACACCTGGCGAAACCCGTGCGAAGGAACCGCCATGATGATCGCGTCGGCGCCTTCGAGCGCTGCCGGCAAATCGGATGTCGAAGTGAGGAGTCGTGGCAGATCATATCCGGGGAGGTAGTCAGAGTTTTGCCCGGTTTCGCTGATTGAGCGTGCCAGATCATCACGTCGAGCCCAAAGAACTGTTTCAACAGATCTGGCGGCTATCGAGGCCAGGGTCGTGCCCCACGTACCCGCGCCGATCACAGTCACTCGTTGCATCGTGGCGACGCTAGCTGTGAAAACGAGAAAACTGCCGGCGCCGTAGCCCCCTGTGGTTTCTAACCTCTATCGCCGATGAGTCTCTCCATAGGGATTGTTGGCTTGCCCAACGTCGGCAAGTCCACCCTCTTCAATGCTCTTACCAATGCTGGAATCGTGGCCGCCAACTACCCGTTTGCGACCATTGATCCAAACACCGGCATCGTCCCCATTCCAGATCCACGTCTAGACCGACTGGCAGACCTGTTTGGTTCCGCGAAGAGGACGCCGGCGACAGTGACCTTTGTGGACATCGCCGGCTTGGTGAAAGGTGCCAGCAATGGGGAGGGGCTTGGCAATCAGTTCCTGGGCAACATCCGTGACGTCAACGCCATCTGTCATGTGGTTAGGGCATTTGAGACCGAAAACGTCGTACATGTTGAAGACGGTCTCGATCCAAAACGGGACATTGGGATAGTTGAAACCGAGTTGGCAATCGCAGATCTGGAGACTATCGGGAGACGTCTCCCCAGGCTCGAGAAGGAGGCCAAGATCGACCGTGGGCTGCAAAGGCAGGTCGATCTACTCACCGAGCTCCAAGATGTGGTTGCAGCCGGAGAGCTGGTTGTAAGTCATCTGGGGCTGATGGAACGACATTCCGAGTTTGCAGATCTCCATTTACTGACGGCCAAACCTGTTATCTACGTCTTCAACTCTGATGAGTGGCTGCTCGCCGACCCGGGCCGACGCCGGGAGCTGGAGCAGATGGTTGCCCCGTCAGAAGCGATATTCCTCGACGCGCAGATCGAGGCCGAGCTGATCGAGCTCGAGGCTGACGAGCGGGCCGAGATGCTTAGCGCTGTGGGCCAGGGCGAGCCAGGACTGGACGTCGTCATCCGGGCCGCCTACCGGACGCTGGGGCTACAGAGCTATTTGACCGGTGGAGAAAAGGAGTCCCGGGCCTGGACAATCAGGGCTGGCGCCACTGCACCGGAGGCAGCGGGTGTGATTCACACCGATTTCGAGCGTGGGTTTATTGCGGCAGAGGTTGTCGACTTCGACAGGCTGATCGAGTCCGGCTCGTGGGTCGCAGCGCGTGCGGGTGGTCTGGTTCGGACCGAGGGTCGCGATTATGGGATGAAGCCCAACGATGTCGTCGAGTTTCGATTCAACCTATGAGCTAGACCTCCCGAGACATAGCGGTAACCGCAGTGACGATTGGTGCCTAAGATGACGACGTCATCGATAAGATGACGTGTCATCGACACCGTCGGGAGAGCCTCGATAACGAGGCGCCGAAGGGGCAACACCTTCCCGGAATCTCTCAGGCATGTAGGACCGATCGGTCGAGGCTTCGCTGAAGGAAACGACAGCAGGGAAGGGCAATAGCTTGCTACGGAGACCTCGATGCCCAACCCGTTTGAGAAGTTCGCAGACCGCCACATCGGTCCCAGTCATTCGGATATTCAGAAGATGCTTGCCACCGTTGGCGTGGCGTCTTTGGACGACTTGGTTGCCGGGACAGTTCCGACCTCGATCTTGGATGAGACGCTCGAACTGCCCGAGGCGCTGACGGAAGTAGAGGTAGTTGGACGGCTTACCGAGTTAGCTGAAAAGAACACTGTCATTACGTCGCTCATAGGTCTCGGATACCACGACACGATCACCCCACCTGTCATCCAGCGCAAAGTGTTGGAGAACCCTGCTTGGTACACCGCCTACACCCCTTATCAAGCTGAGATCAGCCAGGGTCGACTTGAGGCCTTGCTCAATTTCCAGACCATGGTCTCGGACCTCACGGGTCTCGACATCGCCAATTCGTCACTTCTCGATGAGCCGACCGCTGCCGCCGAGGGCATGGCCATGGCTCACCGTCTCCACCGTGGGAAAGAGAGAGTTTTCTACGTCCATCCCGATGTCCACACACCAACCAAAGCGGTCCTCACCACCAGAGCCTCGGCTGTTGGGATCGAAGTTCGAGAGCTAGACGACCATGCCGACCCTTCACAAGCATTTGGCGTGTTACTTCAATACCCAGGGTCATCTGGTGCGATCAGCGACCACAGCTCTGTTATCGACGCCTTCAGTGGTGCAGGCGCTTTCGTCGTGGTGGCCACCGATCTGCTCGCCCTCACCATGCTTGAGCCCCCGGGGGAGTGGGGCGCCGACATCGCTGTCGGATCGGCCCAACGTTTTGGGGTGCCGCTTGGCTATGGAGGGCCCCACGCCGGCTTTATCGCATGTCGGGAGAAGCATGTGCGCGCCCTCCCCGGTCGTCTCGTGGGTGCTGCTGAGGACACCGCGGGGAGGATGAGCTATCGGCTGGCTCTCCAGACCAGGGAACAGCACATCAGACGGGAGAAGGCGACCTCCAACGTGTGTACGGCCCAAGTCTTGTTGGCGATCATGGCCGGCTTCTATGCCTGCTGGCATGGACCCCAAGGCCTCAAAGCAATCGCGGGTGAAGTCCATCGACTCACATCAAGTCTCGCGGCAGGGATTGATTCTGCCGGATACAAGATGGTCTCCACCTGGTTCGACACGATCACTGTCAGGACGCCAGGAGCCGCAGATGAGATCGTCGCGCGAGCTCTCGAGGTGGGAGTGAACCTCGGTCTCGTCGACGATGACCATGTGCGTGTGGCACTTGACGAGAAGTCCGATGACGACTTGGTTGGGGTGGTTCTGGGGGTTTTCGGCGCCTCGATACCGGGTGAGCAACCTTCAGGAATCCCGGATAGGGCGATTCGCCGGACAGCATTCTTGACACACCCCGTCTTCAGTCTTCATCAGTCCGAAACCGAGATGCTGCGCTACCTGCGAAGACTGTCCGACCGCGACCTCGCCCTAGATCGCAGCATGATTCCACTTGGCTCCTGCACGATGAAGCTCAACGCGACTACCGAGATGATCCCGGTCACATGGCCCGAGTTCGCAGGGATTCACCCCTATGCGCCGGTCAGTCAGGCAGCTGGATATTTGGAGCTGATCGAAGAACTGGGTGAATACCTGGCCCAAATAACCGGCTACGACACAGTCTCTCTCCAGCCCAACGCCGGATCACAGGGCGAGTTGTCAGGCTTGCTGGCGATCGCCGCGTATCACGAGTCCCGTGGTGAAGGTCATCGTGACGTTTGTCTCATTCCCGCGTCTGCGCACGGAACCAACGCTGCGTCTGCGGTCATGGCCGGTATGCGTGTTGTGGTTGTTGCGACGGACGACCGCGGGAATGTCGATTTCGATGATCTAGAGGCCAAGGCATCGGAGCACGCTGACGCCCTTGCCGCCGCCATGGTCACCTACCCGTCCACGCACGGAGTTTTTGAGGAGGGG
Organism: uncultured Acidimicrobiia bacterium; assembly: GCA_964195405.1. GTDB lineage: Bacteria > Actinomycetota > Acidimicrobiia > Spongiisociales > ZC4RG35 > CAXMPK01. The sequence continues at coordinate 60,093 of CAXMPK010000119.1, forward strand.
ATCAAGGCACTGACCGAAATGGTGCATTCCCACGGTGGCCAGGTTTATGTCGATGGGGCCAATCTCAACGCTCTCGTAGGATTGGCGCGACCAGCCGAGTTCGGCGCTGACATCGGTCACCTCAATCTGCACAAGACGTTCACAATCCCGCATGGGGGAGGTGGTCCAGGTGTCGGCCCAGTAGGCGCAAAGTCCCATTTGGCGCCATTCTTGCCAAGCCACCCCTTGCTGGCGGCGGCAGGCCCCGATACCGGAATCGGACCAGTTTCCGGTGCGCCTTTTGGATCGGCCGGGATTCTCCCCATCCCCTATGCGTATATTCGCCTGATGGGCGCCGAAGGGCTGCGTCAGGCAACGAAAGTGGCGATTCTGTCGGCCAACTACGTGGCCAGACGGCTCGATCCCTACTTTCCCGTTCTCTATACAGGGGCAGGCGGGCGTGTGGCCCATGAGTGCATCCTCGATTTGCAGCCACTCACCAGAGACACCGGTATCACTGCCGAAGACGTTGCCAAACGTTTGGCTGATTATGGATTCCACGCCCCGACGCTGTCGTTCCCGGTGGTGGGGACACTCATGGTTGAACCGACCGAGTCCGAGAGCCGGGCAGAGCTCGACCGTTTCTGTGATGCGATGATCGCGATCCGAGCCGAAGCCGATCGGGTGGGTTCGGGTGAGTGGCCTCGAGATGACAATCCGCTGTCAAACGCCCCGCATACTTCCGAGGACGTTGTTGCGGATGACTGGGCACGGCCCTATTCGAGAGAACAAGCTGCGTTTCCTGTCAGGATCCTTCGTTCCGACAAATACTGGCCCCCGGTTGGGCGTATCGACGGTGTGGGTGGGGATCGGAATCTCGTCTGTGCCTGTCCGCCTCTCGATGCCTACCGCTGATCAGCTTGACAATTGCTCTTGCAGTGGGATGGTTACTGCCTGATTTCCTAGCGATCTTGAGGGTCAATCGGTGAGATTCACCGGTCAAATTCGGGTTCCCGATGTAGACCACCCGGGGGTTCCAGTCACCTTCGTTGTCGATGACAACCAGGCGGAGGTGATTCTGGAGGGTGACTCCCTTGGCAGGTGGTCGCTTTTTGACGTCCATGTGACCCGTCTTGTCTCCAGTGCGTTCCAGGTCGAGTTGGCCGACGAGGAAATCACATTCCTCGCCGACGAGCCCGTTGACTTTGCCTACAACGGCGTCGAGCACATGGCTCAGGTATGGGCCCGGTATAAGACAATGACGGTCCCGCGCCGAGTGATTGCCGTCAAACGATCCCGAAAGGGAACCACACCATCGCGACTCCAGGAATTCCGCGAGGCGATGATCGAGAATCTCAGAGCTGAGGGTGGTGAGAGCTCGAGCCGGGGAGAGCCCTCGATGCTCCCCGGCGAATCCGTGGCGACAGCGGCGTCTCCATCAACACTAGACCCGCTGCTCGAGCCCGTTACGGAGTCGAACGAAGCCGAAGACGGTGCGGAAGCAGTCATTCCAATGGTCGCTGGTTCCAATGAGCTCGATCGAGCTTCGGCGAAGACGGAGCTGGAAGCAATCGAAAATGCTGAGGCCCAGCGAGCGAAAGCCACGCTCATTGAGACCGAGCGAAGGGCCGAGGCCGATCGAATGGCGTCCGAGCGTGATGCACTCGCGGCTGAGCGTGTCCGCCTCGACGAACAGAAGCGGAGTCTGGAGGAGGCCCTTGCAGAAGCAGAACACCTAGAGAAGAAGCGTCTCGATGCGGCGCAAGTCGATATGGATCGGATCGAGAGTGAGAAGCGGGAGCTCGAGAAGCGTCATGAGGAGGAGCGTCTCAAGGCGGAGCAATTGGAAACCGAGCGACAGGCGCTTCAACAGCTTGAGGTCGATCGTGTCGAGCGCGAGCGCCAACAGGAAAAAGACCTCGCGGCGCGGCATTTGGAGGTCGAAGAGCTCGAAACCAAGAAACGGGCCGAAGCTGAGCGTCTCGAGAAGGAGCGTAAGGAGTTGGTGCGTCTCGATGCAGAGCGTGAAGAGACCGCTCGCATCGAAATGGAAAAGCTCGAGCTGGAGCGTCTCGAATTGGAGCGTCTCGAAAGTGAGAGGTTACAACGCGAGCGGGACGAAGCCGATCGCGTCGAGAAGCAACGTCTCGCTGAAGAGAAGCAACGTCTTGCTGACGAAAAGCGGGAGGCAAAACGTCTGAAGAAGGAGAAGGAAGCGGCCGCGGCCATCGCGGCGGAGGCTGAAACCGAACCTGAAACCGATGCTGAGGAAGAACCGGGCGGACGTGTCGCTGAAGTGCTCGGAACGTCAGTTGCCGGCGACCTCCCCGATAATGCCAAGGAGTTGGTGGTCGATCTTGGAGCCTTCGAAGAGGTGGCCCCGATCGAGACACCGCAATCGGGTACCGACACCGAACCGGCAATGGCCGGAGTGACGGAGAAGGCCGGAATCATGGGTGCAGTCAAGGCTGCCTTCAGTCGCACCGGCAAGAACCATGTTCACGAGTTCACAGAGGCCCCCGGTGGCATTGGCATGGTGCGATACATCTGCCGCGAATGTGGCTACGTCTCGATATCCAGCACAGATTGAGTTACATCGACTCATAATCTGCTGCCGGTACCCTCGCCGCAATGCCAATAGTCAGACCAGTCATTCTGTCCGGTGGTTCAGGAACACGTTTGTGGCCTCTCTCCACGCCCAGCCTTCCCAAACAGTTCGTCCATCTTCTCCCCGGTGGCACCCTCTTCACCCAAACGCTGGAGCGTCTCAGTGGTATAGAAGGCGTGGCACCGCCGGTGATTGTCACCGGGGCTGATTATGCCGATAGGGCGTCAGCCGCCGCCAAGGACATGGGCATGCCTGCTGAATTCATGATTGTGGAGCCGGCCGGCCGAAACACCGCACCGGCGGCTTTGGCCGCGGCCTTTTCGGTTGCAGCTGATGAGATTCTCGTCATCCTTCCGGCCGACCACATCATCGAGGACATCATCGACTTCGGAGGGACTGTCGAGTTGGCTGTTGATGAAGCTGAATCGGGATCCATCGTCACTTTTGGGATCACACCAACGGGCCCTGAAACGGGCTTCGGATACATCGAGATGGGTCGAGAATCGGGTCATGGGTATGTGGTCAACCGTTTCAAGGAAAAACCCGGCCCATCTGAGGCCATAGAACTTGTTGCCGATGGCCATCATATTTGGAACTCAGGCATGTTTGTCGTTTCGGCTGGTCTTCTCATTGACGAGGCGCTGATCCACTGTCCGAAATTGGCGGAAGGGGTGCTGGCTTCATTGCAACCGTCGCAAGGCGGGATGGTGCACCTTGATGAAGGGTTCCGGTCGGTGGAGAGTATTTCACTCGATCACGCGATCATGGAGAAAACCGAGAAGGCGGTGGTTGTGCCGATTGACGTTGGGTGGAGCGACGTTGGGTCATACCAGACTCTTTGGGAGCTATCAGAAAAGGACAATGCCGGAAACTCGGTGACCGGTGACGTGGTGATCCGCGATGTCTCCGGTTCGTTGATCCGGGCATCATCGCGAACGGTGGCCGTAGCCGGGTTGTCCGATGTGGTTGTGATCGAGACCGCAGATGCTGTGTTGGTTGTGCCCCGGGACCGCTCTCAGGACGTGAAGGATCTGGCAGCCGATGCTGGCGGCGACCGCTCTGCAGCACAATCGTCCTGAGGACGCTGCTCATCGTGGCGCTGCTTCTGGTTGGGGCGTGTTCGGTTGCCCGACCTGCTGATGATGCCACCGGTGAGAAGATCTACCAGCAACTGTGCTCCAATTGCCATGGTGACGACCTTGCTGGCGGGCTCGGCCCTCCCCTTGGTCCAGGGTCCAACTCGGCCGACCAACCAGACGAGTTTCTCGAGATCACCATCCTGCGCGGACGGGGTCGCATGCCTTCGTTCTCATCATCGCTCAACGACCAGCAGTTGGATCGTTTGATCGCCTTTATGCGTGAGGTGCAAGCCGGTTGAGCTCAATTCTGGAAGCACTCGAACTTCATCCGGTGCGGATCCCGATGCGTCATCGTTTTCGCCGCGTCGATCATCGCGAGGCGGTGTTGATCAAAGGCCCAACAGGTTGGGGCGAATTTTCACCCTTTCCTGACTATCCCCCTGAGGTGACGATTCGCTGGCTGGCGGCAGCACTCGAGCTTGCATGCACCGACCTTCCTGCGCCGGGGCGTCAGGTGGTGCCCGTCAACGTCACGATCCCTGCCGTTGACCCGGAGACTGCGACGGCACTTGTTCTGGAGTCGGGAGCAACAACAGCCAAGGTGAAAATCGGTGAGCCTGGTGACGACGCGGGTGTCGACGAAGCCCGGGTCGGGGCTGTACGGGAAGCAGTAGGCCCAGCTGGCCTTGTACGTGTCGATGTCAATGCTCTATGGGATGTCGAGACCGCCGCTCGGCGTCTAGAGAGTCTCGATAGGTTCGATCTCCAGTATGCCGAGCAGCCTGTCGCCACCGTCGACGAGATGGTGGAGCTGAGGCGGCGAATTCGAGTTCCGATTGCAGCCGATGAGCTGGTCAGGCAGAGCCCATATCCGCTTCAGGTCATTGAGGCCGGAGGAGCCGATGTGTTGATTGTCAAGGTCCAACCGATGGGCGGTATCGCCAGGGTTCTCGATCTGGCGGGTCGCTCTGAGATCCCGGTGGTGATCTCATCCGCTCTGGAGACATCCATAGGTATGTATGGCGGTTTGTTGGCAGCCTCGCTGCTCGATGAGCTCCCATACGCATGTGGTCTTGGCACCGTTTCCCTAATCGAAGGTGACCCCACCATGGCTCCGCTCATAGCCAGCGATGGGTTCCTCGAGGTGCGACGGCCAGAGCCGAACCCAGATCTTCTCGCCCGTTGGCGGCCAGAGCGCGACCGCTCGGCGGAAATGCTCCGACGTGTCAGGGCGGCAGCTGAACTTCTCACATGAGTCAACCCAACCCATCCACTGCACTGGCGCGGGCCGTCATCGATGAGTTGGCGAGAGGGGGGGTCACGCTTTTTGTGATTTCCCCAGGATCGCGTTCCGCGGCCCTGGCTATAGCCGCGTCGGACCACCCTGAGTTGGAGACCCGAGTAGTCCTAGATGAGCGTTCCGCCGCTTTTCATGCCCTGGGGAGGGCAAAAGCCTCGGGTGCTCCGACGGCGGTGATCGCCACATCGGGCACCGCACCAGCCAACCACTTGCCTGCCGTTGTTGAAGCCGACCTCTCCCTAACGCCCCTGGTGATTCTTTCTGCCGATCGTCCCATCGAGCTCCGCGGAGTTGGGGCGAACCAGACAATTGACCAGGTGAATCTCTTTGGCCCCCGTGTCCGCTTGTTCAGCGAGATTCCCGCACCGGATGAGCACAGCGATCTCAACGATCGGTGGCGAAAAGTTGTGTCTGACTCGGTATCAGCGTCGCTTGGCGTCGGTGATAAGCCTGGTCCAGTGCACATCAACATCGCGTTCCGGGAGCCGACAGTGCCGGTGGCCGACGACGGCCGGACCGAGAGTGGGGACTACTCATTCTCGATTGAGGGCAAGGACGACGGCAGCCGTTGGCTGTCTACCACACATCCTGGCTCTCCCCCGATCGAATTCTCGGTCGACTACCACCCACACGGGGTGGTGGTCGCTGGAGAAGGCGTGTACCACCGTGAGCGCCTTGTGGGGGTGGCCGATGAGCTCGGATGGCCAATACTGGCAACAGCTCAGTCGGGGATGCGCGGTCAGAAGGTTGGTGCCTCCTATCACCATTTGCTGGCCGGTGGCGTCCCCAGTGTCCTCCGACCCGAGCTGGTCTATGCGATCGGTGCAGTTGGCCCCAGCTCGAGACTCGAGGAGCTGATCTCTGCGGCGAGTGTGCGCATCAGGGTCGACAGCTGGGGTCGTCACATCGATCCGCGGAGGAATGCGACCCACATTCTCAAAGCCGACCCGGTCGCCGCCCTCGAGACTCTGAAACCGCTGGCGAACACCGACCAGGGATGGTCCGACAGTTGGCTGGAGGCAGACCGTTCAGTGGAGGCGGCCATGGCTCGGGTGATCGACGCTGCGAGGTCTCCGACCGGCGCGGCAATCGCCAAATCCCTGGATCATTCAGCATGGGAATCCCTCGTGGTTGGCTCTTCTCTCCCCATCAGGGAGGTTGACGCCCATCTCGCTCATTCAGGTGAGGTCATCGCCAATCGGGGGGCGTCCGGTATCGATGGCTTCATCTCGACGGCGTTGGGCGTCTCATCCGTGAAACGGCGAACAGTCGCGCTGACCGGTGACCTCGGGTTGCTTCATGATGCCAATGGATTCCTATCTGACTCTGATGACGATCTCGTCATCGTCGTCGTCGACAACGACGGTGGAGGGTTGTTCGACGGGTTGCCACCGGCCCAGCATGCGCCCTCTTATGAGCGCCTGTTTGTTGCCTCCCAGGAACGGGAACTGGCGCAGTTGGCGCGATTTCATGATCTGGATTATTTCGAGACCAGCGCAATTTCAGAGCTCCCCGCTCTTGTTGATGCCGGACTTGATGCTGGGGGAGTCTCGCTGATCCGGGTTCCGGTTTCGCGGCGGGTGGACCTAGAGATGCGCCACCAGCTAGATGATGTAGCTCGCGAGGCGGTAGGCCTACTCGAGACCTAACGCCTGAAGCATCGGGTGCAGTTTGAGCTCGGTCTCAGCGAATTCACTCGATGCGTCAGATCCGTGGACCAAACCTCCGCCGGCGTAGAGAGTGACTTTTCCTTCCTCAACCAGCCCACAACGAAGAGCGATGGCGAACTCGCCTTCTCCTGCTGAGTTGAACCAACCCACCGGGCCGGCGTATCGGCCTCTGGGATTGGGTTCGATCTCGCTGATCAGGTCGAGGGCCTTCTTGGTGGGGGCGCCTGCCACCGACGCAGTGGGGTGGAGTGTCCCAAGAACGTCTAGAACAGTCGAGCCATTTGTGGCTGGTCCCTCGAATCTTGTCGCGAGGTGCTTTATCTCGCCAAACTCCAGAACCGTGCGTGCCGGGATATCGAGTGCGGTGACGTACTGTGCGAGTCCTTTGCGGACCGAGGATGCGGCGAGAACGTGTTCGAGGTCCATTTTGGCCGAACCGAGACTCTCGACGTTGGGCGCAGTTCCCGCGAGTACAAGTGATGAGATGACGCCCTCGCGGTGTGAGACGAGGAGCTCGGGGCTGGCACCCACCAACCCGTCGACAGCAAAAACGTAACAGTCTGGTTGACTCGCCAGTAGGTGGCTGGCAATGGCCGTGGTCGAAGGCGGATGATCCAACTGGACTTGCACCTGTCGGGTCAAGACCACTTTCTCGACTGCTCCCCGATCAAGGGCTGCCAGGGCAGTGTCCAAGCCTTGTTGCCAGGTGGCCTTCCCGTCTGATTGGACGGTGGCGTTGGTGATTGTTCGGTAGCTGTCGCCAAGGGTCGGTCCCTCAGTTTCGCTAACCGTTTCGGGCACAATCACGACTGAGCCTCCCACCGAAGGGTCAAAGGTGAACGAGGCAAAAGCCATCTCATTTCCAGAATCACGTAGCTCCGTGAGGGCTCGTTGGTATCGGTCGGGCCCTATGCCAGGGTCGATTCTCAGAAGCGTCCCCTTCCCGACTCGAGTCCGGTTCCGATGCGCCCAGATGAGATTCCGCTCCGTAGTCACTTTCACGTTGGGAAGGGTAGGGCTGGACGGAGTCTTTCCAATTCTGAGAGCCTGTCGACGAGGTTCTCAAACTCCTCGAGACTCCCCGATGCGACGAATTCCAGTGACCCGTTGCCTTCCTCACTGGCGACGCGTGACGTTTGGGCGGCTACCGCCGGTGTGGGATCGATGACGCGGATTTCGGGACCAGCCACTGTTGCGATAGTTGGTTTCAGGAAAGAGAAGTGAGTGCAACCAAGGACAAGAGTGTCGGCACCACCTGCGAGAACCGGCCCAACCACTGCTTGCACCAATTCCACAACGTCGGTTCCACCTGTCTCGCCTTTCTCGACTAAGTCGACCCAACCCGGGCAAGCCACGGTCACCACCCGTACATCAGAAGCATGTGCCGACACGACGGTGTCGAACAACTCACCCTGGAATGTCGCGGCGGTGGCAAAGACACCAATGACCCCAGTGGCACTGGCGATTGCAGCGGGCTTCACTGCAGGTTCCATCCCCACCACGGAGACTTTTGGGAACCGGTCACGGAGGCTCTCCAGCGCAGCAGCGGATGCGGTATTGCAAGCGACCACCAGGGTTGTTGCCCCCTTGTCCACAAGCATCTGAGCAACGTCTAGCGCCAACCCCTTCACCTCTTCGAGGTTCTTGGTCCCGTAGGGGGCATGAGATCGGTCGGCCACGTAGGTCAAGTCGGCGACGGGCATCAGCCGCCGAATCTCTGCCAACACCGAGAGACCCCCAACCCCTGAATCGAACACCCCAATCATGAAGTAGCGTCGCCATGCGCTCGACGGAGGTTGTAAATGCAAATTGTTGGTTCGGTAAGTGTCATCACCGGTGGTGTCTCGGGTCTCGGATTCGGCGTTGCATCCAGGATGGTCGACAACGGCGGCTCTGTCGTGATGCTCGACATCAACGAGCAGGGCGGGGAGGAGGCTGTTTCAGAATTGGGGGAGCGATCCCGCTTTATAACCTGCGACGTGTCCAATGCTGACGACGTCACCGCGGCAGTGACCGGCGCTCGGGACGCGTTTGGATCGATCGACGTGCTGGTCAACGCAGCAGGTGTCGCCCCTGCCCAGCGTGTCGTGTCGCGTGATGGCGTGCTGTTTGATCTCGATCTCTTCAAGTTCACGGTGGGTGTAAATCTGGTCGGCATGTTCGACGTGATCCGAAATGTTGCCGGTGTGATGGCAAAAAACGACCCAGGGGAGACCGGTGAGCGGGGTGTGATCGTCAACGTCGCTTCGATTGCTGCTTTCGAGGGACAGGTAGGGCAGGCCGCGTATTCGGCTTCCAAAGGTGGTGTCGTGGGAATGACACTCCCCATTGCACGTGACCTCGCGGGCATTGGTGTTCGTGTCAATACGATTGCACCTGGAATCATGGACACGCCGCTTCTTGCCGGCGCTCCCCAGGAGTTGCGCGATTCCTTGGCGAAGATTCACGTCTTTCCACAGCGTCTGGGGACGGCCGAAGACTTTGCCCATCTGGTGCAGGCCATCGTCGAGAATCCGATGATCAATGGCGAGGTGGTCCGACTCGATGCGGCAGCGCGTATGCCCCCAAGATGAGAGACCAAAGTGGTCCGTCACTAGAGCTCACTTAGCCCCGCCAGACTCTCGGGATTCTCCAAACTCGTCAGGTCTCCTGGATCCTGGCCCAAGGCAACAGCCTTCACTACCCGTCTCATGATCTTCTGTGACCGTGTTCTCGGCAGATCCTTCACCCACTCGACATTTCTCGGTCGAAAAGCCTTGCCCAAACTGACGTCGACGTGGGTTGTGACACGGCCGGTCAACTCGTCATCGGGGACAACTCCTGGCGCGGGCACCAAGAAGAGAGCTATCGCTTCGCCCTTGACTTCGTCGGGAACCCCGATCGCCGCGGCCATCATCACCTCGTCAAGTGCCACCGCGACTGACTCCACTTCGGCAGGCCCGATCCGCTTGCCAGCGATGTTCAAGGTGTCGTCGGAGCGTCCATGGAGATACCAGAACCCGGCTTCGTCGACCGACGCCCAGTCGCCATGTACCCAGGTGTCATCAAACCGCGACCAATAGGTGGCGACATATCGCTCCGGTTCACCCCAGAAACCACGGGTCATGCCCGGCCATGATCCCCGAATCACCAACTCGCCGACCTCGCCGCGCAAGGGATGGCCATCGTCGTCGTAGACATCGGCATCCATGCCCAGGGCCGGCATGCCCAAGGCGGTCGGCTTGATTCCCTGGATGATGTTGGCGGAAAGGATGCAGGCTCCGATTTCGGTGCCTCCGGCGATGTTGATGATTGGAATTCGCTCTTCGCCCACCTCGCGAAACAACCACCACCAGGGATCAGGATTCCAGGGTTCGCCGGTGGATCCGAAGATCCTCATCTTTGACAGATCGTGTTTACGCGCCTCGCCGGCCCCGTGAGGTTGTAGCGCCCTGACGAGGGTGGGGGAGAGACCAAGAATCGTTAGCTGGAGTTCGGAGGCGACTTGCCATATGCGGTCTGGTCCCGGGTAGTTGGGCGCACCGTCGTAGGTGGCTATGGCTGCGCCGTTGGCGAGCCCGGCCATGACCATCCACGGACCCATGATCCAACCCATGTCAGTGGCCCACATCAGCACGTCATCGCGGTTTACGTCGAGTTGAAAGGCGCCCTCCTCGGCCAGCTTCACCGTGAGGCCCGCCTGCACATGGACCGCCCCTTTGGGGCGACCGGTTGTGCCGCTGGTGTAGGCGATCAACATCGGGTCTTCCGAATAGGTTGTTGCCGCCTCGAGCGGTTCCGACTGCGGGACGAGTTGATGCCACCAATGATCTCGTCCGGGAGTCATCGGAGATCGGTCCCGGCTGAGATAGTCGACCACGAGTACGGCATCGAGACCCCCTGCGAACTCGATGGCAGCGTCGGCCACTTCCTTCATCTCGATCACATTCCCGCGTCGGGTGAATCCGTTGGCACAGATAATCACCCGCGGTTTGGGGTTCTCGAGTCGCGCAGCCACTGCCTCTGCCCCGTAACCGGAGAACACCGGAATGAAGATCGCGCCCAAACGGGCGACAGCGAGCAGAGAAACCACCGCCTCCTCCGACATCGGGAGATAAACGGCCACGGCGTCTCCTTTGGTGACACCCAAAGTTCGCAAGGCCGCGGCGAGACGACCGATTCGGTCCTTGAGCTCACCAAAAGTCAGTTCTCGTGTTTGACCAGTCTCTTTCTGGGATCGGACGGCCAAACGACTGGGATCGTCATCGGCCCATCTGTCGACACATGCCTTGGACATGTTGAATTCCGCACCGTTGAACCAGGTCGACCACGCATGACCACGCGAGGTGTCTTGGACGTTGGTCCACGGAGTGTCGAACGGCAGGCCAATGTGGTCGATGGCGGCGGGCCAGAACCATTCCGGCTCTTGGGCAGACCTGGTTACGAGTTCTCCGTAGCTTTCGATGTCGTGAGCGGCCATGAACCGAGCGGTGTGGGTCGACTTGGCGTGATCGCCGTCGGGTGACCAAGCGACTTCGAATCTTTCCATATGTTGAACCAGGTTATCGGATATCCCCCAAACTCAGGTCGGTCGTTTCTACGCTCAAGGCATGTCTGTGTCTACACAAACGGACCAAGATCGATTGGTCATGCGTCGCGCCGTCATGGGAGCCATCGCTCTCCTCGGTGTTGCCACAGTCGTCTGGTTGGCGTGGACGCTGCGGGACCTTCTATTCATGGTGTTCGTTTCTGTGTTTGTTGCGGTGGCGTTTGTCCCGCCAGTGCATTTCCTGGCGAAACGCGGATTGAAACGAGGTTTGGCAACGGGGGCGATCTTCCTTTCCGCGCTGCTTCTCGCAGTTGGATTCGTCTGGGCGCTGGCACCATTGTTCATACAACAAATTCAGCAATTGACCGACGCCATCCCCGAAATGGTCTTGACACTGTTCACCTGGTTGGACACCACCTTTGATCTCGATCTCACCAATTTTGACGCCGAAAATGTCGGCGCAGATTTGGCCGGTTACCTGCAAACGATCGGCGGCACGTTGATTGGCGGCGTCGTCAGCATCGCCGCCACGGTCGGAGGGTTACTGATCTTTTCCACAACGGTTGCTCTCTTTTCGTTCTACATGGTCGCTGAGCTACCCCAAATGCAGAAAACTGTCTTGTCAGCAATGCCACCAGATCAGCAGCGAAAAGCCCTCCACATCTGGGACATCGCTGTCGAGAACATGGGGGGCTATATCTACTCGCGTCTCGTACTGGCAGTCCTGAGCGCCACGTTGACGACGATCGTCCTTCAAATCCTGGGGGTGCCCTTCGCATTGTCACTTGGGATATGGGTTGGTGTCCTCAGTCAGTTCATCCCGGTGGTAGGGACCTATCTCGCCGCGATCCTGCCGGCCATCGTTGCCCTGACATTCAACGACGTGACCACGGCGGTGATCGTGGTCGTCTATTTCACTGCCTATCAGCAGGTGGAGAATTATGTCTTCTCGCCTCGCATAACCAAGCGAACGATGGAGATTCACCCCGCAGTTTCTATTGCGGCGATCATCGGTGGCGCGGCCCTGATGGGAGGGATTGGTGTCATCTTGGCCCTTCCGATGACCGGGATCATCCAGGCAATCATCTCGGAGTCGAGGAAGCGTCACAAAACGATTCTCGACGAACCGGAGACGGCGGACGAGACTTCACGCGATGGAATCTGAGGCCCGCATAGCAACAGGGCCTTGCTTACCTTGTCGCTTCGATCTTATGGAATGGCTCTAGCTGGAGGAACAAGAGTGACCACGACAAAGCCCTCTGGGCTCAGGTTGTTTGCACTCCTCGCGGTTTTCGCACTTGTTGCGGTGACCTGCGCCGACGCCGATCCAACGAGCACAACCCAACCGGTTGCCGACACTTCCACAACCGTCGAAACCGATGGCGGAGAGGGCGCAGATGGGATTGAAACCGATGTTGGCGGCGTCTTCAGAATCGGTCTCATCTCCAACATCACCACCGATAACTGGTTTGCGGCGCTTGATGAGTTCAATTCGACCTACAACCAGGCGTTTCTTGGTAGTGGAAAAATGGCGATGTTCACACTGACCCATCCCGGATTCGTATACGTGCCCGAGTTGGCGGCGACATCCGAACCCGTGAGGGCTGTTCAGGAAGGTGATATCTGGGTTGTGGAACAGCCGATACGCTCTGACGTGATCTGGTCGGATGGCACCGCGGTCAGCGCACGTGACCTTGCGTTCTATTTCGACGTGCAGCGTGAGTTCGAGCTTGGGGGCAACCATGTTTCCAGTTTTGTCTCGTCAGTTGTCCGTGTGACTGCCCCAGCGGACGATCTGGTCCGCATCGAATTCGACACAAAGCCCGGTCTTGCTGCGTGGCAGCATGGTGTCGGGCTCACCAGTTTCGTACCGGCGCACTTCTGGCAGACCCATGTCGAAGAGGCGCGCACGGTCGCTGCTGAGTTGGCGGCAACGATCACCGATCAGGAGGCCACGGCTGCTCTTGTTGATGTTTCGCTTGCTGACGAGGACCCTGGGAACGATCTGGCGCCAGAGGACATCACGCAGCAAATACTCGACTCATATGTCGCCGACCTTGGTGCTGATGAGAGCCGAGATGTTCTCTACCGAGTATCTGCTCCCATGGAGCCGTCGTCCGGTCCACAGATCTTCGATCGGTGGGAGCCTGGAGTCGTCGGGGTCACGATTTCGAATCCTGGCTATTTCAACAAGGGAACCGAGCACACTCTGTACTCGGACGGCTCAGCCCGCATAGTCAACGCGGCTCGCGGTGAAGACAATCTTTACGGTGGTTCCGGTGAAGGCGATGTGGTGTCCAGCTATGTCGAGGGCCCTCTTGTATCGGAGATCCATTGGATCGAACACGACACCAAAGATGCTGCCTACAACCAGTTGGTCGCAGGAGAGGTCGATTTCGTCTACGACCCGACCGGTCTTTCCAGCGGGCTGCGCGATCAGCTGGCGGCGCAGCCCGACCTGACATTCTCGGTGAATCAAACTGAGCGTTTCCGGTACATGGCGTTCAACATGCGCAAAGCGCCAATGTCCGACCTGGCCTTTCGTCAGGCCGTGGCAACTATCGTCAACAAGGAGGTGGTTGCTGAGACCGTTCTCGCCAACGCTGTATCTCCCGCCTACACCATCATCCACCCTGGTTTGACCTCGTTCTACAACGCCGACGCCCCCAGAGCGGGATGGGCCGATGGGGTTCCGATGAGTGAAGCCGACCGCTTTCTATCAGCCGTCGCCACTCTCCAGGATGCCGGCTACACATGGGATGTTGAGCCGGTAATCGATCCGGGCGACCCGGACCCGGTTGCCACGGCAGGTGCGGGGCTGACGATGCCCAACGGAGTGAAGGTTCCGGAGCTCACCATCCTTGCTCCCGCGTTGGGCTACGACCCGTACCGTGCCACCTTTTCGGTTTGGATCGAAGCGTGGCTGAACGACCTCGGTATTCCTGCATCTGCGGAGCCCACCGATTTCGAAACCATTGTCTCGGCAGTGTTCCCACCTCAGACCGAGGAGACTGCCCAGGATTGGGACTTGTACGTGCTTGGGTGGACTGGAGGCGAAACTTCGCTCAGGGGGACCTTGCAGGTGGCATTCTTCCACTCTCGTGAAGACACAGTGAGTGGGGGAGGTTTCAACACGCCCGGCTACGCGAGTGAGCGTTTCGATGCCGCAGCCGACGCTTTCGAATCCGCTACCGATATCGAGACCGCAGCGCGGTTCACCAGGGAGATGGATCTGATATTGGCGGAGGAGTTGCCATACGTCGTGCTCTTTCGGACTCAGATCATTGAGGCCTACAGCACGAGGGTTCGGTTTCCGACTGAAGTAATCATGAGCGGTCACTCTGGTTTTCCGAACGTATGGCCCAGCGCTGTGGTGATTGACGAAGAATCGTAGGGGCGCATGCTGATGCTCGACTCGACGAAACGCACGTTGCTTGGCTTCACCGCTCTTCTGGCTCTCGCTGAGGTGTTGATCGCATGCTCCGGATCGAGCGCCGGGACAACAACCACGGAGTTCGTTGCACCGGAAACCACAACCACCACTGTCCCAATCACCACTACAACGGTTGATGAGCGACCGTGCGCAGTGGCGTTCTGCGTTACTTACCACATCCGACCGGAAGCCATTTGGTCAGACGGGATTCCGGTGACGTCTGACGACTTCGTCTATACCTATGAGGTCTTTTCCGATCCGCTGAGGGGAAGTTCGATAACAATCGGATACGACCTTGTTGAAACGGTCGAAGTTGTCGACGACAAGACCGTCATATTTGGGCTCTCCGAGGTCTTCGGGCCGTGGAGAACCCTCTTCGACATTGTGCTCCCTGCTCACGTGGCCGACCCGATGAACCTTTCGGTTACCGCTTCGGCGTTCCGTCTTCAGGACCAAATTGTTGATGATCGGATCCTGCTCACACGCAACACCAACTTCTGGTCGTCCATCGACCCGGCGTCGGGGGCACCGGTCGGCGACGTGGAGCAGGTGGAGTTCGTCTTTGTCGAATCGGTGCGGGAACGACTTGGCGGTCTCGGCGAAAACACGTTCGACATGATCAACCCGAGTCCCCTTGCTTGGATGGTCGAAGACCTCGCAGAACTGACTGAGGTGACCACCACTATCTCAACAGGACCTTTCTGGGAGCATATCGACTTCAACCATGACGACCCGCTCCTCGGCCAAAGTTGGGTTAGGGAAGCCATTGCCCTTGCCATCGATCGGGAGGCAATCCTCGATCTGACGGTGAGGACGATAGGGCCTAATGCTCGGCCGCTCGACAACAGCATCTGGACGACCGACGCAGACGTCTATTCGCCCCACTACGACATTCCATTTGACCCGGTTCGGTCCGAGCAGGTCCTTGAGGATCATCTCTGCGTGAAAGGGGACGATGGTGTCTACGACTGTCAGGGGAGACGCATGTCTTTCGCCTGGACGACGACGGTCGGCGATGAGTTCAGGGTCGATACCGCAACAATGGTTCAGGAGAGTCTCGAACAGGTCGGGATCGAGATCGATATCCAACTGCGAACGCCGTCGGACCTCTTCTCGGGCGATGTCTTTTTTGGGGGTCCCGAGGTATGGCAGTTGATCAACTTCTCCTGGAAGGCTGCTGCCGACCCTCATCTTGGGAACTCGACGTACTACTGCACGGGACAGGCGCTCAGTGGATTTGGGTCACTCAATGTGAACAGGTATTGCAACGATGAGGTCGAGGCACTGGTTCGGTCGACCGACGAAATCGTAGATTCGTCTTCGCGTGCCGAGGCGTACAACGAGGCGGACAGGATCTATTTGGAGGATCTCGCCATTGTCCCGCTTTATCAAAAGCCATCGTTGCTCGCCTGGAATGTCGAGTTGGACGGACCTGAACCGAACATGTCGCGCGCTACCGACATGTGGAATCTGGCGGCTTGGGCTGGTCAGGGCTCGATCGTGTTTGCGTTGGAGACTGAACCGACTCAGCTCGATCCGGTAGCGCAGTGGGACAAAGACACGGCAGTGGTGATGAGGGCGTTGGTTTCGGGCGCGTTCTCGACAACACCCGCCCTCGAGTTTGTTCCGATCCTTATCGAGAGTGCAGACACCTATGTGAGCGACCGTTGAATAACGGACCGCTTTCGACGCTCCAGGTCGTCGAGCTTGCCGGTCTCGGCCCTGCTCCGTTTTGCGGGATGGTCCTGGCCGATTTGGGAGCCAATGTCATCAAAGTCGATCGGGTGTCGGATGTGATCGGAGGTCACTCTCCATCGTCACGTTACGACCTCCTCGATCGGGGTAAACGCTCGATGGGCTTGAACCTGAAGTCTGGGGAAGGAGTTGAGATTGCGTTGCAACTCATCTCGGGTTTAGACGTCCTTATTGAAGGGTTTCGTCCTGGTGTTGCCGAGAAGTTGGGCATCGGTCCGGCTGAATCACTCGCCGTCAACACCAGGCTGGTTTACGGGCGGATGACAGGCTGGGGTCAGGACGGCCCATATGCATCCATGGCCGGTCATGACATCGACTACATCGCCTTGTCGGGCGCCCTTCATCCTGTCGGTGGGGCCGATCACCCGATTCCGCCACTCAATCTCGTAGGTGACTTTGGTGGAGGGGGGATGTTGTTGGCACTCGGGGTGGTCTCAGCGGTTCTGCATGCCAGGGAAACCGGCATCGGCCAGGTTATCGACGCAGCCATGGTCGATGGTTCGGCCCTTCTCACAACAATGCAACACGGGATGATGGCCTCAGGCACATGGCAGCCGCAGCGCGAGTCAAACCTGTTGGACGGTGCCGCACCGTTCTACACGACATACGAGACTTCGGACGGTGAGCACGTCGCGGTGGGTGCCCTGGAACCGCAGTTCTTCGCAGCTCTGCTCGATGGGCTCGAGTTGGAGCCGACAGAGTTGCCCAACCGACTCGATCGGGAGGGGTGGCCGGCACTCCGCGAGGCCCTGGCCAAGCGTTTCATCCAACGAACCCGTGATGAGTGGGATCAGCACTTCGCTGGGACCGACGCATGCGTGGCTCCCGTGCTCTCGTTGATGGAAGCATCATCGCATCCGCACAACGTCGCCCGCGGGGGTTTTGTGGAACTCGACGGCGTCTCTCAGCCCGGTCCGGCGCCGCGATTCTCCGAGACCGCAGCTTCGCTTTCCGGGCCTCCGGCAGCACCCGGTGCCGACACCGAATTGATCATGGCCTCGCTCGGGTATAGCCCTAGCCAAATCGGTATGCTCCGCACGTCTGGAACCATCGCCTGACTCTTGGAGGACTCGTGGCCGAACAGTCTGTACTCGCCGAACGCGCCGAAATCGATGCCGTTGTCGAAGACAAGACCATCGTCGACTACTTCAATCGGAACGCCGACAATTATGGCGACCAGCCCGCCATGCACTTCAAGGATGGCGACGAGTGGGCCCAACTCACATGGTCCGAGTACCGACGTTCGGTGCACGACGTTGCTGCCGGTCTGCAAGCACTCGGAGTCGGCGATGGGGAGTTTGTTGCCATCATGGCCGGGAACCGGCCAGAGCACGTGATTGCCGATTACGCCGTTGTCCACGCCGGCGCCACTCCTGTGACCATCTACTCGACTCTGGCGGCGAACCAGATTCAGTACATCGCCGACAACAGCAAGGCGACTGTTGCGATCCTCGAGGACCTCGAGTTCATGAAGAGGTTCGAGGAGATTCGATCCGAGCTTCCCAACCTCCGCTATGTCGTCTTGATGTCTGGTGCAGAGAACTATGACACTGCTGACTGGGTGCTGAGTTGGGACGAGTTGGTGACGAGGGGCAAGAATCGACTCGTTGAAGATCCGGCCACCGTGGAGCGTTCGGCTTCGGCGATTACGCCCGACACGCTGGCGACTCTGATCTACACCTCCGGTACCACCGGAACACCCAAGGGTGTGATGATCTCGCAGTACAACGTTGTTTGGACACTGGAGACTTTGCGTCGTGCCGCGAGTCTCGATCTCGGTGTCCGAATGGTGTCATATTTGCCGCTGGCCCACATTGCCGAGCGGGTTGCCACCCACTACTTGGGCACATATTTGTTAGGTGAAATCTGGTACTGCCCGTCGATCGCCGCCGTGCTGGAATACATCCAGGCTGCGAGGCCAACGGTGTTCTTCGCGGTTCCTCGTGTCTACGAGAAGTTCCATGCCCGTCTATCAGCAGGTTTCGACGACGCCGAGGGTATCCAGGGGACCCTTCTCAAGATGGCCCTGGCCAAGAACGAAAAGCGGGTTGAAGCGGAGATGGAGGGTGGCTCCGGTCCGATGCTGGCGGGTCTGCTCGACAAGGTGGTTCTCTCCAAGGTGCGTGAGCGGCTGGGCATGCAGGATGTGCAAATTGCGATCACTGCAGCCGCCCCGATCAACCCGGACCTGGTCAAGTTCTTCATGACCATTGGAATCCCATTGTTCGAGCTCTATGGCATGTCAGAGACAACAGGTCCGGCGACGACCAATGTTCACGACGCATTCAAGATTGGCTCGGTTGGCAAGCCTCTCCCGGGGGTCGAGGTCAAGATCGCAGAAGATGGCGAACTTTCGATGCGTGGTGGTGTCATCACCAAGGGCTACTACAAGCTCGACGACGCGACGAGGGAGACCTTTGACTCCGATGGCTGGCTCCACTCGGGCGATCTCGCCCGCATCGACGAAGACGGATTTGTCTGGATCGTTGGTCGGAAGAAGGAGATCATCATCACGGCTGCCGGCAAGAACATCGCACCGGCAAAACTCGAGACGGCGCTGGGCAACCATCCACTCATCTCAAAGGCGTGCATGATCGGAGACCAGCGGAAGTTTATTTCGATGGTGATTGGTCTCGACGCCGAGGAGGCTCCGGAATGGGCTGCTTCGCGTGGCATTGAGTACACCGACCTGGCGAGTTTCTCGGAACTACCAGAGGTGCAGGACGAGATCGGCTTGGCAGTCAAGACCGCCAATGACAAGGTTTCGCATGTCGAGCAGGTCAAGAAGTGGATTGTGGTCCCGGATGATTGGACACCGGACTCAGGCGAGCTGACTCCATCCTTGAAGCTGAAGCGTCGTGTCGTCCTCGACAACTACGCCGACCAAATAGACGCGATGTACTCCGGGGTTTGACGCCACAGCAATCATCTCGGATGAACCGTTCCATCTTCGAGTCTGACCACGAGCTGTTCAGATCGTCGGTTCGGGAGTTTGTCGAGCGGGAGGTGTCTCCAAACGTTCCCAAATGGGAAGAACAGGGGATTGTCGACAAGGAGATGTTTCGCAAGGCCGGTCAGGCAGGATTGCTTGGTATGGCCATCCCCGAGGAATGGGGTGGAGGAGGGGTCGACGATTTCAGGTTCAACGTTGTCGTCGTAGAGGAACTGATAGCTGGCGACGCGTTTGCGTCCGGCATGTGCATCACGCTTCACAACGATGTGGTGACTCCCTATTTCCTCAACCTGGCGACGAGTGAGCAGTCGGCCCGCTGGCTGCCGGGTGTGGCGTCGGGGGAGCTGATGACGGCCATAGCGATGACCGAGCCCGGCGCCGGGTCCGATCTTGCCGGGATCAAGACCACAGCAATTCGCGACGGCGGCGACTACGTGTTGAACGGCTCCAAGACTTTTATCACAAACGGCATCAACTCCGATCTGATCGTGACCGCAGTCAAGACCAACCCCAAGCAGCGGCACGCGGGCATGAGTCTGCTGGTCGTAGAGGACGGCATGGACGGCTTCAGCCGTGGGCGTAACCTCGACAAGATTGGCCTGCATGCCCAGGACACCGCCGAGCTCTTTTTCGACGATGTCATGGTTCCGGTGGAGAATCTGCTCGGTGAAGAGGGCAAGGGTTTTCTCCATCTGGTCCACAACCTTCCCCAGGAACGTCTTGGGTTGACGGTGGGTTCGATCGCCCATGCTCAAGCGGCCTTCGACTGGACGTTGGAGCACGTTAAGGAGCGGGAGGCCTTTGGCCAGTCGATTGGCAGGTTTCAGGCCGTCAAACACGTCATGGCTGAAATGCGCACAGAACTCGACGTCGCCCAGACATTTGTCGACAGCCAAATCATGGCGCTGACCCTCGGCCAGCTTTCTGCGACCGATGCGGCCAAGGCTAAATGGTGGGTCACTGAACTGGAAAACAGTGTCATCACACGGTGTCTTCAGTTGTTCGGGGGCTGGGGGTATATGGAGGAATACCCGATAGCGCGGGCATACCGTGACGCCAGGGTGCAAACCATCTACGGAGGGACAACCGAGATAATGAAGGAGATCATCGGACGTGCCCTTGGGCTCTAATGGAGGATCAGAGAATTGAGTGAACCAATCACATTTGATGGCCGTGTGGCGGTTGTCACCGGAGCCGGAGGCGGGTTAGGCAAGACCTACGCCCTTGAGCTGGCCCATCGAGGTGCCCGTGTAGTCGTCAATGATCTCGGCGGAGCGGTGGACGGCACCGGAGAGTCCCCGTCGGCCGCCGATGTCGTCGTTGCCGAAATCGAGTCAGCGGGTGGTGAGGCGGTTGCCAACTATGACTCGGTCTCCACAGCAGAGGGCGGCGCCGCCGTAATCCAAACGGCTGTCGACGCTTTCGACGGAGTCGATGTCGTCATCAACAACGCCGGGATTCTCCGTGACAAGTCGTTTGCCAACATGGAGATTGCAGAGATCGAGGCTGTTCTCGATGTGCATCTCAAGGGAGCCTTCTACGTCTCACAGCCTGCCTTTCGCATTATGAAAGAGAATGGCTACGGCCGCTTTGTGTTTACTGCCTCGGCGTCTGGGCTGTTCGGTAACTTTGGGCAAGCCAACTACGGCGCGGCGAAACTCGGTCTGGTCGGTCTCTCCAATGTGCTTGCGATCGAAGGAGAGAAGTACAACATCAAGTCGAACGCGATTTCTCCTACCGCCCGGACACGGATGACTGAGGACATTCTCGGACCGTTCAACGAGTTGGTTGACCCAAATCAGGTCACTCCATTGGTTGTGTACCTGTGCTCCGAAGCCAACGAGCACACGCATGAGATCTTCACCGCTGGCGGAGGGCGCTACGCACGGGTGTTCATAGGTACCAACGAGGGTTGGTTTGCCGGCCAGGGAACAGTCCCGACGGTGGAAGAAGTGGGGTCCCGTCTGGATGAGATCCGAGACATCTCCGAATACATCATCCCATCGAACATCAATGACGAACTGATGATGCTCGGCAAGATGTTGGCCGGCTAGGTCGATGAGCCCCGACCAAGTTCGCGCTAAGCCCTGATCTCCACAGGCGTGCCAATTGGCACCAGTCGATGAAGCAGTGTTATCAGCTCGTTGGGCAATCTCACACAGCCAAGAGATGCTGCTCTCCCAATGGATGAGGGATTGTTGGTGCCGTGAATACCGATGATCCCGTCGCCACCGTTGTATTCCGTGATTGTGTCGGATCTAGCTGAGAGTCCCAAGGCATGCGGTCCCCAAGGACTGTTCGGGTTGGCAAGGGTGACGTTGTCGGTGACGAAGAAGGTTCCCGTCGGTGTGGGGTTGGCTGATGTCCCAATGGCGATCGTGGTCGACATGATCTCCCTGCCATCGATGGTGTAGGTCAGCTTCCTGTCACCCAGGTCGACGAGGATCTTGCCGCCGACCGCATACATCTCCACGTCCGCCGTCCGAACAAACCCTGTTGAGCCGTTGGGGCGGACGGGCAGCATCACTTCCAGCCAGTCGGTCGCCGGCTGGTCGACAACGGTGAGCACGGTGACGGTCCCCAAAATGGTGGTCCAGGGAACTGTGAGTTGAGTCTCCGTGGAATCAGGAGCCTCAAACACTTCGATATCGCTCCGGGCCAATGCCACCAAGGTTTGGGATTCGGGGGCCAGGGACCCAAAACCGGCGTATTGAGGTCTGGTGTCCACAACAGGCGACAAAGTGGGCGCAGTGGCGATATCCGAGCTTGGCGCCACAGTGGGCTGAGTCACCGAAGCCGGCACGGAAATAGGTTTGCTGTCTGCTTCGCCACCACAGGAGCCCACGGCTAGCGAAGCAGACAGCAAACCTAAGAACAAGAGAACAGGCCGGCGCATCACTCTCATGATATCGGTCAGTGGCGACTCAGCGTTTAGCGTCAGACACATGACCCGTGTTTACGTGACCAGGGATCTGCCTTCGCCGATTCTCAACCCGTTGAGCGATCGTTTCGACGTCGATGTGTGGTTTGGCGACCGGCCGGTCCCGAGAGAAGTCCTTCTGGCAGCGGCTTCGACATCTGAGGGTCTTCTTTGCATGGTGAACGATCTCGTCGACGGCACCCTGCTGGAGGCCTCACCTTCGTTGCGGGTGATTTCACAGATGGCGGTGGGAGTCGACAACGTCGATCTAGCCGAGTGTTCGAGAAGGGGGATAGCCGTCGGACACACACCAGGTGTCCTCACCGGAACCGTGGCTGACACGGCATTCACGTTGCTGGGGGCGGTTGTTCGTCGCTTCCCCGAAGGTGAGGCCGAGGTGCGCTCGGGCACTTGGGGTCCTTGGTCACCATTTCATCTAACCGGAGGCGATCTTCACGGAACGATTCTCGGGATAATCGGGATGGGTCGTATTGGCCGGGCGGTGGCTCGGAGATCCCAAGGCTTCGACATGTCAGTGATTTACACCTCACCCAGAGAAGCCAGTGAGGTTGAAGCCGAGCGCATGGATCTCGACCAACTGCTCGAGATTGCTGACAATGTCCTGATTTGCGCGGCACTGACCGATGAAACAAGAGGACTCATTGGTAAAGACGAACTGACACGTATGAAACCGAGCGCCTGTCTGATCAATGTGGCTCGTGGGTCGATTGTGGACACTGATGCATTGGCGGCGGCTTTGGAAGCTGGTGAGATCGCCGGGGCCGGTTTGGACGTGACCGACCCCGAGCCGATCCCGCCGAATCACCCACTGCTTGCATTGGCCAACTGTCTGATACTCCCCCACATCGGGAGTGCTTCGGTGAAGACGCGGCATCGGATGGCTGGTTTGGCTGTCGAAAATCTTATTGCTGGCCTCGAGGGCCATCAGATGCCTGCCAGACACCCGGCCGGAGGTTGAGAGGCGCGAAAAACTGATTACGCTTCGAGAGGTCCACTTACTCAAGGGAGAGTCTGAGCTTGTTTGACCTGCCCGGCGCCAAGTCTGTTGAGCCAAACCCGAGTCAGCAGCGGCTTCGGGAGATCGCTGTTGCAACCATGCCACGTCTCACCGAGACCGAGTACGGCAACCTCAACTACCAGGCTGTGATCACGGCTCGTTTGAAGAACTCGACCTTTTTTGTCTCTGACCGCGAGATCCATCAGAATCGCATCTCGCGCTCTGAGGCAGACGAATGGGCCGCCCGACAGGACGCCCACATCGCTGGTGTCGAGATGATCCTCGTTGAAGGATATATCGGTCCGGACTCCGATTTTCGCACCGGATCCCGTCTTTTTATCGAGGCCAGCCAACCAAACATCGCAGGTATGCAGGCCCAGCTTTTCTTTCCTCCCGACCAAGACTGGTCCCCAGATTTCACAGTCATCTACACCCCGACGCTGCCAGCTCCCGGAAAGCCAGACGAGCGACTGATCATTGTCGACTTCGACAATTGGGTCACGCGTGTTTTTGGGTCCGACTACTTCGGCGAATCGAAGATGGGTGGTTTGCGCATGTGGAACCGGTTGGTCTTTGATCGCGGGGGACTGGCCCTCCATGCGGGTCTCAAGACGTACCCCGGGGAGTCCACACAAAGCGGCGATGAGGAGTCGATGTTGATCATCGGTCTATCCGGAACCGGCAAAACCACGACAACCTTCCGCCAGCAAGCCGGGTCTTTGCCGGTGCAAGACGATTTTGTCGCCCTCATGCCCGGGGGGCGGGTTCACACCTCGGAAGCGGGCTGTTTTGCCAAGACCTATGGTCTCGACCCCGACGACGAGCCAACGATCTACGGCGGGACAACCCGACCTGATGCTTGGCTCGAGAACGTCTTGGTGACCAGTGATGGCGGCGTTGACTTCTTTGACACCTCACACACAGCCAACGGACGCAGCACGTTCACCCTGGCCAACATCCGCCATCGCGATCCAAGCGGTGTCCCCCCCGCTCGCCATCTTTTGATCCTCAACCGCTCAGAACACGTGATACCTGCTGTGGCACGATTGAGTCGTCGCCAGATTCCGGCGTATTTCATGCTCGGCGAGACCAAAGGAACGTCAGCCGGGGGTTCCGCCGAGGCAGGCAAAAGTCTTAGGGTGCCCGGGACCAATCCCTTCTTCTTCGACGATGACTCCATGCAAGGAAATCGATTGCTCGAACTACTAGAGACCATCCCCGATCTCCAGGCCTACGTCCTCAACACAGGTCGTATCGGCGGCGAAGAGCAAGGATCCAAGAAGGTGCGTATCCAGGATTCGTCGGCGATCGTGCGGGGGATTGTCGAAGCAACAATTCAGTGGCGCCCGGACCAGGATTTCGGGTACGACGTCGCCGAGGTTGTTCCCGGCATCGACGATGTCGAATTGCTTCAGCCGCGACGGCTATACGAGGCTCAGGGCCGACTGGAAGAGTACGAGGCGATTGTCTCTCGTCTCAAGAAGGAACGTGTCGACTATCTCGAGGGGTTCGCCGCTCTCGGCCCCTCAATCAAGGCCGGCCTCGGGAGCTAATGGTAGTGGTCCGTCGCTAGAAGGCGGGGAAGACAGCCAGGAGACAGCCGGCCTCCAGTCCGATCTCAGCGATCGGCGATTGCATTACGTTGGATACTCCGCGAGTGGCACCCTGGTGGAGCGTCTCGTTGTCCAAGTCCCAGCGGAGACCAGACGTTTGCACGCCTAGTGCGTCGCCACCGACAGCGATGAGACTCAAGGTTGCTCCGATGTCCCCATGTAGGAGCCTCCTTCGATGGATGACGTGAGATCTCCCTCGGGCATTGACCCAGTCGAGTTCGTCGACACCTTTCCATCGTGGGGAGCACAACAGCAATGCTGTCGCCAATTCGTGATCCAGCCGTCCTCCCGACCCCGCCACCACAACAATCCTCGCCGGCGTGTCCCGGATTGAGAGTTGCAGGGCCAGCTCGAGGTCGGTCGCATCTTTGTTGGTTGGATGCTTCTCGACGATGACGTGGCTGGGGATTTCCGTGGCACGGATCGAGTCGAGATCACCAACGAGTGCGTCGATTTTGAAGCCCAATGCGATGGCTGCGTCGTAGCCACTGTCTGCGGCCACCACCAAGTCGGGCCGGGGGAGTTCCTCTAAAACGGTCTGGGGAGGTGTGTCGCCACCGGTGAAAATGAGAACTGTCTCCAAATCGGTTACCCCTGTCTCCAGAATCCCGGTCTCCATGAATACCGTGTAAATGACAAAATCGTCTTACGCGCTATCGGGCGCGTAAGAGCTAAACCTCAAGTAGAACTTGAGCATCACTGGATATCGACCACGATCGTGTCCATGGCGGTGCGTAGCGCCTTTTCTACAGATTCGGGCGTATCAGCACTGGCGTAGACAAACCCGAGGTACCGATCACCTGCGGGTGGAGCCAAGACCTCAGACCCGGGCTGCACTGTGAGGTCGAATCCAGTGATGCCATCTATTCGACGGGTTTGTTCCAAACCCTCGAAACCCTGAAGACGACCGGATACCGGTGTCGGGATCATCAAAACGCCTGACGCGTGTGGCTCTCTCTTCAACTCGGGTTTCTCGAGGCCGATGGCGTTGCGCAATATCAACGTTTCCAAAGACGTGCCCATGAGGCCAAAGTTGAGGCTTCGTGAGCAGAGACCGCCGATCGATCTGGCTGCGATCTCGATGATCTGCGGTTTCCCTGCCAGGATCCTCATTTCGATGTGAACCGGTCCATGGGTGAGTTCCAATGACCGGATCGCTGCCTGAGCAACACGGACGGCCTCGGCCTGGACCGAGTCGGCCAGGTTGCTCGGTGTAACAAAGATCGTCTCAGGGAAGACAGGTCCATCGCTGGTGTCTGGTTTGTCGAACATGGCGAGGACTGTGAGTTCTCCATCACTGATCACAGCCTCGACGGCAATTTCTGGCCCAGGGATGTACTGCTCCACGAGCAACGGGGCGCTGTCATCTCCAATGATCTGCCTCACTCGATCCATGGTGTGGCCGAGATCCTCAGGTCGGTCGACACGGATCACTCCCTGGCTGGCGGATCGGTCGATCGGCTTGACTATCACTGGATAGGAGATGTCAGTTGTCGCTTCGTCGTCGATAGCCAACAAATCGAATCCAGGCTGAGGTACTTCTCCTTTGGCCAGCCGTTGCCGCATCAGCGATTTGTCCCGTGTCGCGGCTGCCGCGTCAGGTGAGTTGGAGGCCAAGCCGAGAGCTGTCCCCGCAAACGCCGCGACCATCACGCCGCTGTCGTCGGCGGCCACGACACCGTCAAGTGGAACATTGTCGCCAAGTGCCGTGACTTTGCGGGCGGCTTCGACAGGGTCGGAGCAGTCTATTTGGAGATAGTTCTCGCCCATGTCGAATGGTGGGGGCTGCTCGGAAGCGACCACCAGGTCGATACCCAATGCTGCGGCGGCGCTTACGAAATCGCTTGCTCGGTAGGTGGTGCTCGGCAATACAACGACAGCTCGGGGCATGATTGGATCGGATAGGGGGTTACCATCATTACAGATGTCTGAATCCAAGGTTCTCAGTGTTGACTCATCCGCGCTTGAGATGATCCGTCAGTTGCGCGATAACGAGCCCGGCGAAGATGAATTCGCTCTTTCTATCGAGGTGACCGGCTTTCGGGGTGCCCAGTTTTCTTACGAACTGGCGTTTGTCCCGCTGAGTGAGATGAAGGAAGACTGGGTCGAAGAGCGTCACGACGATCTTGCAGTGATCTTCCCGAAGGTTGACACTGGCAAGCTCGACGGCTCCATACTCGAATTGACTGACGAGGGGTTGGCTATGAATAACCCCAACTCCCCGGCACCGCCGGAGATGTCTGCCCCCGCCGGGGATCTATCAGGTCCGCTTGTCGATCGTGTCCAACAGGTGCTGACTGAGCAGGTGAACCCGGCCATTGCCGCTCATGGTGGCGGCGCAGAACTGGTTTCGGTTGATGGCGCCATCGCCTACCTACGGTTGTCCGGCGGATGCCAGGGGTGTGGTCTGGCCCAAGTCACCCTGAAGCAAGGGATCGAGAAGATAATCCTCGAATCGATTCCTGAGCTGTCGCAGGTGGTTGATGTGACCGATCACGCCTCGGGAGACGACCCCTACTACCAGAGTCAGAAGGACTCTGGTGGGAAGTAGTGGTTTCCCTCGACCAAAGAAGTAGTTCGGTCTAGCGAACCGGCTCGTTCACAGCTTCGACGGATGCCCCCATTCTGTTCGAGCCCATGAAGCGCCCTCGACTCCAAGCGAATACAGGTACGTGCCGAAGAATGCCGCGGCAATGAAAGGCGCTGCACCCGGGATCAGCCATGCAGCGGCAAGAGCGGCGTTTACCCCCAAGATGGCAACAACCGACTTGGTTCGCGTGCGAATGAGGTGTGGCAACGAGAACGGAACAAGCATCGTCAGAGCGTTGACGGCGAATATCACGACCAAGTACACCGTGATGTCGAAATCGAATGCGTTCTGGAGAACCACGACCAATAGAAGGTGACGCATCAACTCATTCGTCGCTGTACCTGTCCCATAAACCGACGTTGGGTCAAGCCGCTGAACGACGCGGATGAGAATGGCCACGGCTGCGACAGCACTGAACACGAGGACGATTCCGCCGTAGTGGGCCCCAACCACGAACGAAACGAGAATGTGTGAGACTGCGTCGGCCACATTGTCCAATCGAGCACCGAAGTCACTGGAAAGCTCGAGCTCTCTCGCAAGAATGCCATCCAGATCGTCCATGAAGTTGTTGTAGACGATCAGGGCGGGGAGGTACGAAAACCCGTCATCCAGAAGAAGAAGCGAGAGGGGCAATACGCCGAGCATCGAGACGATGTTTGGGAGATTGCGATAAACCTCACTTGTCCAGCGTTTGGTCACCCCAGGCATCAGGCTCCCTTGGCGAACTCCGGTCCGTAGAAGAGGTTCTGGGCAGCGAGCAAGTCATTCGGCGTATCGACTTCGCTCCAACGACCATCGTCAAACCAGACCGCACGCAGCGGCAGGACCCCATGAGCAGCCATCTCCCCAAACACAGACTCGTAGTAATCGTGCACTCTGCCGGCGGCGATTCGCAGCTCGAGTCGCCGGGTGACTTCGTGCCATGTCCCCATCGACAAACTGTAGATGTTGATGGTCTTGTTGGGGAGGCGAGGACCGTCGAGTCCTCCGACGCTGAACGAGGCCACCATTCCTGATTTATCAACGGAGACTGTCGTCCCATGCATGTGCGAACGGAACTTGGCAACCGCGATCCGATCACTAGTGCGCATCGATTTGAGTAGGCGAGAGTCGAATACTAGGTCGGATTCGACAAGCAAGAACGGGTCCGTCATGTAGTCACGCGCCAACCACAGCGAGTAGATATTGTTGGTTGACTCATATCGGCGGCTTTCGATGTAATGAATGTCTAATCCGGAGGAGTGAAGGTCCAGATAGTCCCTGATCTGCTGACCGCGGTATCCCACGATGACAACGAGCCGCTCGAATCCATTCTCGACCAGCGATGAGATGAGGTGTCCAAGAATCGGTTTTCCGGACACATCGGTAAGACACTTGGGAGAGCCGTTTCCAAGACGGTTGCCCGCTCCGGCAGCTAACAGGAGGGCAGTTGTGACATGACTCTTATCGGTGTTCAGTTGTGGCGGGCGCGTCGGAGGTTCCTTCAACACTCCTAACACTCCCAATTTGACGACCTCCAACATGCCCAAAGGGTCTGTTGGATCTCCAAGCGATTCCCTCCGACTCACAACAGGGCTCATTACGACGCGAACTCCCAAATAGCAGCCGGAGACATCGACGTTCCCATTCACGGCGGATATCGAGATGCGCAGACGGCTATTCCGATGAGCGGAGAAGAATCCGAACTGCGAGCAGCCTGCAAGCACATGCGAAGTCGGCCGGGTCCGTGGTTCGCTGCCCAAACCTATCATGAAAACCGTATCCACCCGATTCCTGCACACCACCGCCACTACCTGTCGTCTGCGGCTTGATGTGCGGGCGACGCGTGCAATCGCTAATTGAGACGCTTCGGTGTCGGAGAGTTGTCTCCCCGCCTCGGCGGCTTAGATTAGGAGGACCTGCGTGACCTTCAACAAGCGAGACCTCACACAGTTCGAGGGCTTCGGCGTCCCTGATCTGATCGGTGAGGGTTGCCAATTGCTCTTCGTCGGAATCAATCCCGGCCTTTGGACTGCTGCATCCGGTGTGCATTTCGCACATCCGACTAACCGCTTCTGGCCAGCGATGCGCCGGGCCGGATTGGTTGACTTCGAGCCGAACATCAAGCCACCTGCCGCAAGCGTGCCGATAGTTAGACCCGACTATTTGGGTCAACCTGTGTCAGAACTGCGGACAGCCGCTACTCAGACCCACTTCTGTGATCCTTCCAATCGGTTCTATCCGGCGTCGAGGAAGGCGGGGATGATCGATTGGACAGTGGGCACCACGGGCGGCATGGCCAACTGTCAGCGCGCAGACTTTGTGAGTCGAGGTATGGGAATCACCAACCTCGTCAGCCGGGCAACTGTTCGCGCCTCCGAACTGACTCCTGAGGAGTTGAGACAGGGTGGAGAGCGTCTCACGGAGCTTCTCCGAGATCTAGCCCCGGCTGTCGTCGCAGTTGCCGGTATCACTGCCTATCGAGTTGCATTCTCGGATCCGAGAGCCAGAGTTGGCTCACAAGCTGTATTGATAGAAGGCACTGCCATATGGGCGGTCCCCAATCCCAGTGGCCTCAACGCACATGAGACCGTTGACTCGTTGGCAGGCTGGTATCGGAAGGTTGCGACGGCGGCCAGTCTCGCGTGAGTGAGCCCAGTCCACGCCAAGTCCTCTACGCGCTGGTTGCCGGCGGCTTCGTGATCGTGGTGGCAATTCTCGTGATTGGATCTGCTGTCGTCGGTCTGTCCCCTGGCTGGTGGACCATCACGATGTCTGTTGTTCTGGTCGTTGCCACGGTCTGGTCGGGCTTGAACTGGGAACGTACCGGTCCAGTGCTTCTCATTTCGATCGGTTTATTGATCTTATGGACTGTTGGCACCCTTCTCATTGCCTGACGGTGGGCTTCAGCCAGTCCACACCTCCCCGTCGGGAAAGAATGCCTGCCAGGCGAACCAGAACTCGTTGCGGTGGGGAAGGAGCTCGAGAGATTTCCCGGCTAGCTCGCCTGCTGTGGCCTTGCCCAGTATCGACCAGGTGGTCCCGGTTTCGACGTCTTTGAATTCAATGTCGTTGAGCGGCTCGAACGTCAGAGTTTGCCCGTCGACTAGCGGGTTGTAGGCGACGGCTGTTCCGATTGCTATTGAGTCGGCGATGATCCCACTGTCCAGGGCGTCGGCGGTGTCCGCCGCGCCCCAAAAAATGACAACAGGTTGGTTGCCAATTGTGTCGTTGACCACAAGGTGGTCGTTGATCGCCGAAAATGGATAGGCCTTCTCAACACCGTCGATCGTGAGCCCGACCACTCTTTCCAAAGCCGGGTATCGGTCGTCAATCTCACCTGTGAAGAATCCGTATGGTGCAGGTCTCGACGAATAGAACTCGTAGGGGTTGTTTCCGTAGAGCCTTCCATAACCCTGGTCACGGGTGAGCACCTGTCCGTTGGGATAACTCGTCTTGAAGTCCAACCACCGAACGATCGCCGATCCGACCAAGGTCAGGTTTTCCCCGGCGTGCTCACCAACGATCCCCTGGCCGGTTATCTGCTGCCAGAGAGTCTGGGTTACGTCGTCCCACATCACCAGGTCGGAGTTGCGCAGGAGCCCAGAAACACCAAGGCGGAGCGTT
Source organism: uncultured Acidimicrobiia bacterium (assembly GCA_964195405.1). Classification (GTDB taxonomy): domain Bacteria; phylum Actinomycetota; class Acidimicrobiia; order Spongiisociales; family ZC4RG35; genus CAXMPK01. The sequence goes on from CAXMPK010000119.1 coordinate 91,145, forward strand.
TCACCACCAAATCGCCGGTCGAAGACAACCGCGGTGTTGCACAATGGGCAGTATGTGACCGCCAACGGCACATCCCCGAATTGGTCGTTGACAATCTCGTGCCGGGTGAGGATGGAGAGTGGGTAGAAACGGGCATCACCATCTACCTCGACCAGCACACCGGGTTCGCGATCGTCTATCCAATCACTCTCCGATACTGCTTCGAATTGGGGTCCGTCGATCGGGGGAATGGCATCGCGAGGATCGGTCGCTGGAATCCCGACAAGAAGCTCGTTCAGGTCGATGACAGTTTTGCCAAAATCGGTATCCCAAGCAGCCTGCATCGACCGTAGATGGTCAGGTACCACGATGGCTTGGTCCGAGTTGGCCGTTGCGTCCGGCCCGCTTTCGGGATCGTCACTTCCAGCATCCTCGATTGACAGGCCCAAACCACATGCGGTCAGCAAAAGGCCAAGGGTCACAAGCTTCGGCAGGTATCCGGTCATCTCAGTATCTCAACGATTGCGGGGTGGAGGATGTTTCCAGACGTCGAGTATTTGTCGCCTTTGTTGACTATCCCTTGCGAACGTCCAGGAACAGGGTTTGGGCGGAGCGTCCCACCCACCCTGTTGCGTCCCAGATTGTGCCCGCGGCGACGCCACGCCCCAGACTGGAGTAGTGGGAGACAGCTTCGAGGGCGACCCATTCTCCCACCGGATAGCGGCCGAGATGAACGGTCAGGTCCGGATTCATGAAGAGCCAGGTGTCGTTCAGCTCTCGGGAAACCCCGTTGCAGAAGTCGGCAACGACCACGGCGCGTTGCGCCGGCGACGGATCGTCGCCCGAGATGATTTGTTTCCTCATTCGAAGCCAGATGGCGCCGGGTCCAGGTGTGTTGTAGCCGCCGTAAATTTCGCGAAACTCAATGGCATCCCTGTGAAACATGGTCTTCCCGCTGGGGTCGGCACCCCACGGTTCGGCGTGGGCCCGGACCGAGACCTCATCCGGGGGTGGCAGTTCCAGGTTTGTCTGTGTCTGGTCTGGAGTCGGCCTGTCGGTGATCCGGAGACGTTGCACCACGGACATTGCGAGGAGTTGACCGCTCTCGCTGGTGATCTCGGCCCTGATGACCTGGATCTTCTTGCCCTCCCTCACCACCGTGGCTTCGATCGTCAGCGGAACCAGGGGAACTACTCGGAACAGCTCTAGCGTGACTCTCGAGATTTCCATCCTGGTCAATGTGGGGATTTTCTCAACATGACCAACAATCAGTGCAGCAAGGGCACCTCCGTGTTGCCCTTCGTCATACCAGCCGGCGCTCGCCAACGGTGTTGATTCGTAGGTGTTTGGATCGGAGGTGGGTAGGTAGACCCCCGGGAAATCCTGGCTCATCGGCCCGGCACGGTACTTGGGGGACTAGTCATGGGCGAAATGTCGGATAACATTCCCGATCGTGACAAGTGAGGTGAGGACCCAGGGCTCCGCGGGGGCGCGGCCAGCCATCCGAATTGGCCCGTCCCTGGTTTTGGCATCGGTGCTGGCATCGACCCTTGGGATAGTGATCGCCCAATTCCTCGATGACATCGGGGACGGAGTGATGGCGATCATCCTGGGCGGCGAGGCGGTCATGTACAACAACCGTGTTGAAATCACTGGCGCAAGCGATCTTGCTTGGGCAGGTGGATTCTTGCTTTGCCTCATCGTCGGTCTCTTTGCCCTTTTCACCTACCCCACTCAGCGTGGTCACGGCATACCACGTCTCACCCTCTTGTGGATGCTCCTCCACGTTCTTCGACAGGCATTTACACAAGCCGTGACGCTGCCATTTGAGGACGACAGCCAGCTTTCCCTTGCTTATGCCACCTTCGACGCACCGCCGGGTCTCGACGTGGTCATCGCCGCAGCCGGTGGTGTCGGTTTGCTTTTGATCGCACTATCGGCAGCCTCGGCCTTCCTTGCGTTCACGCCACATAAATCACTGGTGTCAAATGGCCGGAAGCGTCTGACGACTGTCCTTTGGATCGCATTGATTCCAGCAGTCGCTGCGGCGTTCATCGCAATCCCCTTCTTCGTGTCTGACGTCGACAGCAGTGTGATTCAGTCTCTGCCGTTGAGCGCCGTGATGTTTCTCGCGACCCTCGCGGCCGCACCAGGCTCAACCACTGTCCAGGGACCCGAGGATGAGCGGATCACCCCGTGGCCGTGGGGTTTGGGCGCGACTCTCATCGTGACTTTGATCTTCTACCTTGGCGTTCTCCAGGGTGGGGTAAACCTCGACCCTCGACTGTGGGGTTAGTGGTCTGTCGCCACTAGACGCAACCAAAGCCGTGGTCATCACCGTAAGCGACGGTGTTGCCGCTGGAGTTCGTGAAGACGGGTCGGGGGATGCCCTCGAGACGATTCTCATCGATTCAGGATTCACTGTGGATCGTCGGCTGGTCCCAGATGAGAAGGATCGGATTGTGGAGGCAATCATGGAATCAGCCGGATCGGCCGGGCTGATAGTGACCACAGGGGGAACAGGCTTCGGTCCTCGGGATGTGACACCCGAGGCGACCGGGTCGATCCTGGAACGTGATGCTCCCGGACTGGTTCATGTCATGATCGCCAAAGGCCTCGAGTCGACTTCGAAGGCTGCGCTGACGCGGGCGAGAGCTGGTGACGTTGCCGGGAGTCTTGTCGTCAATTTGCCTGGATCGCCTAAGGGTGCGACCGAAAACTTCTTGGCGATTGCGGACCTGGTTCCACACGCTTTGCAGTTGCTCTCCGGGGATACGCAGCACCACTGAAACCCCACCTTGATCGGTTGGTCTTTGGGCTGGCGATTTCGCTAGGTTTGACGACTCATACCGTCCTCAGGAGAACCATGAAGATTTCACAGGAATTCGTCGTGCCGCGTCAGTCCGACGTGGTTTGGGAATTCTTCCAAGACGTTCCCTCTGTTGCGCAGTGTCTTCCCGGCGCCGAGCTGACAGGTCAAGACGACGACGGCTCATATCAAGGCCAACTCTCCGCAAAAATGGGGCCGATGACGGCCACTTTCGAGGGAACCGCCAAGGTCACACCGGATATGGCAGCCATGACGGCGGTCATCGAGGGCAAGGGAGTTGACAAGAGAGGCGGTTCGCGGGGCCAAGTGAAAGTCGCATACGCGGTCGTCGCCCAGGATGCTGACACCAAAGTCATCATCGATGCCGACATCGTGCTCTCGGGCCCTGCCGCTCAGTTCGGAAGAACTGGTCTGATCAACGAGATGTCGAAGCGACTCATTGTGGACTTTGTTTCATGTCTCGAGGCGAAGCTCGAAGCCGAGACGGCAGAAGAGGCCGAGGCGGTCACAGCCACGGAGGTCAAAGGGGTCTCTTTGTTCTTCGCTTCACTCTGGGCTTGGTTCAAAGGTCTATTCTCGAAGGACTCCGGTTGAAATCCAGGAATCTCGGCCTGGCGGTCGTCTCCGCATTGTTAGTCGTTGCTTGTGGTGGTGGATCAGATGGAGGCGACGTGCTCGAGGGCGACAATGTCACCGTCCTCATGTTCGACAATCGGTTCGACTAGACAGAGATCCGCATCCCGGTTGGCGGCTCGGTCGAGTGGATTGGTGCCGGCGCCGACGCCCACAACGCCGTTGCCTCCGACGGAGAGTGGAGCACCGAGGAGGTTTGGGGGGATCTAGAGCAGTTTGATGGCGATTCGGCCATCCTCACTTACGACCAAGCTGGGGAGTACGTCTTCTTCTGCACGTTTCATGGCAACTCCGGTGGTTCGGGAATGGCTGGCAAACTGGTCGTTGGAGCCTGATGAACAAGAGGAGATCGGTCGAAACCGGATAGTCGCCTGGAACGGCGCTGCCTCACTATGGGCGATATATGTTCCACCCCCACCAGTATTGGCTCGCGGACAGAGACGCGATGGTTGGTTCGCTGCGGTCTAGGGGGCTGCGGGGTGGCGGGGTGGCGGCCTAACCCCTAAATAGGTCGTCGGATACCGGCCAGACGGATGTGCTCAAGCAACAGGAGTTCGTAGGTCTCGTCTGCATGAACCAGCGTGTGGTGATACCTGCACAAGAGGCAGAGGTTGTCGAGGTCGGTTGTGCCGCCGTCGGCCCAGTGAGTGATGTGGTGGGCATCGGTCCAGCGAGCGCTTCGCCTGCAGCCGGGCATCACACAGTGACGGTCTCTGGCGATCAGGGCCCGACGGGTGGCTGCCGGGACGACCCGGGTCTTGCGACCGATGTCGATTATCGCCGACTCGGGACTCCATACGATTCGGGTGATCGACGAATCGCAGGCCAGTTGCCTGATTGTCGCCACCGTGAGCACTGTTCCTGTTTCGGTTTCGTGGAGCCCGCCAGGGCTGCCCTCAAGCGCATCCATGTCGACATGGACGTTCACGTGTGGTTTTTCACCACCCACTTCTGGGGTTTCGGTGCCTTCGAGGTAGGCGCGGGAGAGATCCTCCAAGGAATCGGCTCGTCTTCCTGACGGGGTGCGGTTGTCGTGGTCCGAAGTCGGGGGCATCAGAGCATCGATGGCAGTCATGAGAGATTCCCCTGCAACAGAGGTGAGGCTGAAGTCTCCTTCAACCATTCCGTTTGTGGTGCGTCTGACATCAAAGCGTCTTCTGATGAGCTGATTCTGCTCGTCGATCTCGACACCAACCTCGTCAGCGGATTGTCGCCAGTAGTCCAGGATCCTCCTGGTGTCGTCATAGCCATCTCCAACGATCTCACGGAGGAAAGCTTCAGCGTGCGGGTATTTGTCGGGCGTTCGTTCGGCTGATTGGAAGAGGAGCGCGGCCTCGTCGGACGACACTTGGCGTTGTCTCCAGGATTCGAATGTCGCTTTGAAAATGCATGCAGCACGAGCGAGCAAGGTGTAGCGCTTCGCCCGCGAACCCGACATGCCTGCTCGATGTTTCAAGTAGGCGATCGTGGATGGGTAGCCGAACAGCTTGTGGTCATCCTTTTCGTCCGAGGCACCCAGCACTTCCGTACGTTGGATGTCAAGCTCGGTTTGGGCAGCCTCCAACAGGAGGATCTGCCCATCTCGCTCCTCGGCTGTTGCTTCCCAGGGCAGTTCCAACCTCGGAATGATGATCGGCGATCGGTCTCCCTTTCCCATCCTCCCAACGTACAGACGGGGTGTGACAGGAACGTCCAAGAAACGCTGAGTCGGAAGGATTTCTTGGTTTCTTTTGTCTATTCAGTTGCGGCCGCGTGTTTCCTACAACGTCGGGATGAGCCAGGCTGAGCGAACGTTCCAAGTCATTCTCAGCACTACATTCACTGGCACGGTCGTTGTTGCCGGCGTGACCCTCATCGGAATGGGTGTGATTTTAAACGATGTTGATGCCTCCTGAAGGTCCGTCCATCGCTCAAGACGTGCTTGGCGGGCCAACCTCTAGCCCAGCGGGATCTCCTCGCTCTCCCCATTCCGGACCAACCAGGCTCGAATCTGCACCTCTTCACCCAGACCCACAACCAGGTATGCCCAATCAGGATCGAGCGCGGCCCTCACGTCGGTCATGGACATTTCCGGAGATCCCTTGGGATGAGAGTGAAAGACACCACCAAGACGCCAGCCGGAATTCTCGGCGTCAAAGAGGGAGTTGACATGCTCCTGAGGAGGGATGGTGAATCCCGTTGGCGATCTCAGATCGTTTCCTGTCGGATAAACTCGCGTGACGCGGTCCCCGTCCATCGCAACCAACCCGCATCCCTCGTTGGGTAGCTCGCTCAGACAGTGGTTGATGATCTGGCGACGAAATTCGTCAGACAGGTGGACGACAGGTGTCGTCATAATCCACAATCGCTGGAAGTTGCTCCGGATCGGCGCAGGCCGCACATCCGGGGTCCCGGCTTACTGAGACGGTCAGGAAGTCCTGCTCCAGGGCGTCGTAAACCATGATTCGCCCTGAGAGTGTCTCGCCGAGACCAAGCACGAGCTTGATCGCCTCCATCGCTTGGATCGAGCCAACCACACCGGGAAGGACGCCAAACACTCCAGCCTCGACGCACGAGGGGGCCAGCTCGGGTGGCGGCGGCAACGGGTGGACACACCGGTAGCAAGGGCCCTCATACGGCACAAAAACCGACACCTGACCTTCGAAACGGAAAATCGAGCCGTGAACCACCGGCACCCGAAGATGTAACGAAACGTCGTTGATCAGGTAGCGGGTGGGGAAGTTGTCACCACCATCGACAACCACGTCGTAGCCCGACATCAAATCCAGCGCGTTGGCGGCTCGAAGACGCTCCCGATGCATCACTACCTTGACATCGGGGTTGAGAGCTAGCAGCGATTCTCTGGCCGACTCGACCTTGGGCATGCCGATACGGTCCATGTTGTGAATCACCTGGCGCTGGAGATTCGAGGCATCGACGATGTCGTCGTCCACTATCCCAATCGTTCCCACACCGGCAGCAGCCATGTAAAGCGCGACAGGAGATCCAAGGCCCCCGGCTCCCACGAGAAGAACCCGTGCTCCCAGGAGTTCTAGCTGGCCTGTCTCTCCTACCTCGGGAAGTCTGATATGACGGGCATATCGCGAACGCTGATCGGCGGTTAGGCCTCCAGGGTCACCCCAGGGATGACCGTCTGTCTTCCAACGATCGAAACCCCCGGCCAATGAGGAGACATCGGCGTAGCCCATATCGAGAAGAGTTGCTGTCGCCAGGGCCGACCTCATACCACCCGAGCAGTAAACGATCAGAGCCTGCCCGGTATCAGGGACCAGTGAGGCGATGTCACGCTCGAGAACCCCGCGGGGAATGAAACGCGCCCCGGGGATGGCACCTTGAGCGTGTTCGTCGGGCTCGCGGACGTCGATGAAAACTGTCTCATCCAAGTGATCGCGCGCATCGTCCGGATCGATCTCGACAATTCGGGAGCGGGCCCGGTCGACAAAATCGCGGTAGTCGCTCACTGGTGAGCCTTAGCCGGGTCGATGGTGGTCGGGTCGATCTGGTAGCGATCGAATGCGTCTTGAACCATCGTGATGGGGACGAGTCCTTGTTTTGCCAGCTCAGTCAGCACGGTTGCCACGAGGGTCCCGGTATCGATCTCGAAGAACCGGCGGAGAGCCCCGCGAGAGTCGGATCGTCCGAAGCCATCGGTCCCCAGTGTTGTGAGACCTCCGGGCACCCACTTCGCCACTTGATCGGGAACCAGAGTCATGAAGTCGGTGACGGCAACAATCGGGCCATCGACGGCGGCGAGAGTGCGTGTGAGTCGAGGGGTTTGGGGTGGGGCATTGGGGTGGAGACGGTTCCACCGCTCGACGGACAGTGCTTCCTCACGCAACGTTTTGTATGAGGTGACCGACCACAATTCGGCACCAACGCCGTAGTGCTTGAAAAGCTCGCTGGCTGCATCTCGAGCCGCCAGGTTGGCTGTGCCAGAGAAAAGAATCGCCACATCGTTCGATGTTCCGTCGGGCGCATTGGCGAACCGATAGATCCCGTCCACGATTCCCTGCTCGACACCGGCAGGCCTGGGAGGCTGGGAGAAGTTCTCGTTGTAGAGGGTCAGGTAATAGAAGACGTCGTCTGGTTCGGAGCCGTACATCCTGGCCAACCCGTGCTCGATGATCGTCCCCACTTCGTAGGCAAACGCCGGGTCGTAGGCCTGGCAGACCGGATAGGTCGACGCGAGGAGAAGGCTGTGCCCGTCCTGATGCTGAAGACCTTCCCCGGCAAGAGTTGTCCGTCCTGCTGTCGCTCCAAGAAGAAACCCCCTGGCCCTGGCGTCAGAGGCGTTCCAGATGAGGTCACCGACGCGCTGAAATCCGAACATGGAGTAAAAGATGTAGAACGGCACCATCGGCACACCACGGGTCGCGTAAGAAGTGGCGGCAGCCGTCCAGGAGGCAAGGGAGCCCGATTCGGTAATCCCCTCCTCGAGGATCTGACCGTCCTGGCTCTCACTGTAAGACAGAAGCATCGCGGCGTCGACCGGCTCGTATAGCTGTCCTTTCGATGCGTAGATCTTCAACTCCCGGAATAGTGAGTCCATACCGAAGGTACGGGCCTCGTCTGGGACGATCGGCACGACGTAGTCGCCAAAAGCCTCCGCCCTGGCGAGGTTGCGGAGCAGCCTGGTGAACGCGGAAGTGGTTGAGGCCTCCACCTTTCCCGAACCTGCGTAGACGTCGGCGTAGACCTCCGACGATGGCAATGTGAGCTCGAGCTTGGGCCGAACCACCCGCTGGGGGATCGGTCCTCCCAATTCCTGACGACGGGCTTGAAGGTATTCGGACTCCGGGCTGCCAGCCGCCGGTCGGAAGTAGGGCGGCTCGGAATCCCCGGCTAATGACTCGGCCGGGATCTCAGCTTCGAGATGAAGTGTCTCACGAAGAACGAGCAGCTGTTTGTTGGTCAGCTCCTTGATCGAGTGGGTGGCGTTACGTCCCTCGACATCTGGTCCCAACGTCCAACCCTTGATTGTCTTTGCCAGGATGACGGTGGGCTTTCCGTTGTCGAGCTCGGTCGCCACCTTGTAGGCGGCATATATCTTGCGGAAATCGAGCCCACCCCGACGTAGCGCCCAAACCTCGTCGTCGGACATGTCGTTTACCATTTCCTTGGTACGGGGATCTTTCCCGAAGAAATGGTCTCGCACATAAGCACCATCTTCCGCCTTGTATCGCTGATACTCGCCGTCCACGGTCGAGTTCATCACGTTGACGAGTGCGCCTTCGGTGTCTTTGGCGAGGAGAGTGTCCCATCCACTTCCCCAGATCAGCTTGATGACGTTCCAGCCGGCGCCGCGAAAGACCGCCTCCAACTCGGTGATGATCTGGCCATTGCCCCTCACCGGACCATCGAGGCGTTGCAGATTGCAGTTGACCACCCATGTCAGATTGTCGAGCCCTTCTCTGGTTGCCAAAGAGATCGCGCCCAGCGTTTCAGGCTCATCAGTCTCTCCATCACCTATGAAGCACCAGACTCGGGATTTGGAGGTGTCGTCCAAACCCCGGTTCCCCAGATACTTGTTGAATCTGGCGTGATAGATCGAGTTGATCGGTCCCAGACCCATCGAAACGGTGGGGAATTCCCAAAAGTCGGGCATAAGCCGAGGATGGGGATAAGAAGAGAGACCGTCGCCATCGATCTCAAAGCGGAAGTTGTTGAGGTGTTTCTCCTCGAAACGTCCTTCGAGGAAGGCCCGGGCGTAGACACCGGGCGCGGCGTGACCCTGGATGTAGACATGGTCGCCGCCACCTTCGGCGTTGTTCCCCTTGAAGAAGTGGTTGAAGCCGATTTCGTAGAGGGTGGCGGAGGAGGCAAACGTCGAGAGGTGCCCGCCGATTCCCTTCTCGCGATGGTTGGCTTTCACGACCATGACCGCGGCGTTCCATCTGATGAATCTGCGAATCCTCCGCTCCAGATGCTCGTCGCCGGGAAACTCAGCCTCTTCTTCGAGGGGAATTGTGTTGATGTAGGGGGTCTTTACCACTCCAGGAACCCCAAGCCGTTTCTCGTGAGCCCGTTCCAGAAGCTTGGCGAGTAGATATCGAGCGCGCACCGATCCAAACTCTTTGACCACTGCATCGAGTGACTCAATCCATTCCTGGGTCTCTACCGGATCGGTGTCGGGCAACTGATAGACGTATTCGTCGCCGAGAGTCTCTCCGAGGTCACCTGTCATGGCTGCCAGGTTAGTTAGGCCGTGATTTCGGTTCGAAGTCTGGTCTCGAGCCATGGAACGATGGTCCCCACCAGCCTGACCGGTGCATCGAGTTGTGGGGTGTGACCGGTATCTTCGAGTTGGACCAAGTCCCAGTCGGGACGCAGCGAGCACAGCCACTCGACAGCGGTTGGAGAGACGATCCGATCTTCGAGACCATGGATCACCAGGGTCGGGGCTTTGATGGCCCTGATGATTTCGACAAAGTCTCGGGGTCGTCGAAAGAGCTTTCCGATGGAATTGGCGGTCGAAGGAATAGCTTCGGCCGTCCACGGGAATTGACGACGTCTCTCTGCGAGCGTGATGAAGCTTTGCATCATGTCGACGGGGATGCGGCTCGGTTTGTGTGCAACCGACGCGAGCGTCAACTTGACCAACTCCTCAGACGTGTAGCGGTTGAGCAAGTGGCGAGAAACCGAAACACCGAGACCAGGTGTCGCCTGAATCAGGAGACGACGTGCCATTGGCCAGTGAATCTTGGGATCTCCCAGCCGAGGAGGAGTGGCCGGCGATACCAGCACGAGACGCTCGACGACTTCGGGAGAATCCGCGGCGAGCATTTCAGCAAGAAGCCCACCCAGGGAGTTTCCAAGCAGAGTGGCTGTGCCGGAAACCTCTTCCACGAAAGCTCGGACGGCGTTGGCGTGTGTATTCAGGCTCCAATCGGGGCCGGGGGTTGAGAGGCCGAACCCGGGGAGATCGAGGGCGACCACCCGGGCGTTGGCGGCGAGTCTGGGCCCGATCGCTTCCCAGTTGGCGATAGAACCGCCGAGACCGTGAACCAGGACGATGGTGTCGCCCGACCCGCCGTAGTCCTTCCAGTGGAGAGGACCGGCCGCCGTGTTGATCAGGCTCTGCATCGTCGGCAGGATACCGACGAGAGACGCATACTCGGCTGTCGCTAGAGTTCCCGGATCACCGAGGGGAGCATTGCTTGGTTGACATTCTCACGGCAACTGATCTGGTGAAACGGTTTGGCGATCTCACCGCGGTCAACGGTGTCAGTTTCTCAATTGCCGACGGGGAGACTTTCGGGTTGCTCGGCCCCAATGGTGCCGGGAAGACAACGGCAATTTCAATGATCTCCGGTCTACTCGAATCGGATGCAGGAACCGTGACAGTTGCCGGTGACTCGGTGGGCACATCGTCGACCAAAGCCAAGGCTCACATCGGTCTTGTGCCCCAGGAATTGGCCATCTACCCGGATCTCACCGGTGAAGAAAATCTTCATTTCTTTGGTCGGCTGTATGGAATGGGTGGTGACGATCTCGGTACCCGTGTAGACAAGGTGCTCGACATCGTCGGGCTGAGCGAGCGTCGTCATGATTTCACCAAGGAATACTCGGGTGGAATGAAGCGGAGACTGAACATCGGCATCGGCCTACTCCACAAACCGCGGCTGTTGATCCTGGACGAACCGACGGTGGGAGTCGATCCGCAGTCGCGCAACGCCATCCTCGAGTCAGTGGAGAGCTTGTCCGACGAAGGGATGGCTGTCCTCTACACCACTCACTACATGGAAGAGGCTGAGCGTCTTTGCGATCGGGTAGCGATCATCGATGAGGGGAAGATCAAGGCCGAGGGGACGAGACGTGAGCTGGTTTCGTTGGTGGGCGAGAAGGACAAGATCGCCATCGTCGGTTCCGGCAGCCTGGGTGCATCTGTGGAGCCGGTTTCTCAGCTCTCTGGCATTTCGGAGGCCTCCTCTTCCGAGCACCGATTGGACGTGTTGGCGGATGACGCCTCTTCGGTCCTACCCAGCTTGCTGATGGCGGTGACCGACTCGGGAGGAGTAATCACAGGTGTCGAGGTGATCGAACCCAACCTCGAAGCGGTGTTTCTGCATCTGACTGGAAAGGCGTTGCGAGACTGAAGTGAGCGCCGCTGTCCTCATAGCAACAAAAGATCTCAAACTCCGGATACGAGACCGCTCCTTCATCATCCTCGGGATCGTCGCCCCTCTCTCACTGGCGGTGATCTTCAATCTTGTCTTCGGCAATGCCTTCGATGCCGGCACCGGGATTGGGCTCGAACTGGGAGTTGTCGATCTGGACCAGTCCGAATCTTCTCGAGGACTCAGTCAGCTACTCGAAGCCCAAGACGACGAGTTTCTCACACTGACGTCGTTTGATTCCGTGGCCATGGCAGAAGACGCCATCGGGAAAGACGAAATCAATGCGTTTTTCTTCTTTGAGGAGGACTTCAGCCAGAGCCTCACGTCGAATCAAGCGGCAACCATCTTCGTCGTCGGCGACATCGACGCATCGACGACGACTCAGATCGCCGCCGGTTTCGCCGAGAGTTATGGGACAAGTCTCGACGCTGTTCGCATTGCGGTGCTCACCATCGTTCAGCTGACGGCCAGTCCTCCCGCCGGGAATCCTCTGAGTGCGGCCTTCTCATATGAGTTCACGGACGTTGAAGCGGCGACACGACAGCTTGACGGAAACACCTATTTCGCAGCGGCCATGGGAGTTTTCTTCCTCTTCTTCACCGTGCAGTTTGGCGTCTCGGGATTGCTCGAGGAGGGTCGGCTGGGAACTCTCGACCGTCTCATGGTGGCGCCGATCAAGAAGTCATCCGTGATTGGAGGGAAAGCGATCCTCTCCTTCGCTCTCGGGATCATCTCGATGGGGGTGATGGTTGTGGTCACCTCGATCCTGATGGGAGCGGTCTGGGGCGCTCCGCTTGGTGTAACGCTGCTGGTTGTGGCCGGTGTCTTGTCCGCTGTGGGGATAATGGGTCTGGTGGCTTCGGTCGTCAAGACCCCCGAGGGCGCCGGCAACCTCGGCGCGATAATCGCGGTGGTCCTTGGAATGCTCGGCGGCGTGTTCTTCCCTATTGGCCAGGGAGACGATCTGCTGTCCAAGCTCACCTTCCTCACGCCGCACGCCTGGTTCATGCGTGGTCTTGGCGATCTGGCTGATGATGCCCCATGGACGGCCGCCCTGCCGGCCACCGGAGCGATCATGGTGTTTGCGGTTGTTTGCGGTGCCATTGCCTGGGTGTTTGTTCGAAGAAGTCTGTCGCGGTGAAGGCGTTTTCGATCGGATGGGTCAACATCCGGCGCATGCTGCGGGAGCGGTCAAACATCTTTTTCGTGTTCATTTTCCCGCTCGCCATCATCTTGCTGGTGGGGGTCCAGTTCGGAGGTGACTTTGATCCGGCTGTTGCTGTGTACCTCGCTGACGATGGCGAGATCGCAGAGGCAATTGCTACGGAAATCGAAGCGAACGAGTCGCTCAACGCACGCAGAATGGAATCAGAGGATGATCTCATCGCGACCGTGGAAAGAGGCAGTGCCCAGGCCGGAGTCTTCCTACCGGCCGCCATGGACGATCAAGCCGGTCAGGGTGAGGTTGTTGCGATAGGCCTTGTCACCAGGCCAGATGGATTCGGGCCACAGCTCGAGTCTGTGATCAGGGCGTCAGTGGCAGAGGTGATGAAACCGATTGGTGCGGCGCAGTTCGCCAGCAGTGACACGGGGGTCCCCTTCGGTGAGACGCTGGGCCCGGCTTCCGCAAACGCCGACAGCAGTCCGGGTGTAGGCGTCGAAGTGTCCGCGGTAGGTGATGCTCTATTTCCCGATACGCTGGGCCGATTCGACCTGGGGGCCGCCCAACAGCTGGTGTTGTTCACGTTTCTAACGGCGCTGGCCGGTTCGGCGGCGCTGATCCTGACCCGACAGCAGGGTCTCAGCCACCGCATGCTCTCCACACCCACTTCTGTGGGCACGGTGGTTGTGGGCGAGTCGTTGGGAAGGTTCGGCGTTGCGCTGTTTCAGGGTCTCTACATCATCGTGTTGACCCTTGTCATATTTGGCGTCAACTGGGGTAATCCAATCGGTGCCATGCTGATCATCTTGACTTTCTCGGCAGTAGGCGCCGGCGCGGGAGTGTTGATGGGTGCAACGTTCAGCAACGATCAGCAGGCGAGCGGGGTCGGCGTGGTGATCAGTCTTGGCCTGGCTGCGCTGGGTGGTTGCATGCTGCCGATCGAACTGTTCTCGCCGACGATGCAGAAGGTGGCCCACATCACACCACATGCGTGGGCCCTTGACGGATTCGCCGAACTGGTGCGACATGGCGGCAGTCCTGTTGACATTCTCCCCGAGCTGGGGGTTCTCACCGCTTATGCGACCGTATTGCTCGTATTAGCGGGCTGGAGGTTGCGCGTGGCCATCACACGGCCGTAGTGGTTGAATGAGGGTCATGGAAGACCAGCGAAAACGAATCGGGCTTGGCCGGATCATCTCCACTCTCGGAATAGTCTGGTTTGGTCTGTTCTTTGCGGCTCGGTCTGGTCTTTTCGGTTCGAATCCCTTCACAACTGTGATTCTGGGTATGGGAGCGCTGTTCCCCCTTCTGTTGATGTTCGCCGGACGGGTGATCAGGCGACGGTCGAAGCGCACACCTGTCGAATCCGTAGAGCCGGCGCCCCCTCCGCCCCGACCTACTCCGCCGCCGCAACGTCAAAGACCGGCACCAGATCCTGTGACTGTTCAGGAGCGAGCCGATACCGTGAAATCGAAGAGACCTGAGGAGATCCTCGAACCCATCGAAACGGAGCCGGTGTCGTCTCCCATGCCGATCGAGACAGAAATTGGGGGGATGACGTCGGATGAGATGGTGGCCGAAGCCAAGAAAAGATACTCCTCGGGTAGCTAGTGGTCGCTTTTACAAATGATCGCCACGTCTCGTTGGCACCATTTGTGCGACACACCACTAGCCGTCGAGACCGAGGGCAGCGAGCTGGCGTGCCTCTCTGATTTCGGATGCAAACCTCGATCGGCGTATCCGGACATCCGGCTCATCATCGATCAGGTCTCGGTTTGATGCCAGCTGAAGAGCCGACTTGAAGAGGACCTGACTGGCACTCTCACCCGAGATCAATCGGTCTTCGATGCGATACATGCGGGCTCTGGCGAGACAAGCCTTCAGGAACCTCTTCTCATCGAAAGCCCCGGTCAGCGATTCCAATTCGTCTCCCACCACCTGGTAGCCGTCGAGGATGGGTAGCACGGCCCAGAATGCGACGGGACTGCCCATCTTGGCGATCAGACCAAGCGCTCCCGACGTGTCCAAGGTGGCTCTCCAGTCTGGAACGTCGAGACCGATGTCGGCGCTGGTGTCGTCGAGAAACTTCTCCTTTTCTGGGAAGAAGAATTCGAACTTGAGCAGATCCCTCAGTTCGAGCATCCGATCGGTAGCGGCGACCGGATCCCGGGATCCGTCCTCGAGCATCGATGTCAGGGCCATCTCGGCGATAGCCCTTCCCACGAAGAAGTGAACGACCACGTTCCGGTAGTAGGAGACGCGCATCATCTGGTCGTCGTCCAGCCAGTAAACGGTACGTCCCACCGCCTCGTGGCTGGACACGTTTCCGTGCTCGCCAAGCCAGGTCAGGATGCCTTCGACTTGCGTCGCGTCAGAAAGATCGATGTCGTCGGTGGTGGGGAGGTCGCGCACCGAGATGAAACTCATCAACTCGGCACACGTCTTCGCGAGCTCTGCGGTCGTCTTGGCACTGCCCCGCGCTGCCAGCAAAGCGATGCTCACTACTGCTGCTGGTGTGATCGGAGTCACCTGGCCAATTCGATACATCACCTCGAATGAGAGCTTCTGGAGGCCCAAGGAGTTCTCGGCGTCGGTGTCGATTTCCCCAACAACCGATGAGACCGAAACTGGTTCACCGAAACGGATGTGGATATCGCCGTAACGCTGACGCAGGGAACGGACGGCTCGAAGCAGCCAGCCCAATGATTCTTGCTCCTTACCCCGTCCCTGGGCCTCACGGGCGTAGTCAGGGACATCCTGGATCTGGTCGTATGCGATCGAGACCGGGATGAGCTTGATGTCCTCAGCCTTTCCCCGGCGTTGGGAGTCAACTACATAGTTGAGCATTCCGAAGCGTGGTGGCCGCAGTCTGCCTGACCGCGACCGTCCCCCCTCGAGATACCACTCAAGAGGAAATCGCTTCTCGACCAGAAAGTCGATGTACGACCCCAAAACAGCTTTGTAGAGATGGTTATCCCTGAAGGATCTTCGGATGAAGAAGACACCGGTGCGTCGCATCAAGGGTCCCAGCGGGAAGAAATCGAGGTTGACACCGCCGGCGGTGTGATTGGGTGGCAGATCGTTCTCCCAGAGCATGAATTGCAAACTGAGACGATCGAGGTTCGAGCGGTGCGACGGGAGAAACACCACCGGGCTGTTGTGGCCCAACTCGGCGATCTTGGCCACCTGATCATGCTGGTACTTGATTTCGCCGTATCCCTGTCGGTAGAGAGCGTGAATTGCACCAGCGATCAGGTCGATCACATATGGGGAATGGGTGGCCGCAATCTCATGTAGATACCTGTTGGCCGTCTCCAGCGCCTCAGCCTGATCAATGTTTTCTTCGTCCGCAATCGTGGCCACCGTTTCGAGAAATTCTCGCCGACTCAGAATCTCTGCCGGGACAAAACGGGGGATCTTGTAGCGATTGCCACGCAGTTTGCGTTCTGCCTGGTCAAGAACTCGCCAGGCGCGTCTGGTGACAAACAAGGCCACTCCGTCGACTTCATTGGATTTCTTGTAATCGGTCCCCAGAGCGAATGATCCTGCCCCAGTTGCCGCGATGAGCTTGATGCGACTTGGTCGGAATGTCCGGATCCAGTAGGCCCGGAGCCCTCTTGGGTCCCGAGGATCGCCGGGTTTGATTGCGTCTGACCACCCCACCAAGCGTCGGCGAGACGTCTTCTTGGGAGCCAGCCACACCACTCGCGCCGGGATCAGAAATGACTCTGTCGGCCCGTTGATCATGTTGGCGAGACGATCTGGATTGCCACCACGTCCCTGGCGCGAGGAGGCGATCCGGATTGTCTCGAAGTGGTCTCCGACATGGGATCCAATCCACTTCGTCAGCAATCGTTCCTCGAGGTCGGTTGCCACGTCTAAGGCGTAGACCACCTGTGCTTTCGCCGGTCCGGCGAGAAGGGCAAGGTCTTCGGGTGATCGGCGTGGCAGAGCGGTTGGCACTGCATCACTCTATTTGACTGGCAGAATCGGCCGGTGCGCGTCGTGATACAGAGGGTCCGTGAAGCTTCGGTCAATGTAGACGGGGCGGTGGTGGGTGCCATTGGCCCCGGGTTGTGTCTGCTGGTGGGGATCGCTTCCGACGACGGTGAACCCGACGTGACTGCGATTGTGGAGAAGACCATCGGTCTTCGCATCTTCGCCGATGATGATGGAAAGATGAATCTCTGTTTGGCAGACATCGGCGGTGAGGTGCTGGTGGTTAGTCAGTTCACGCTTCTATCTGATGTGAGACGCGGTCGCCGCCCGTCTTTTACTTCTGCCGCACCGCCTCAGGTGGCAGCACCCCTGATTGAGACCATGATCTCGGGCTTCGACGATCGGGGTGTGTCGACGGCATCAGGGGTGTTCGGAGCCGACATGGACGTATCGCTGGTCAATGATGGCCCGGTGACCCTGGTGCTGGAGGTCAGGGGTGGCCGGTTGGTTTGACTGCGTCGCGAATGTGCCTCTGGAGTATTACCAGGCTCAGCCCAATCGATAGCCCAAACAAAAGGGGACCGGCTGGCACACCCCAGCCTGTGGGGAGATCTTTCGAAGCCCATATCACGGCGAATAGGTTGATCGCGCCGATGGCGATCAAGGCAGCAATGCCCGAGGATCGACTCACAAGTGCAGCCACGATGATCACCACGATGATCGGGACAAACACCGTCGGCCAGGCTGCCGCCAGCACACCTGCCGAAATCCCCAAGCCCTTACCGCCCTCGAACCGGTACCAGACGTTGTAGACGTTGCCGGCCGATGCGGCCACGCCGGCAGCAATCGCTCCCCCCGAGCCGGCCAGGGCAGCGCCCAGGACGACAGATCCGGCTCCTTTGGCTATCTCCACAGCGAGAACCACCACTGCCAGGGAGTTCCCACCGAGACGTCGGGCATTGTTGGTACCAGGGTTACGAGAGCCTTCTCGACGTAGGTCGACACCCCAAAGGCGACCTAGGGCAACAGCCGTGGGGAGTGAGCCAACAAGGTAGCCGGCCAGCCCGGCCACGAGGATCAACCGTTCACCTGGTTCTGACCTGGCTCGCAAAAACGAAGAAAGTCGCAGGAAACACACCATGTGCCGGGGCGTTCTTCGAAG
Source organism: uncultured Acidimicrobiia bacterium (assembly GCA_964195405.1). Taxonomy (GTDB): domain Bacteria; phylum Actinomycetota; class Acidimicrobiia; order Spongiisociales; family ZC4RG35; genus CAXMPK01. The sequence continues at coordinate 108,967 of CAXMPK010000119.1, forward strand.
TCCTCATCGTTCATTTGAGTAGTGAGCGTGGAAAGAGTCTCTTTGGCAGTGCTCACCCATTCGGCGTCAGCCGCATATGAGACAACGTCTAGCCCGCCGCCAAGGTAGGCAAACGCCACTTCTACCTCCTCAGGCGGGGGTAGGCCAAAGTCGACTTCGTTAACGGCGACGGCGTACGCTTGGAGCTGGACCAAACGTGATGGATCAGGGTTGGTCCGCCCGCTCTTGAAGTCGACCACTTCCCATTTGCGACCCTCGCAATACACCGCGTCAATGCGACCGCGGATCCGGTACCCGTTCGCCAATTCAAACCCAAACGGTGCCTCGATGAGGTCAGCTGTACGGGTTGCATAGCTGGAGTCGAGATAGGCGTCATATGCCCCGATACCACTCCCGCCGTCTGCGACGTCGTAGAGCTCAGAGGTCATCTCCTCAAACGGCACCTGGCCTCTTTGGTGCAACTCGATACGTCTATGTATCTGGGTGCCTCTTATCGCAGCGGGGTTTGGCCGGCGCGGGAGAGGGTCGACATCGGTCCAGAAGAATCGCTTGGGGCACTGCGCCATGGTGACCAGTCCGGTGACTGAGACAGTGGTTGGCCCGGGGGTGTCATCGGCGATGGCTGGGTCAGCGAGCTTGAACAGCCTCTGATTGATGTCGTCCACCATCTGTTTGTAGTCCTTCTCAACGCCACTCTTGCGGGCAAGAGTTTCGATTGTCGCGGGGTCGGTGATTGCATCCCTAAGCCCCTGAGACCATCCGCTGGTGAACAACGGGTCCGGGGCGGCGGTCTGTGATGCTGACCGGAGCAACGCTGGACGATCGCCAAGAATGGCGATGCCGTCGTTGACGGTGACTTGGTGGGTTGCGGCCAGCTCAAAGAGCTCTGACGGTTCCTTGGGTTCCTTCAGGGGCTCGGGCATCCCGTACCAAAACGCTCCAGAGATGAGGAGTCGTCTTTTAGCCCTGGTCACTGCCACGTAGGCCACCCGCCATTCCTGGGAATTGTGCCGATTCCGTAGAAAGTCGTCCCGATCCTTTTTCTCATCTGGGAGATCATCCATCGCCGAATCGATACGCATGTCGACAGGCAAGTGCTCGGCGAACCGAATGGGATCGGGGTGTTGCTGTATCCCACTTGGGAAGTTCCCTTTGGTGACGGCTGGAATGGCCACCGTGTCCCATTCGAGCCCCTTGGCCCGATGCACTGTCACCAATGTCACGGCGTCTTCTCCAGACAGGCGCGCCGAGTCGAGCTCGTCGGCGGGCTCGTCCTCCATGGCGTCCAGATAGTCGAGGAAAGCCCCGACCGATGGGCGGCCTTCTAGTGGGCTCCAGTCTTCAGTGAGGTCGAGCAGCCTGTAGATGTTGAGTCTCGCTGTCAGCCTCGGATTCGGAGGCAGAGCGTCGATGTCTTGCCATGCTCGCGTCCTGTCGAGGATGAGTCGACAGATCTCAACAAGTGTGAGTCCCTGGCTCTCGGCGAGTAGCTCTCGGTACACAACAGCAAACCGCGCAAACGCTTCGACGGCTTCGGGCCGGAGCCCCTCGATTTGGTTGGCACTTTCAATTGCCTCCATCAATGTGATCGGCGCAGGCTCTTCGCTCTCTTCTTCTTCTTCTTTGGCCGACTGCCATCGGGTCAACGGTGCCAGATCGGCCATACCGACGCTGTATTTGGACCCAAAGAGGATCTGGGTCAGTGATGCCGAATCCTCTGGATGTTCCAGAGACGTCAGCCATGCTCGAATGTCGGCTACCTCGGGTATCGCGAGCAGCCCTCCGATATTTGCCACCTCCAACGGAATGTCATGACGACTCAGAGCATCCACAACAACCGCGAAATCCTTGTTCTTGCGGAAGAGGATTGCCATGTCCGCCCAAGCGAGCCCTTCATCGTGGAGACGTTCTAAAGACCCTGCAATCCACTCGGCCTCTTTGAGGGCATCGCCCGCCCAGTGGGTGACTACCTCACCTTCGAGCTCGCGATCCACAGCTTCGAGCTCACCGGCCTCGGTATTTGCCCTGGTTCTGACCAGATTGGCGATGTCGAGAATCGGTTGGGACGAACGTCGGTTGAGAGTGAGCTCCTTGTGATGTGCCGGCGTGTCCCCGGGTCCTCGAAAGTGCTCCGAGAACTGTTCGAAGTTCTGCGCCGATGCTCCCCGCCATTCGTAGATCGTCTGGTCCTCGTCCCCAACCGCTATCACCGGGAAACCCCCACTGAAGATCCGAGTCAGCAAGACCCGTTGTGCTGGATTGGTGTCCTGATATTCATCAAGCACCACCGCTCGGTAGCGGTCCCGTATCGCTTCGGCCATTTCCGGGTAGTCGGACACCACTCGCGATGAAAGAGTCACAAGATCGGAGTAATCCACCACCCGGAGCCGACGTTTGTCGGCAGAGTATTGATCGAGGGTCTCGGCCATCTCTTGGCGCGCCTGCCATACCTCGTCGTCGGGCTGAAAGGGCTCGATCAGAATGTCACCTGGTGTCAGCAGGTGGTCGCCGAGCCTGTCCCCGAGACGCCGGATCCGATCAAGTGTCCTGGGTTGGGTGATGTCGAGGTATCGATAGGCACGATGATGAAAGGTGTCGGTGAGCAGTTGTCGCGAGAAGGTTGGTGTGATCACCTTTGCCCGGTTGTCCACACCGGCGAGCGGTCCGAATTCGGCGAGGATCTGGGCAGCGAAACCGTGATAGGTGTGAACCTCTACCTGTCGACCCGGGTCGACGTCTTGTCTGAGGGTCTGTCTTATGCGGTCTGCAAGTTCAGCCGCCGCCTTGTTGGTGAAGGTGATCCCAAGGATCTGTTCCGGCTCGATTCCATGGTCTTCAATCAGACCGGAGATCACCATCGCCACCGTTGTCGTCTTGCCTGTCCCTGCACCTGCCCTGACCCTGATGGTCGTGAGGCCGAGGTCGAGGATCTCCTGCTGCTCCGGTGAGGGGGTCAACCGTTCGGTGGCTGAGCCATTCATGGCAAGTACGCACCTTTGCCTTCCGGCCATGCTGGGCAGGAGAGCCGGTAGCTGCATCGTTTGCACTGGCCGCCGACGTTTGGCGACCAGTCCTCGGAGCGGATCGACGATGTGATCTGAACCATTTCGAGTGTGATTCTGTCAAGGCCGTCGAGATCGAGATCCCTGGTGGAGACGGACTTCGTGGCAACTCTCGGATACCAGAGCTGGGCATGGACAACATCGCCGCCTTCCTTGGCAACGGCCGATGCGTAGAAACCGAGCTGAATCGACTCGGCTGCGTCGGCTTTGCTCATGGCGGTGGCTGAAGTCTTGTAGTCCACCACTCTCAGCCCGGAGGAGGTCTGCTCTAGACGATCGATGAAGCCGAGCCACTCGACGTCGTCGATGACCATGGTCACCCTCTTTTCGAGTTCGATTGGGAAACCGTCCCTGTTTGGCCAGTTCTCGTATAGCCGGGTGAGGGTCTCCTTCGCTTTGCCCAGCCAGGCGTTGTTCAACTCGGGTGTGCCGAAATCGGCCTCCTGCCACGTCAGCTCCAGAAAGTGGATTGCTCGCTCGAGGTCGGCATGGACTTTTCCCGTTCCCAAGATCTCCCTCTCGCCACGTTCGAGAGCTGTGTGAACGAGAGTCCCGAATTGTGCATACGGCCCACTGGCATCGCCCAGCCGTAGTCGACGTTCCAGTGCGTATTGCCGTGGGCACCGTTTGTAGCTGTCCGCCTGACTCGGAGACAGGCGAAACACGTCGCCGATGAGCGGTTGGTCGGGCCCGGCAACTCCGCTGCCGGCGAAGGTCATGGGATCCCACCAGGGCTCGGGAGGTCGCGCAAGAATCGAGGTGGCGGCGAGCCGCTCCGTGATGCTTCTCGCGGGGTCGAGCAAGTCACGTCGCAGGTATGTCTCCGCCTCGGTCAACGTCACGGGCTCGCGATTCTCCTCCGGTGGGAGGCCGAGCTCGGAGAGCTTCCCTGACTGGGAGGCAGCGACGATGAATCTCGATGGGCGTCTTTCTCCTTGATCAACTCCGGCATCGGTTGCGGTCCACACAACACGGAGACGGGCACGTGTCATCGCCGTGTATGCCAACCGCATCTCCTCCTGAAGTTGGAACAGATGCTGGGCAAGAGGATCGGTAGTGCGCTCGGGTGAGAGCAGTTCGGGGCGGAGCATCCGTCGGCTCCGTCTCAGGTCAGGAAAAACACCTTCGACGGCGTTGGCGATGAACACAACATCGAATTCCAGCCCTTTTGCCTGGTGGAGGGTGGTCAGGGTCACCCGTTCGTCGGACAAGCGGTGGGAGATGAGTGGAGTCGCCTCGAAACCCTCGTCCTCGGTCAGCTCGAAGAACCGGGCGAGGCTGAGGTCAGGATCGCGCTCGGCCTGCCGGCCCAGAGTCTGAGCGAACGCGGCCCACGCCTTCCGCCATTCGAGGCGGCTCTCGTCGGCGACGATTGCGGGAATACCGTCGATACCAGTCCAAGCAGTCCAGAAGCCGTCGATTGCAGCTTCCGATGTTGCCCAGCTCGGATCGGCGAGCAGCGCAACCAGACCAACCAAATCGGGCAGTCTTTCCTCCACAACGTGAGCCCATGCCGCCCAAGTGCGTCTACGAGTTCTCAAGAGATCTCTCTCCTGGCCCAGGCCAAGCCCAACAACCGGGCCAAGGAGAAGCCGTCGCATCGCCCTGTCGGCATCTGCGGCGTCCAGTGGCGATGTGATGGGAAGGCCGCCGCCCTTGACCGAGGCAATAACGAGGTCGTGGAAGACACGCACCGCCGGATGGTCGACGAGACGACTGGTGGGAGGATCATGGGGGACACCGCGACGGTCGAGTGCCCGTGACAGTTCGTTGATCAGCTCCTTTTTCGACCTGACCAGCACCGCCACCGCCGAAGGCTCGACATTGTCGACCCGGATCGAGTGCTCAACCTCTCTCGCAATCCACTCAGCTTCGGCCGTTTCCTGATCGAACACGTAGGTCTCGGTTCGTCCTTGGTGAGACGCCGGCGTGACCGGTCCCGCTGCTCCCGGCAGTTCACCGCTGGACACGACTCCCAGTGCCGTGCTGAGAATCTCAGCGGGGACTCGGAAGCTCTCAGAGAGAACGATCCGCTTTGATTCGGGGTGGGCTTGGGTGAAATCGGCCACGTTGCGTAGTTCGGCTCCGCGGAAGGAGAAGATCGACTGGTAGGGATCCCCGGCGACGGTCAGGTTGGCGCTGGGCTCGGCGATCAATCTCGCAAGCTTTGCCTGGGCGGGGCTGGTGTCTTGATACTCGTCTACCAGCACGTATTTGAATCGACCCACCAAATCTCGTCCGACATCGGTCTCGATCAGATCGACAGCGGTTGTCAGCAGTGTTCCGTAGTCGGTCCGTCCGGTTGTGATGAGGTGGGCGAGGTAGCGGCGAAAGAGACCGGGAAGGCCACGCCAGTCGCTTCGTGAGCGGGCCCTGGCCTCCAGATCGTCCGGGGTGAGCAAACGCTCGGAGCAGCGCATCAAGAAATCTGCAACCTCAGCGGCGAAGGCCGGTGTCCCCAGTATTCCCCGGTAGGTGATCGGCCACGCCGTCGGATCTTCGGCTGCCAGGATGTCCGCGACCACGCCAACCTGCTCGGGTGTGGTCAACGGCACCAACCGGTCGCCGTCGGTCGCCGCTTCGATGAGACGCAGTGCCAGCGAGTGGAAGGTTGTTGTGTCCACCGGGACACCCGTGGCGCCGATCGAGTCCTCAATCCTTCGGGCCAGGGAGGCAGAGGCTCGTCGTGAGAAACACAGAACCACGATCTCATCTCGTCGGGCCAGTCCGGTCGAAACCAGGTGGGCAACCCGTCGCACCAGAAACTCGGTCTTCCCTGTTCCCGGACCGGCCACGACCATTTGGTACCCACCGGTTTCGGCGATCGCCGGGGCCCACTCATCTGGGCCAATCCGTGTCTCCCGCTTCGTCTCGCGCTCAACCACGGGGCGATCGTAGGTGTCAGGCGGCGAGAGGTAGGCCTTCGATGGCGTTAATCACAAGTTCGGCTTCGATGCCGAATTGCGCCAGGTAGGCGACCGGGTCGGCGAAGGCTTCGGTGGGGTCAAACGTGTTGTTCGAGGTGCTCATGGAATCCAACCTACGGAGCACCCCTGACAGATTTTCCCGAACCCAAATCTGAAGCACGACGCAGCGGTCTCCACTGCTTAGGATTCACGGGTCCGGTCCAGCCATGGAGGCTCTTTTGGAAAACGGAAGCGAATTCGACTCACCGATGTATCACGAGGCTGTCGGTCAGTTTGACCGTGTGGCCGCTCTCATGGGGCTCGATGCCAATGTGTCCGACCGTCTCCGTAGTCCCCAAAGGTCGACGGTTGTTTCTTTCCCCTTCCGACATGACAATTACA
>CAXMPK010000120.1:0-1519 GCA_964195405.1 uncultured Acidimicrobiia bacterium
TCCGCTTCGCCTGGCAACAGGCCCGCCAGTGCCAACTCTTCACGAGCATAGACATCTTCGATGTCTCGATTCAACGCTCGCCTGACTTGTTCCGGGCGTCCAAATCGCCCTCTCAGCGGGAAGTCTTTCCTCAGAGGAAAACCTTCATCATAGTTTTCAGGCATGAGGATGCGACGAAGGTCCGGATGACCTTCGAACGTAATTCCGAACAGGTCGTAGACTTCCCTCTCCATCCAGTCAGCCGACTTCCACAAGTCCGTTGCACTACACACGGTCAAGTTGGTCACCGGAAGCTCGCACACTATGCGAAGCTGGCGACCGTGCTCGTTGGACCACAGCTGATACCAGACTTCGAGTGGCCGTCCGCCTCCCAGGTCTACGCCCATCACATCGACGAGCATATCGAACAACAGGTCGGAGTCCGTCTTGAGAAAGGTAAGAACTTCGGAAATCGAGCCCGGTTGGACCGTGACGACCGGCACTCCAATGGCATCCAGGCGGACATTTCCTAGGACCGTCGCAAATCTGCGTCGCAAGGCCGACACCGCGATGTCATCACTGGCGGAACTCGGACGCGGAGCTCCCTGGATAAGGCGGACCTCCGGCGTCGAATCCCTCACCGTTGCCACCTGGCTAGTCTCGGTGCTCGATGAGACGTTCAATTCGGTCTCTTGGCTGCTGCAGAGCCGAGGTGGCCTCGATGCCGCTTCTACGGTTCTGGCACGTCGAATTACCAAACGGCTGGGCCACCAATTCGATGACCTCTGGCGGTAAATTGGGGCGACCCACGCTTTCCGGACTTTCTACACGCAAACGATCATTGGTGAGCGACTCCCCTTTGATCTTCTCCTGGACCATCATCAAGGCGTAGATAAGGCCTTCCGGCCGAGGAGGGCAGCCTGGCACATATACATCGACAGGCACGATCTGGTCGATTCCCTGGACGATGGTGTAGTTGTCGAACATCCCACCGGAACTCGCACAGGCACCCATCGAGATGCACCATTTCGGCTGTGGCATCTGATCCCACACACGCCGCAGAACCGGCGCCAACTTGTAAGTCACCCTTCCCGCCACGATCATCAGATCCGCTTGCCTGGGACTAAATGACATGCGCTCCATGCCAAACCGCGCGATATCATATTTTGAGGCAGCCGCCGCCATCATTTCAATGGCGCAACATGCTGTGCCGAACGGCATCGGCCAGATCGAATTTCGACGGGCCCAGTTAACCACGTAGTCAACTCGGGTCGTCATCCAGGAACGGGGCACACCAGTATCCATCGCCCCATCGCCGACGATCGGAAGAGATCGGGTGTCGCCACTCATCGAATCAGTCCCACTCGAGGGTCCCCTTCTTCCAGGCGTAGGCGAGGCCGACCGCGAGAACGCCCATGAACACGAACATCTCAATTAACCCGAACAGTCCCAATTCGCGGAAGACTACAGCCCAGGGAAGGAAGAAAATAATCTCGATGTCGAAGATAATAAACAACATTGCTGCAACGTAGAACTTGAC
>CAXMPK010000121.1:0-1614 GCA_964195405.1 uncultured Acidimicrobiia bacterium
TCGATATCGACGGTGAACAGAGTCCCTTGTGGATCGCAAACCGCGATGTCTGCGACGTCGTCGAAGCCCTTTGTACCGCATGAGGATAGGAGCAGGGCGATACCGATCCCAACAACCCGGCCTGCGCATGAGCGTCTCCCGCAATGTCTGGTGGACATTGGACGGAGACTACAAGAAGCGATGAAAGGCTGTTCCTTTCCGATCTTCCCGTTTTCGACGTCGCGGACATCCGGGCCAATCCACTCGGGATCTCAAACGAGCCACTCTCTGTGTCGCATGGCTTCCGACTGCGTCTTCGGATCGGAAGGCAGCAGAGCGCGAACAGAACGCACGAGACGAATTGTCGATACCGGCCGAAGCCGACTCCTCGATCGAGCAAACATCAGACCATTCCGAACCAGAGCGGAAGCGCCACCTGCTGGGACTGTGGTTGGCACCACCCAAGTCCGTCGCTGGCACCCATCATCTCCGAACCATTGGAACGATAAAGTCGGCAACGCGCATTCAGGAGCTCAGGCACCCCTGTAACCGGGGAGTAGCTCACCTCAAGGCACCAACGACGAGTTTCAGCGCACCTCCGACGGTGGCGCGCCCTATCGACGAGCTTGCTGGTCACGTATGCCCAGACCTCCAACGCCAGGGCTGAGCAACGAACGTCGGCCATCTCGGCGGCGGTGAGGTGCTCGATCTGGACGAGCTCGAGCACCTCCTTGCTCTCGTCCTCGCCCTTCCAACCGGTTCGGACGTAGCAAAGGTCGAGCGCGTAGTACTTGAGCTGCACAAGCCGGGCTCTTCGACGTTGAACTCGGTCCTCAGTACCTCCTGATAGCAGCCGGCAACGCCGCGTCACCAGGGGCCACGTCCTGCTCGCTGGTGATCGCCTGCTCGTGGAACACCTGGAGCCTCTGGTTGAAGGTATCGATGAACCCTCCGGTACCAGGGGTCGACGCTTCGAGGTAACTCAGCGGCGACACCTCGAGGGCGTTGCCGGTTGTGCTGATCACTTCCTGCAGCGTCACGTCCTTGGCACGGAGCACTTCGGGGTCGACCAATACCTGGAGCTGGCGTTCGCGCTGGCCCAGATGGTGACATTGGCCACGCCCTCCACCCCCAGCAGGCGAGGTCCGACGACCCAGCGGGACAGGACGGACATTTCGATCGGGGACAGCTCATCGGAGGTGAGCTTCACCATGGCGACCCGGCTCGTCGACGACAGCGGTTGTAACATCTGTGGCGGCTTGGCCACCTTGGGCAGGCCGGCGACGCCAACGGCCTGGGTCAATCGCTCTGCCACCACCTGGCGTGCATCCAGCAGATCGGTGCCAGGCTCGAAGGTGAGGATGACCGACGAGAACCCCGGGCAGTGATGCCGACTCGATCTGGTTTGAGGAAGGCGACACCGTTGGGGAGGTCCTGCTCCATCGGAACCGTGATCAGCTGCTCGAGCGTCTCGACACACGCCGGCATCTTGGGAACGCAGCCCGGCCTATCCGGTGGCGGTGGCAGGTTCAGTGAGGGCGTAGACGGTTGGGCTGATTTCGTAGGCGTTTGCTTCGAGCTCGAGTGCTGCGGTTCTGACGTCGATGAGTTCGCCTTGGTCAAGTTGGATCACCG
>CAXMPK010000122.1:0-1660 GCA_964195405.1 uncultured Acidimicrobiia bacterium
GGAACTCCCGATTCGAACTCGTCGTAGACGCCCGAGACCATCCACGTCGCCTGGTAGCCGTTACACCCAGCAGATCCGGACAGGGTCCCATCCGCGGCGAATGAGATCGTCACGTCGGTCTTCCAGACGTTGGTGATCGTCCCACTCCCCTGGCTGTAGTCGGTCACATTCCAATCGGTGCCACCAAGCTCCGGCGCATCGATCGTTTGCGCTGGCTCGGATGCCGCCGTCGTAGTCGGTGCGTCGGACGACTGCGCTGCCGGCTCAGTTGTCGGCGCGACGGCGTCGGACCCGCCACATGCCGAGACCAGGGTCAACAGAGCGACTATCAGGCCAAGCGATCGGCTCATTGCCCAAAACCTAGCGAGACGTCTCCGATCAAAGCGCTCACGCGGTCAACATCACAATCCCGAATCGACAACTGTCTCCAGCGACGGCGGCGACCTACGCCGTTCGGCTTGCCGAGAGGTCGCCACCCCGCAATCAATTGAGGCTGAACGGTGGGTATTGGTCCGTGACCAGGAAGAAGGCATAGGCCTGCACTCGTAGTCCCCATCGGCCAACCCCCACCATGTAGTCGAAGAGTCCCCGTGGATAGCGGCCGGTGAAGAGAATGGCGAACCAGGCAATGACAGCCACCACGATCGCGACGAGAAAGAGCAGCATCAGCACGATGTAATGGGGGATTGCGAGAAACCATTTCACCAAAGGCAGCCAGCGATTGAGGTCCTGCTCGACGTCGGGATAGTCGAGGTCGAGATGCACCGACTGCTCCTCAACGGTTGAAGGATACTGATCGGTGAGGAGGACCAGGTAGGCAAAGACCCGCGTCGAGAAGCGGGCAAATTCTCGTGCAAAGTCGAACCACCAGCGCGGATACCTTTGCCGGAAAAGGATCATCAACGCCGTCGCTGTGAAGAGCCCGGCGGCGATCCCACCGCTGGTGCCCGTGATCGTCTCTCCAGTGTCGGTGACCACGGTCCAGCTCGTAGCTGCCGAGACCAGGGACAGGATGATCATGATCGGGATGATCCAGATCAATCGGAAAAAGGTCGTCAGCCGGTCAAGCTGCTCTGGGTAGTCGATTTCCAGGCGGGCTCCGTATGGCTGTTGCTGTGTGACCATGGTCTCTCTCCTCCTTTGGCACGGAACGGCCTAGCAGCCGGTTCGCACCCTGGTTCGTTCCACGACCACGGAATCGTATCAGTTCGCTTTTGCCGCCCAATTGCATGAGATCCAGCGGAGTCTGCGCACAGAGGGTGCCCCGGCGGGTCGGACTTGTGGGCGTTATCGCTCATGCCGGGTGTCTGACGCGCTCGTCTTCGATGCAGTCCATGATCGAGCGCCACGTTGCGTCCGATCGGGCTGGCCAGATGAGAACCGGCGCCCTCTCTCGACCGCCAAGAGAGGGATCAGCGGGTTCACCCTGGGTGGGTGGATTAGCTGCCGACGATGACGTCGTTGAGGACGATCATTGTGGAGGTCGAGTCCATACACACGATGAAGTAGTGGCCGGGGCCGTGGTCGAATGAAACGTGGTCTGCGGATTCGGATCCTATCTCGTAGATTTCGAGGGCGTCGATGAAACCCGGCCTGGTTGAGATGTTTCTGCCGTAGGAGACCAGATCGGCATGGCCAAAGCCGTCGTCGTAGGTACCCA
>CAXMPK010000123.1:0-4134 GCA_964195405.1 uncultured Acidimicrobiia bacterium
GAGACCTTTGCTCTGCCCTGCAATCGAATCACGACTTTCTCGCTCATGGGGTGAGCGCGCAGCCGCCGAATCAGCCCTCCGTGCCCTTCTCCCACTTTCAGATCCCGCCGATTTACACCCACCAGAGCACCGATGCCAAAGAGGAGGACGGCACCACCGAGCACTGCCACGTGGGCCCAGTCGACTCCGTTGGAAAGCGGCTGGGAAGAGTTGAAGTAGTACCAGGGGAAGATCTTTGCCCAGCTCGCCACGCTGTCAACGAGCGGTAGGAGACCTGCGGCCAGGAACGAAATGAGAAGTAATCCGACGGCGATGCCCGAAGATGCCGTCCCGTTGCCGGTCCACGAGCCGAGGAAGAGGGCAAAGAATCCGAAGAACAACGAGATCATGACGACATGAGTCATCCCGGCAGCGAAATTGATCCCCGTCATGTTGGTGTCGAATATCAGGGCAGTCACGGTTGATCCCGCCCAGGTGACTACGGCTGCGGCAACGACTAACACCACCATCGCCGCTGACTTGGAGAGGACGACGTTCTGTCTGCTTCTGGGATTGCCCAACAGAACACCAAGGGTGCCTTTGTGTTCCTCGCCGGCCACCGCACCAGTCCCCATTGAAATGGCGAGACCGGCCAGAACCATTGGCGCCATCAGGTTGACTATCTCACCGATGATCAGTGTCCCGGCGGTAGTGATGTCTCCAAAGCCGAAGAGTGATGAGAAGGCATCAGGCATCGACCCGTAGAGATTGGCGATAGCGTCGTCGAGGTCGCTGTAGGCCGCCAGACCAAACACTGCAACCGAGATGACTCCCAGAGATCCAAAAAGCATGGCGATCTGCCGATCACGAATTGTTTTCGTGAAAATGTTCGCCAGCATCAGCCACTCACCATCTCTTGGTCCGGATCGCGGTAGTAGGCCAGGAAAATCTCTTCGAGGTCGGCCTCACTGCTCTCAACGTTGACCAGATCGTGTGCCATCGCGGTTTGCAGCAGGTCCTTCATGTTGCCGTCAACAGACAGGGTGATTCGGGTGCCGTCGGAAACCACGTCGTGAACACCGTCCAGATCACAGAACGTCTGGCCGCTGACGGGTGAGTCGAATTCAAGAGTGAATCGTCGGATTGCTTTGGCCTTGAGCGAGTCCACCGCCTCCACCACGATTAGTTCGCCATGACGGATGATTCCTACTCGATCTGCTACTCGCTCAACTTCTGACAGAGTGTGACTTGAGAGGAACACGGTTCGCCCCTCTTCGGCGACCTCCCTGAGCATTGCCTGAAACTCTTGCTGGACCAACGGGTCGAGCCCAGTGCTTGGCTCGTCCAGTATCAGAAGCTCCGGTCGGCTCATGAAGGCTTGGATCAGCCCCACCTTCTGTCGATTTCCCGACGAGTAATCCGAAACCCGGATTGATAGATCCGAATCGAGTCTCTCTGAAAGCGTTTCGACATACCCCCAATCCACCCCTCCCCGAAGGTTGGCGAAGTATTGGAGAGTCTCTCGACCGGTGAGTTTGGGGTAGAGGGCCAAATCTCCTGGCAGGTAGCCAATATGATTCCGGATCTCCACTGCCTGCCCGTGCGTATCCATTCCCAGGATCGAAGCCTTGCCAGATGTAGGGCGAATCAGATCGAGAATCGTCCTGATCATCGTTGTCTTGCCCGCACCGTTTGGTCCGAGGAATCCGAAAACTTCCCCACGGTCGACTACGAGATCGAGATCGACAAGGGCCTCAACCTCTCCGTAGTGCTTGGTCAAGCCGTCGGTGAAGATTGCCGGTTCTGTGCTCACATCATGCCTTGTCTTTGGTTGAATTTGTCGTTTGGGCGTCCTCGAGTGCCTTGGCTGCGTCAGCCATTACCTCACGATTGAATAGCTCCCCAGAGAACAGGCGAAGCGCGTAGGGGGCGGCACGGAGGAGTCCGTCGGTGCTGAGAGTGTCGACGCCCAAGGCACGGGAGAAGTGCTCGTGGAGAACAAGACCGCCAAGCTGCATGACGACGAGGACGGCGGCCTGAGATCTGACGTCTTCGATCTGATTGACCAGGCCAGTCCTTTGCCCCTCGTCCAACTGGGCGATCGCGTCCTCGAGAAGACCATCGAATATTCGTGCAGACGCATCACCGCCATCGGTAAGAGTCCACGCCAGATATCGGAGGTGCGGCTCCATCAGCTTGTAGGTCGTGGCGATCGCGCTCCCATCCTTGTAAGTCCCGTTCCGAAGGGCTTCACGTTTGGTTTCGCCCATCATCCTTATGACGAACTCATCACACTGATTGCGGAGGCCGTCTTTGGAGCCGAAGTGGTGTAGGACCAGACCAGGTGAAGCCCCGACGTCGCTTGCCAACGATCTCACCGTTGTGCCTTTGAAACCATCAACTGGAAAACGTCGAATGGCAGCATCACGGATCTGAGCTCTCATAGTGAGATCGTCTTGTCTCGTTTCCTCGGGAGATACTGCACGCATGTTTAGAAGACTAAACGTCCGTTCAGAGGATGTCGAATGTGTCTCCGGATGACCTGTGACGAGACTTGCCGAACCATTGGGCTCACATCCTCATTGGCCGAATGCCACCGATCAGCCCACCAGCAACTGTCGGGGTGCGCGGGACCGGCCCTCGAGTTCCGCCCAAATCCAACGGTCCCCGGCCCGACAGCCGCCCTGATTCCGCGGTGGCTAGAGGATCAGTTTGCTCGGGGCGACCTACGGGTAGCGGCGCTCTCTTGAATCCAATACGGCCGGATTAACCACGTTGATTGGGTTTCCCTCCGCAAAAGCAAGGATCTGATCGTAAATGTCCCCAAATTGACGGTCGAGCTCGTCCTCGGTCACAAATCCGATGTGAGGAGTGCAGACGACCTTCGGATGTTTGATGAGGGGGTCGCTCGAATCGGTTATTGGTTCTGAGTCGAAAACGTCAAGAGCTGCGAACCCAGGACGCCCGCTGTTGAGAGCGTTGATCAGGGCACCGCTCTCGAGGAGTGCCGCTCTCGACGTGTTGACGAACAACGCCGAAGGGTCCATCAAATTGAGATCTTGGGCGGTGATGATGCCCCGCGTCGCGGGTCTGAGCCGCAAGTGAAGGCTGACGATGTCGGACTCGGCGAAAAACGACTTTCTACTGTCGGCAACCATGGCTCCATCCGCTTCGGCAAGTTTTCTTCCATCACCCGACCCCCACCAGCGGGTGTCCATGCCGAAGGCATCCGCATACGAGGCCACAGCTCGGGCAATCCGGCCGTAGCCGTAAAGCCCGATCGTGAGACCTCGTAGCGATCGGCCAACACCCATCTGCCATGTCCCGGCCTGGAGAGACGCCATCTGCTGAGGGATTTGACGCATGGATGAGATGATTAGCCCCCAGGTCAGCTCGGCCGTCGGATACGACGTGGCACCGCCCCCCAACTTGGACGAGAGGACGATTCCGTTGCGGGTGCAGGCGTCGACATCCACATGCGGGTAGTCCCCTCGCATGCTGATCAGCTTCAGGTTCGGGAGCCGATCGAGGAGCTCGGCGGTGATTTCGCTTCGCTCTCTAAATAGAACTAGGACATCGGTTCGATTGAGACGGTCCACCAACTCGGTCGGAGGGTCTACGTGATCGTTCCAGATAGTTGCCTCTAAGTCGGCGATTCTCTGGAAGCTCGGAAGCCCGCGCAAAGTGTCAAAATAGTCGTCGAGGATGGCGATTTTCACTGGCGAATCTAACGGTTCGGCTTGGGAGCCCGCACCGACGAGTACAGATGCTTGGGACGGCCGGGGGAGCCGTATTCGCTTGTGGCGATTGAGCGTCCGGAGTCAACGAGATATCGCAGATAGCGGCGAGCGGTTACTCGGCTCACTCCGGAGAGATGCGCCACTTCCTCAGAAGTCATCTCCCGGTTGGCCTCCAACAAGGTTTGCTCAACAACGTAAAGGGTGTCCGCGCTGAGTCCCTTGGGTAGGTGGGCAGGCTGGGTTCGAAGCGAGCCAAAAATGTTGTCGACAGCGTCTTGTGACATTCCCGAGGATGCGTCGAGACTTTCTCGGAAATCGCGGTATGTCTCCAACCGCTCGCGAAACGTAGCGAATTGAAACGGTTTGATCAGGTAGTGGAGAGCTCCGTGCTGCATGGCCGACTTGATGTTCGTGA
>CAXMPK010000124.1:0-1824 GCA_964195405.1 uncultured Acidimicrobiia bacterium
ACGAACGTCCTCGAGGGCGGTCGCCAGCCACAGGGAGTCGACTGTTTCCTGGAGCACCAGTCCGTCGAGGATGCGACCGTCGGTGGTCTCGATAAGTTCGGTCTCGTAACCGGCCGGGATGGACGCACTCGGCTCAATCAGCGACTCAACGATCGACCGTAACGTTCGAGTACCCGCCACCGCCGTGAGGTCAGGCCCGATATCGCCGCCTTCGTCTCCAATCCGGTGGCAGCTTGCACAACGCTTCGGCCCGGCGGGATCAAAGAACAGCTCACGACCCCGTATCGAATCTCCATCCAGATACAGTTGCCACGGTTCCTCGTCCGGCGTCGTGCGATGGCTCAGTCGCACCTCAGGCGGCACCGTGATTGAGGCCACGTTGGGTTGTCCTCCCAGCGACTGAAGAAATAGGACGACAGACGTGAGTTCGTCGGGATTCAGCCGGATAGGTGGCTGGTAAACGAGCGGCATTTCTCCCTTGAAGCCAGGCACCAGGTGGACGCCGGGATCCACAAGCGACTCCACCAGATACTCCGTGGCTGACATCTCCTGCCCGAGGTCCGCTGAGCGCTCAAGCGCCCTCACTTCGGCCCGAATCATCATGGCCTCGCCATCGGTAGAACTTCCCAGGTTGGGCCCACGGACCGAGCTACCCCGTGTGCCGATGGCATGGCAGGTGTGGCACTTGCCCGTATCCCAGAAGATGAGTTCTCCGTTGGCGACAGATATTTCCTCGCCCGGAGCCACCCGGCGGGTGCTGCCCGAAGCTCGACTCACTACCTCCCCGGCCCACACAAACAGTGCAACCAGGGTCAAGACGAACAGCGAGACCTTGAGCCAGGGCCCAATCAACTGGAGCTCCGTCCCGCCAGGCCGGCGATCCAGAACAGAAAGGAAATCGCCAGTAGGAATACGATCGTGATGCCACCCACCATTTCAACCATCACGCCGATGCTTGGCGTATAGGCCCATTGAGAGGTGTCCTCCATCACGCCGTAGATATGCCAGTTTTCGCGCAGCCCTGATCGAACGTAGGCCATCATCCCCATCGTCATGATGATGATGACACACAGTGAAACCAGCGCGTATTGCGACCTGGCGGTGACGTCGCCCCACCTGATGCCCCCGTAAGACCGCGCGCCCCGGTAGATCGCCAGATCAATGGCCGTGACGAGGATGAGTGCGGTCATCAGGATCAGCCACTGAGCCGCGGCGAGCTGACGAAGGAACGGATTTGCAGCCGTAGTCACGATGTACCCGTACACGCCCAGGATGCCCACGGATTCCGTTGCAACGACAGCCAGGTAGAGTCCCTGGGCCAGATGTCCACGATCGCGAAGGGTGAGTACCACTGCCGTCACGATGGAAAACATCGCAGCCACTACCAGAGCACCGGTAAACCTGAAATAGGCCACCTTGTCGGGGGTTAGGTCGAGAGCCGCCGGATCAAGCCGAAACAGGACGGTCGCGTACCATCCCAGGATGGCCAGACACAACAAGCCCACCGATACTATCGAAATTTTTGGACCCGGACCCTGCCGAGACAGGGGAACGACTTCGATCTTATTGGCCCGCCGATAGAGCAGAAAGCTCAGAAATGTAGTGAGAATGATCAGGTTGATGACGGCATTCTTGGTAGACATCAGACCAAGCACGCCAAGCAGTGGGTGTACCTGCCCCCCGAGTGCGAGTTGCTCGCCGGGACTCAACGGAAGATTACGTGGAGTCAGCCACACGGCGACACATGCTACAAGGATTACGATGTAGTATTTGATGTACTTCTGATAGCGTTCCGCGCCGGGGATCCGTTTCATACCGGACCAG
>CAXMPK010000125.1:0-5338 GCA_964195405.1 uncultured Acidimicrobiia bacterium
ATTAGAGCCATCACCGGCCATGATAGAGTTCGGTCTGGAATCCGAACCGTGGCTCTTCTTCATCGATCCTGACGGCACCATCGTGTACCGCGTCGAGGGTTTCTGGACGAGCGCCGAGATCGTGCAGCAGCTCGAACTCCGGCTAGGTCTGTAGCGCTGTCGCGTACCGGAGGCGACGCTCTTGGTTCAGCGCTGGTCCTGGCTCAGGAAGACTGTGACGAGCTCCGCCACGCGACCCTTCGGATCACCGTGGTGAGTGAGTGAAAGTGGCCGTAGCAGCTACTCCGCCATTGCCGTGGCGTGATTAAGGCTGTGGGTGAGCAATCGACCCGAATCAGGAGTGCCCGCCACGGTTCATCACCAAACTGGAGGCATTCAATGACAGTCATGATCGGTATCGATCCCCGCAAGGCGACCCACACAGCGGTCGCTATTGACAACAACGAGGTTGTGCTCGACGAGTTCACGCTTTGTGCATCTGCAGGCAGGCCGTCCGGCTCTGTGAGCCAATGGGCTCGGGCCGTTCCCAAGAGAACGACGCACAAAAAAGGACCCCCATAGTCGGCGTCGTAGAGATGCACGGTATCTCCTGTCCAGATGGTGTGACAGATCTCCATCAAGGACGGGACTTAGTCCCCTAGTTGATAGGCAGCCCGTGGCGAAGTGTCGAATGAAGCACTCGAAGCGGGAGGCCAACGATGCCGGAGCTACTTCAGGAACAGAGCGTTCTGGTTCGGATGCGAGGCGACGTTGAGAGAGCCTTGGAGAAGCCGGTAGAGGATCGCCGCTGGGCGATGGTCATCGACCTCCGCAAATGCGTGGGATGTCACGCCTGCACGGTGAGCTGCGTCGCAGAGAACAAGCTTCCTCCCGGGGTGGTCTACCGTCCAGTTCTCGAGACCGAGATCGGCACGTACCCCAACGTGAGCCGAAGGTTCATGCCCCGTCCCTGTATGCAGTGCGCCGAACCGCCGTGTGTGCCGGTCTGCCCGGTGGGTGCCACCTGGAAGCGTGACGACGGAATCGTGCAGATCGACTACAACCAGTGCATCGGCTGTCGGTACTGCATAACTGCGTGCCCGTACTCCGCTCGTACCTTCGACTCGGGTCACACCTACACCGAAAACCAGCCCGAACAGATGGAGTACGAGCTGCTGCCGAGTTTCGAGTATCAGAAGGAGTGGCCGCGCGGTGACGGGGGCGACTCCCCGATCGGCAACGTGAGGAAGTGCACCTTCTGTCTTCACAGACTCGAGGAAGGCTTATTGCCGGCGTGCGTGTCGACCTGCATCGGGATGGCGAACTACTTCGGCGACTCGAACGATCCCGAAGCGGCGGTGTCGGACTTGATTGCCGAGCCGAACGCGATCCGGCTCAAAGAAGAAATGGGTACCGAACCATCCGTCTACTACCTCGCCTGAAAGGAGACCGGCATGACATCTATCATGAGACGACTCGCCTGGCCACTCGCAAGCATCGGCTTCCTGGTTGGCCTCGTCGGCCTCTACCAGCGGGCCACCGACGGTCACGACATGGCCAACTATGGCAGCTACATACCGTGGGGACTCTGGGTTGCTGGCTACATCTATCTGATCGGCCTCTCGGCTGGTGCGTTCCTTCTCTCGACACTCGTTTATGTGTTCCGCGTCAAGCGCCTGCAACCGATCGGGAAGATGGCGCTGTTGACAGCCCTGGTCACCCTATTCGCGGCCATCATCCTGGTGTGGGTGGATCTCGGTCATCCCCTGAGGGCATGGCGGTTGATGTTCCGCACCAACTTCAGCTCGATGATGGGCTGGATGGCGTGGCTCTACACCAGCTACTTCGTGCTGCTCATGACAGAATTCTGGTTCGCCATGAGAGCCGACATGGTCGCGTGCCGTGAGGATCCCGGATTGCGGGGGCGGCTATGTGGCTTCCTCACCTTCGGGCACAACGACGACTCAGCCGAAGCCGTAGAGAGGGACCACCGAATCCTGCAGATCCTGGGAAGCATCGGGGTTCCGTTGGCGATCGCGTTCCACGGCGGCGTGGGTGCCCTGTTCGGGGTCATCGGGGCGCGGCCCTTCTGGCACGGCGGCCTGACTCCGATCGTGTTCCTGGTGGGAGCGCTGGCGTCGGGAGGGGCCCTACTCACCTTCCTCACCGCGGTCTGGGGCCCGGGTGCCGGGACACCGGAGCATCGTAGAACGGTAGCGCTGCTCGGACGAATGGTGCTCGGGCTTCTGGCATTCGACCTGCTTCTGGAGTGGGCAGAGTTCTCGACCGGTCTGTTCTCTTCGGTTCCTGCCCTCACCGACAGCATCGAGGAGGTGCTGTTCGGCCGCTACTGGTGGGCATTCTGGATAGTCCACGTCTTCATCGGCACGGCCATCCCGATCGCACTCCTGCTGCTTCGGAAGAGTTCGGTGACGGCGGTGGCGGTGGCCACCGGGCTGATCGCAGCGACTTTCCTGACCGTTCGACTCAATATCGTGCTCCCGGGTCTGTCGGTGGAGGAGCTCGAAGGGCTCCAGGGCGCGTTCACGGGCCCTGGCCTCACATTCGAGTATCTACCCAGCATCGGTGAGTGGCTGGTCTTCTTCTGGGCGGTGTCGTTCGCGGGGTTGCTGTTCTTGCTCGGAACGAAACTTCTACCGATCACGAGCGAGAGGAAGGTGGCCTGAAATGGGTGCAGAGAAGATTGTGCCGGGTGCCGTGGCCGAGGATTTCGCGCCGGACGAAGAGACGTTCAAGCTGAACCGGCGAGAGCTCGCCCAAACGACCGCTCTGGTGGGCGGTGCCGCTGCTATGGCCGGCAGTCTCCCGGTGCTCGCCCAGCTGGCCGGGAATACCGTTTCTGCAACCCCGGCATCCGCAGCGGGTGAATATCCCCTCAACCGCCCCGAGAACGTCATCTACAGCGTCTGCCTGAATTGCCACACGGCGTGCAGCATCAAGGCCAAGTTGCAGGACGGAATACTCACCAAGGTCGACGGGAATCCGTACAGCCCGATGAATCTCCTGCCGCATATCGCGGAGTCCACTTCTCTGGAGGTCGCGGCCAAAGAAGACGCCAAGTTGTGCCCCAAGGGGCAGGCCGCTGTGCAGATCGCCTACGACCCGTACCGTCTCCGCAAGGTTCTCAAACGCGTCGGGAAACGTGGAGAGAGCAAGTGGACGACGATCGACTGGGATCAATTCGTTGATGAAGTGATCTCAGGCGGAGACCTTTTCGGAGAGGGTCAAGTCGACGGACTGAACGACATCTACAAGCTCCGAGATTCTGAGATAGCCGAAGGGCTCAAGGCCGACTCGAGCGCAGTGGCATCGGGTGAGATGACGATCGCCGACTTCAAGCAGGTCCATGCCGATCACCTCGAGTATCTCATCGACCCCGATCATCCCGATCTTGGTCCCGTCAACAATCAATTCATCTTCTTGGGTGGCCGGGTCGAGCATGGCCGCAAGGAGATGGCCAAGCGGTTCACCAAGGAGGGAATGGGCTCGACCAACTTCTTCCTGCACACCACCATCTGTGAGCAGAGCCACCACATCGCGTACAAGATGATGTCGGGCAAGACACACATGAAGCCGGACTACATGTCGAGCGAGTTCGTGATCTTCTTCGGCACGGGGGCCTTCGAGGCTAATTTCGGCCCGACACCGTCTGCTGAAATGGTTACGGACTCCTCGGTACGCAACAACTTCAAATACGCGGTGGTCGATCCACGACTGAGCAAGACAGCGGCCAAGGCGTGGAAGTGGATTCCGATCGAGCCGGGAGGTGATGTCGCCCTCGCGCTGGGGATGATTCGATGGATCATCGAGAACGAGCGCTACGACGCGTCCTATCTCGAAGCCCCGAGCGAGGGAGCGGCCGGCGAGCGTGGGGAGATGTCGTGGAGCGATGCTACCCACCTGGTCCGCCTCGACGAGTTGAGGTTCCTGACCCCTGAAGACGCCGGGCTCGAGGTCCCCCTCGACGAGGAGGGTGAGCCGGTTTCGGGTGCGCGTGTCGTGATGACCGAATCCGGTCCGGCCTTGGACATAGAGGCGTCCAGCGGACTCCTGAGCGGCGAGTTCGAAGTCAACGGAATCGCGGTGAAGCCGTCGCTCCAACTGCTGAGCGATCGGGCAGCAGAGAAGACCCTCGGCGAATATGCAGAGATAGCCGGCATCAGCGAAAGCGACATAGTCGAACTCGCGCTGGAGTTCACCAACCACGGAAAGAAGGCCTCGGCAGAGTTCTACCGAGGCCCGGTTCAACACACCAACGGCTACCACAACGGCCAGGCAATCGTGCTCCTCAACGTTCTGCTGGGCAATGTGAACCACCGGGGTGGTATCACCACCGGTGGTAGTCACTGGCACGAGGATGGCTCCAAGGGAGGTGCACCATTCGCCAAGGGTGCGGTGGTCAGTGCCCCGGGCGGTGCCACCAATTGGGGTACCCACATCAATCGGGAGGGGAACACCTACGAGGACAGCACCCTGTTCGACGGCTACCCCGCCACGCGACCTTGGTATCCATTCACATCGGAGCTGTACCAGAACGTCATTCCGAGCGCGGCTGCCGGATATCCGTACAAGGCCAAGGCCATGCTGATTCAGAAGGGAACTCCGGTTCTCGCTTCTCCGGCTGGCCATGCCCAGATCGAGATGCTTCGTGATTCTTCGAAGATTCCGCTGGTCATCTCGTGCGACATCGTCATCGGCGAGACATCGATGTACGCCGACTACATCCTGCCCGACCTTTCCTTCATGGAACGTTGGGGCGTGTCTCACACCACACCGGGAATCCTCACCAAGATGAGCAAGATGCGGCAGCCGGTGATGGCGCCGCTCACCGATACGGTCACCGTCGCTGGTGAGGACATGCCGATCTCCTTCGAGGCATTCTTGCTGGCAGTCGGAAACGAACTCGGCCTGGCCGGTTTTGGCAAGGACGCTCTAGGCGAGGGATTCGACTTCGATCGGCCTGAGCAGTACTTCCTCGCCATGGCTTCCAACCTTGCATTCGGCGACAAGGAGGACGGCTCGGAGACTCTGCCGAAGGCCGACGCGGAGGAGATGAGGATCTTCTCCGCAGCGCGAGCTCACCTTCCCGCAACCGTTTTTGATGAGCAGACGTGGCGGGCGGCGGTGCCCGACGAGCTCTGGCCCAGCGTGGTGTACCTCCTCAATCGCGGCGGCCGCTTCGCCGACGCGAGCAAGGCATACGCCGACGATGAGTTCATCTCAGCGAAGTGGAAGGGCCGCTGGAACGTCTATGTCGAGAAGGTGGCCAAGGGGCGCAACTCGATGAGCGGTGAGCACTTCGATGGCTTGCCCAAGTGGCAGCCGACCCAGGATGCAG
>CAXMPK010000126.1:0-3285 GCA_964195405.1 uncultured Acidimicrobiia bacterium
GCTCCTCAGGTCCTCACCTAGTAAAGCCATCTGACCCACGGAATCGGGACAAGAAATTTCAAGAACCGCGCCTGGCGTCCGGGCGCATAACCGGCAATATGTTCGGGGTGGGTTCAACCCATGTGTGCCTGACAGTCAACCGCAAACTGCCGTGATGAACCGTCACCTAACGACGCCCCTGCCTGCCGGCGTGCGCATAAGTGCCGTCATGCGTGGCTTGTGGAGGTCGCTTTTCAGGATTCGTGTCGGGTTTTTAGGTTCTCTAGTTCGCGCTTCATCGAGTGGAGACCTTCGGTCCACTCCTGATCGGTTTGGCCTGGGAGGCGGGTCAAGGTGAAGAGTACGTCGGAACCTCCGCCGTTGGGTATGACCCGAACTGGTAGTGGTGCACCAAAGGGTGCTCCCACAGGTGCCAAGTACATGTCGATGACTCCTAGGGCGATGTCACCGTCGATTCGCATCAGAACCGGTCCGCCCATCCGGGCCACATTCATCCGCCAAGTTCCGTCGCCGACGTCTTCAGCCGAACCGGAGAAGAATTCGGTTGCCCACTCAAGGTGCGAAGCCGGGTCGGCAATGTCAGCACTCACTGTCTCTAGTGGTGCGTCGATTGTCACGGTGACGGTTGTGGTTTCTAGCGTGCTCATGATTGCTTCCTCCGTTAACTCGTCAGTCTCTCTGACGATGTTCTCACTCTACAACTCGTCAGGTATACTGACAATTCCATGAATCTCGCACGATTGCTTCTACAACAGTTCAGATGGTTCGACGATGCGCTTCGTAGCCGACTCGCCGATCAGGGTTTAGCCGAGTTGACCACCGCCGAGTCCCTTGTGTTTCCCTATCTCGACAGAGACGGCACCCGGCCTGCCGAGTTGGCCCGACGGTTAGGAATCACGAGACAGTCCGCACAGTCACTTGTCAAAGGACTGGAAGCTAAGGGACTGGTCGAACTCATCGATGATCCAGACGACGGACGAGCAAAGAAGATCACGCTCACCGCCGCCGGCAGAGAGTCAGTTCCGCTGGCTCTCGAAACCTTCGAGCAATTGGAGAATGAACTTTCAAAACGGATAGGAGCCAAGAGAGTCGCTCAACTTCGCGATGCCCTGGAAACCGACTGGGGCGACTCGCCCATCCGCTGAGCGGTCACCGACCCACCACAACCAAACAGACCGCCCATAAGTGCCGTTATGCGTGGTCTGGGCGGGGCGTAAGGCAGAAGGAATCTGCCTCGATGTGGCGTTGAGTGTGTACGGTTGGCTGTAGAAGAAGACGTGCTCTTGGGTGGAGGTTGCTGGTTGAGCGAGGTCCGGCTTGTGAAGGGTTCGTGTCCGCTTGACTGTCAGGACACGTGTTCGTGGGTGGCCCATGTCGAGGGCGACCGTGTGGTCAAGGTCGTAGGTGCCAGGGACCATCCGTTCACAAGGGGGATTCTGTGTGCGAAGGTGAAGGACTATGAGCAGCGGACGTATGCCGAGGACCGGCTGCTGTATCCATTGGCCAGGATCGGGGCGAAGGGCGACGGGAAGTTCGCCCGTGTGTCTTGGGATGATGCGGTAGGTCAAATCGCCGACAGGTTTTCCAACATCATTGCCGAATTCGGTGCTGAGTCTCTGATGCCTCTGTTTTTCCTCGGCTCATTGGGAGCTGTTCAGCATGATGCTCTGCGTCGTCTTTTCCACATTGTCGGTGCAAGCCGTCCTATGGGCAGTGTGTGTGCCCAAGCGGGCAACTCTTTGGCTGCTGAAGGGCACCCTCGCGGGTTCGACCCGGAAGAGATCGCCAATTGTGACGTGATCATTGTCTGGGGTGCGAATCTGGTGACGACGGCGCATCACCATTGGCATTTCATGACGGAAGCCAGGAAGCGTCACGGTGCTCGGATCGTGGTGATCGATCCGGTTCGGACCCGTACTGCGAGGGCAGCCGATGAGCACATCGCGATCAGGCCCGGCACCGACTCGGTGTTGGCCCTTGGTATGGCCAATGTGCTTGTCTCTGAGGGTTTGGCTCACATCGACCACGCGAGGGGTTGGGCTTCGGATGTCGACGAGTATCTCGCTGAGGTCGCACAATGGCCGCCACACCGTGTAGCCGATGTGTGTGGCATCCCTGAGGGAGACGTGGTCCGTCTCGGTCACGAGTTCGGTGCCGCGTCATCGGCGGTCATCCGGGCGGGGGTTGGCCCACAGCAGTCGGTGAACGGTGAGGCATACCTGCGAGCACTTTCAGCTCTGGTGATACTGGGTGGACATTGGTCGAACCCGGGAGGTGGCCTTTTCGCTGAGGCGTACCCGGAGTTCGATATCAATGCTGCTGCGGGTTCCGACTTGGTTCAAGGCGCTCCGCGGCAACTCGACATTGCACGAATGGGACCCAACCTGACTGACACCGGGTTGGACCCGCCGGTCAAGGGACTCATGGTGTGGAACATGAACCCAGTCATCTCTCTACCCGATACCCAGACGGTGAGAAGAGGTTTCGCTCGCGATGATCTGTTCACGGTTGTTAGCGAACATTTCATGACCGACACCGCGCGCTACGCCGACATTGTCCTGCCGTCTACCACCCAGTTGGAACACTTCGACATACTTGGAGCGTGGGGTCACCACTACATCTCGGTCAACAACCCAGCAATCGACCCTCTCGGCGAAAGCAAGTCCCACGGCGAGATGATGCGACTCATCTCCTCGGCGATGGCACTAGATCACCCCGCGCTGCGAGAGAGCGACGAGCAGATAGCCGCAGCCGCCCTCCCCGACTGGGTCGATGTGAACCAGCTGAAGATCGACGGGTGGCAGAAGACGTCCCCCGACAGACCGAAACCCGACCCGACCAACAAGATCGTCCTTTCCGGATCATCGATGGTGCCCCGACCTCAGACTCCTGACGGCATGTTGAGAATGTTGACCCCGAAGGGTCACTTCTTCATGAATTCAAGTTTCGCGAACATGCCTCGGCAGCGACGAGCCATGAAGACCCCGACACTGGAAATCCATCCCCATGACGCCACCGATCGGAACCTCAACGATGGACAGACGGTCGCCATCTCCAACCCTCAAGGCTCGATCACAGCAGACCTTCACGTCACAGACGCAGTAATCCCCGGAGTTGTCGCCCTACCCGGAAAATGGTGGAGTCACCCAGGCGAGACATCAGCCGTAGCGAACATTCTCTCACCGTCCCAATGGTCGCCCGGCGGCCAACCGGCCTACAACGACATCTTCGTCAACGTCTCAACCGCCCAGAACCAACAGGTCGAATAGCCGCCCATATCCGGCA